>NZ_JBICYZ010000004.1:0-307578 GCF_043201465.1 Kitasatospora sp. NPDC048298
TCCACCCCGAAGGGCTTCACCGTTCGACTTGCATGTGTTAAGCACGCCGCCAGCGTTCGTCCTGAGCCAGGATCAAACTCTCCGTGAATGTTTACCCGTAATCGGGTCCACACCCGCGTTGAGCGGCACGGCAACCACCGGAATAGGGCGGCCCCGCGCACTGCGTCCTCGCTAGTGTTTATTTCAAAAGGAATCTCCAACCCCAGGAAACCTGAGGCCGGGGATGTCAACATATCTGGCGTTGACTTTTGGCACGCTGTTGAGTTCTCAAGGAACGGACGCTTCCTTCGGACTGCCTTCCAGCAGGCCCTCCGGGCTTCGTTCTTTCGTGTTTCCAGCTTATCAGATGTTTTCCGCTCCGTTTTCCGGAGTTTCATTCATCTGATTTCCCGTAACTGGCCGGGATCGCTTTCGCAACGTCCACCACACTAACGCATTTCGAGTGTCACTCGAAATTCACACTCGCTCCGGTTGGCGGGAACGCCAACAAACCCATTTTCATGGGGATCAGAGTGAGAGTGGGTCTTGCTGAGTGGGATGGCCGCTCCAGCGACTCGTTCAACACTAGGCCACCTGGACGACATCGTCAAACGCCGAGGGCCGGATCTGTCCAGATCCGGCCCTCGAAGCTCGAAGCCGCAGCTCAGAGCAGGTGTGTTTCAGCCATGGCCAGGCCTCAGCCGGCGGCGACCAGCTCCGCCGCCGCCAGGTTCCGCTTGCCGCGCCGCAGCACGAGCCAGCGGCCGTGCAGCAGGTCGGCCTCGGTCGGCACGGCCTCCTCGTCCGTCACCTTGACGTTGTTGAGGTAGGCGCCGCCCTCCTTGATTGTCCGGCGGGCGGCCGAGCGGCTCGGCGACAGGCCGACGGCGACCAGCAGGTCGACCACCGTCTGAAGCTCGGACACCTCGGCCTTCGGGACCTCGGCCAGGGCGGCCGCCAGGGTCGGGGCCTCCAGGTCCGCCAGGTCGCCCTGGCCGAACAGCGCCTTGGACGCGGCGACCGCGCGCTCGTACTGCTCCGCGCCGTGCACCAACGTGGTGAGCTCCTCGGCGAGGGCGCGCTGGGCGAGGCGGGCGGCGGGGCGCTCGGTGGTCTCGCGCTCCAGCTCCTCGATCTCCTCCTTCGAGCGGAAGCTGAAGATCCGCAGGAAGTTGGGGATATCCCGGTCGTCCGCGTTCAGCCAGAACTGGTAGAAGGCGTACGGGGTGGTCAGCTCGGGGTCGAGCCAGACGGTGCCGGACTCGGTCTTGCCGAACTTGGTGCCGTCGGCCTTGACGATCAGCGGCGTGGCCAGCGCGTGGACGGACTTGCCGTCGGCCTTGCGGATCAGGTCCGTGCCGGCGGTCAGGTTGCCCCACTGGTCGCTGCCGCCCGTCTGAAGGGCGCAGCCGTAGCGGCGGTTCAGCTCCAGGTAGTCCATGCCCTGGAGGATCTGGTAGCTGAACTCGGTGTAGCTGATGCCCGCGTCGGAGTTGAGTCGTCGGGCGACGGCCTCCTTCGCGATCATGTTGTTGACCCGGAAGTACTTGCCCACGTCACGCAGCAGGCTGATCGCCGACATCCCGGACGTCCAGTCCAGGTTGTTGACCATGCGCGCCGCGTACGGGCCCTCGAAGTCGAGGAAGCGCGAGATCTGGCCGCGCAGGCGCTCGACCCAGCCGGCCACCGTCTCGGGGTCGTTGAGCACGCGCTCGGCGGTGGGCTTCGGGTCGCCGATCAGGCCCGTGGCGCCGCCGACCAGACCGAGCGGGAGGTTCCCCGCCTGCTGGATGCGGCTCATGGTGAGGATCTGCACCAGGTTGCCGAGGTGCAGGCTGGGGGCCGTCGGGTCGAAGCCGCAATAGAACGTGACCGGGCCGTCCGCGAACGCCTTGCGCAGTGCGTCCTCGTCAGTGGAAAGGGCGATCAGCCCACGCCACTGCAGCTCGTCGACGATGTCCGTCACGGTCACGCTTCTCCTTCGATCGGGCGTCCGCCCGGTGCCGGCCCGATTCGGTCGGGCCCCGGGTCGGTACGACTCCAGCCTGATAGAGCCTACGCGGTTCCGGCCAGCGAGTTTTCCCCGAGGCACCCCACCGGGTCGGAGGGTCCCCTCTCCCGGTCCCCTCCCCGATACCGGAAATTCCGTTGTTCGACGGCCACGGGCCCATTCAGAGTGGTTCCACCGCCGTGCGGCGGCAGTGACGTGTGTGGAGACGGTCGTGCCGCCGTGGCACGCCCGCGGGAAGGGTGTGCCGAGTGCGCAACACGCTGGTTCTGAACGCGAGCTACGAGCCCCTGACAACGGTGTCGCTCCAGCGCGCCGTCGTCCTGGTGCTCCAGGACAAGGCGGTGGTGGAGCAGGCGCATCCGCTGCGCTCGATCCGGGGGACGGGCGTGGCCGTCCCCGTGCCACGGGTGATCAGACTGCAACGGTACGTACGGGTGCCGTTCCGACAACAGGCTCCGTGGTCGAGGCGGGGCGTCCTGGCCCGAGACCAGCACCTGTGCGCGTACTGCGGCCAGCGGGCCACCACGGTGGACCACCTCCAGCCGAAGTCGCGCGGTGGTGCCGACAGCTGGATGAACACCGTCGCCGCGTGCGCGGAGGACAACCAGCTCAAGGCGGACCGCACGCCGGAGCAGGCCGGGATGAAGCTGCTGCGCCGCCCGTTCGTGCCGACGCCGCAGGCGAGTCTCATGCTCGCGCTCGGTCTGCGCAGCTCGGAGGTCCGGGACCTCGCCGACTGGCTGCCTGTCGTACCGGGCCGGCCCGTCTCGGCGGCGTGAGGCGGTTTCCGGGCACGGGAGCGTTCTCGGCACTCTCGGCTCCCTCAGCGCTGTCGACGCTCTCGGAACTCTCGACGCTCCCGGTCTGAGGACGCTCCCGGCGTCCGGACGGCGGCGGGTGACCGTGGGATGGCATGGACGGTGGGGGAACGGGCTGAGGGCCTCAGTCCTTCGCCTGGTACCCCGCCGCCGTGCCGTAGTTGGTCGAGTGCTCGGGCACCACGACCACCTGCCCGCCGCCGATCAGCACCCGTCCGGAGATCAGGAGCGAACCGGTGCCAGCCGGGAAGTTGCCGCCGATCGCCTCCTGGCCGCCCGCCAACGGGAACCTGCTGAGGCGGGCGGGCTGGTCCCGTCGTTCATCGGCGGCGAGCACCAGCGATCCGCCGTCGATGCCCACGGCCCGGGCAGCGCCCTTGGCGGCGGTGGGCACCTTCCAGCGCTGCTTGCCGGTGTCCAGGTCGTAGCCGACGGCGGCCACCTGTCCGCCGCCGTTCGGAGGGGCCAGGGTGGTGACCATCGTGCGGCCCTCGAAGTACACGCCGGGAGTGGCCGAAAACGTACCGTGGGCGACGTCCAGCCGACCGCCGTCGACGGCCACCGGGATCTCGGTGGCCGGGTCGCCGCCCGCACCCCAGGCGAACAGCCGGTCCGCCTCGGGCTTCTCGCCGGTGGTGAGGACCACGGACGGCTCGGCGGACAGCACGGTCACCGTCTTCGGCTGGTTGTTCAGGCCCCGCCACCAGGCGACCTTGCCGTCCGCGGTGTTCAGCGCGACGGTCTGGTCGGCGGGGGTCGAATCGGCGCAGGAGGAGGCGACGAGCACGGTCTTGCCGCTGACGCCGCCGGAGAGGGTGCAGAACTTGCCCTGGCCGGTGTACTGCCAGACGTCCTTCCCGTCGGCGGACTCCCAGGCCAACGCCCGGTCGTCACCGACGGCAACCACCTTGTCCTCGGTGACGCCGACCCGGGCCGAGTACGCGCCCTTGGCGTCCGAGAGAGTCTTTGTCCAGGTGGTCTTGCCGGTCTTGGTGTCCACCGCGGTCACCAGCGTGCAGGGGCTCTTCGGATCGGCCTGCGGACGGAACAGCACCGCGCCCAGACCCGCCTGGTTCACCCCCGCCGACAGCCCGCACGGAACGGCCCCGGCGGCCGGCGGCTCCACCGACCAGGTCGGCTTGCCACCCGCCCGGTCGTACGCGTGCACCCCGGAGCCGTCGGCCCGGACCACCAGGTCGGCCAGCAGCCAGCTGCCGATCAGCGTGTCGTCGCCCCCGGACGAACCGGCCGCGGCGGGCTGCGCGGCCCACGCCCGGGCGTGCGCCACCGCGAAACCCGGCTCACCGCCGCTGCTCGCCGCCGCGCTGCCACCGCCCTCGGCGCCAACCGTCAACCCGGCGGCCACCAGCACCCCCAGCGCGGCCACACCGGCGCCGGTCCGCACCAGCAGGGCCTTGCGGCTGGGCACATGCTCCCCGGTCAGCACCGCGCCGGCGGCCTTCCGGGCCTTGGCGGAGAGCGAGGAGCCGGAGCCCGCGCCGGAACCGGAACCGGCTCCGCCCCCGGCGCCTCGACGGGCAGCGGCCCTCGACGGTGCGGCGGTCTCGGCCTGGCGCTCGGGGGCCTGTTCCCGAGAGGTCCCCGCAGGCTGCTCGGGGCCGGGCTCGGGTTCCGGCTCGACCTCTTCGATGTGCACGTAGCCGTCCGGCGAGTACTCCGCCCCCGCCGGGACGTACAGCCCCTCTGCGGCGGCGGGCTGCTGCGGCGTGGCGTACGGCGCGTAGGACTGGTGCTGTGTGTGGTCCGGGTACTGCGGATGCGGCTGGTACTGCTCCTGGCCGTCGTACCGGCCCTGGACGTAGCCGCCCTCGACATAGCGGCCCTCGACATAGCCGGTCGGACCGAAGCCGGACTGGTCGTACCCACTCTGGTGGTACCCGCTCTGGTCATAGCCGGCGTGCCCGTAGCCACCCTGGCCGAACTGCTGCTGCGGATGCTGTTGCTGCTGCCCGTACTCGGCTGAGCCGTAGCCTGGCTGCGGCTGCCACTGCGACGGCTGCTGAGGTGCCTGTTGCTGCTCGGAGTACCCGCCGTACGCGTCGTTCTGCCAGTCCTGGTGGCCCTGGGGCGGCCACGGCTGCCGGGGGTGGGCGTCTCCGAAGGGCTCCTGCGCCATCCGTTCCCGTCCCTCCGAGCCGTCCGCCTGCCGATGCGGCAGTCAGCATCTCACGCCCGCCCGGAGGCACCGCCCGGGCCCTCGGCCCTCGGCCGTACAGTCCCGGGCTTCGCGGTCGTTCCGCGTCAGGCCGCCGACTCGGCGCGCAGGGCCTCGTCGATCCGGGCGGCGAGGGAGAAGTCCAGCCCGGTGAGGCCGCCGGCACTGTGGGTGGACAGGACGAAGCGCAGCGTGCGCCAGCGGACGTCGATGTCGGGGTGGTGGTCGAGCGCCTCGGCCTGCTCGGCGACGGCGACGACCACCCGGATCGCCGCCGGGAAGTCCGGGGCGTCGGCGGTGCGGAAGATGCTGTCGCCCTCCCGCGTCCACTGGGGCAGCGCCACCAGGGCCGCCATGATCTCGTCCTCGTTCAGCCGTGCCCTGTTGCTCATCGCCGCGCTCCTGGTGGGTCGTCGGTCCGGTGCCGGGATTCCGGAGTGCCGGGACTCCGGGCTACCGGAATGTCCGGGGTTCCGGTGTCAGGCAGCCTTCCGCCGCGGACGGGCCACCAGCTCGCCACCACAGTTGGGGCAGCTGTCGGCCATGGCCTCGGTGCAGTCCGGGCAGAAGGTGCACTCGTAGGAACATATCGAGGCAAGGCCGTCCGCGGTCAGCGACACCGCGCAGCGCTCGCAGCTCTCACGCATCTCCAGGGCCACGGCGTACTCCTCCGTTTTGCACACGATGTGACAGTCGTTCAACTCAACAGAAGCTTGGCGACGGCCACGAGACCGACCACCACGATGACACCGCGCAGCGCGGTCGGGGGGAGGCGGCGGCCCACCTTGGCACCGAGCAGGCCACCGACCAGCGAGCCCGCCGCAATCAGACCGGCGGCGGCCCAGTTCACGGTCGAGGTGAAGAGGAAGAAGAGCGCGGCGACCGCGTTCACGATCATCGCCAGGGCGTTCTTCACCGCGTTGATCCGCTGGAGGTCCTCCTGGAGCAGCATCCCCATCAGTGCCATCAGCAGCACGCCCTGCGCGGCGCCGAAGTAGCCGCCGTAGATGCCGGTCAGGAACACCCCGATCAGCAGCACCGGGCTGCCGTCCGGATCGCCACCAAGTCGGCGGCGGGCCGCGACGGCCTTGGCCACCCGCGGCTGGATCACCACCAGAACGAGCGCGAGCAGGATCAGCACCGGGACGATCGTGTCGAAGGCCCCGCTCGGCAACTTGATCAGCAGCAGCGCCCCGAGCAGCCCGCCGAGCAGTGAGGCAGTGCCCATGCGCAGCACCCGGCGGCCCTGGCCCACCAGTTCACGGCGGTACCCGATCACGCCGCTGAGCGAGCCGGGGACCAGGCCGAATGAGTTGGAGACGTTGGCGGTGACGGGCGGGATGCCGACGGCGAGCAGGACCGGGAAGGTGATCAGCGTGCCGGAACCGACGATGACGTTGATCATCCCAGCGCCGACGCCGGCCGCCAGGACAGCGATCGACTCCCAGAGCGTCATGGGTCACCTCTCCTCTCGGTCCTGTCCGAGGGGATCATGCCGGACGGCCTCGCGCGCCGACCAGACCCGCCCACGATTCGGGACGCACGCCACACACCCCGGACGTACGCGCCGGCCTCGCGAAAGGCCGAGGGCCCGCCACCTCTCGGCAGCGGGCCCTCGCCAGTACATGGGGTTCGACCGATCACTCCGGGTCGATCTTCGGGTACTCCCGAGCCGGGTCCACCCGGGGACGGGCGGCGCCCTTCTCGGTGTCCACGGGCCGCGGGCCGGCCGCCGGGTCCAGCGGCACCTGGGTGGCCGCCGGGGCGGTCTGCGGGATGCTGGGTGCCGCGACCGCGCCGCCGTTCATTCCGCCGTTGCCGGTCAGGCCAGTGAAGGCGCCGCCGAGGCCCTTGAGCGCGTCGCCGACCTCGCTGGGGATGATCCAGAGCTTGTTGGAGTCGCCCTTGGCCAGCTCGGGCAGGGTCTGGAGGTACTGGTAGGCGAGCAGCTTCTGGTCGGCGTCGCCGTCGTGGATGGCTTCGAAGACCGTCCGGATCGCGGCCGCCTCACCGTCCGCGCGCAGGACCGCGGCCTGCGCCTCACCCTCGGCCTTGAGGACCTCGGCCTGCTTCTCACCCTCGGCCTTGAGGATCTGGGCCTGGCGCTGGCCTTCGGCGGTGAGGATCGCGGCGCGCTTGTCCCGGTCGGCGCGCATCTGCTTCTCCATCGAGTCCTGGATGGAGGTCGGCGGCTCGATCGCCTTCAGCTCGACACGGTTGACCCGGATGCCCCACTTGCCGGTGGCCTCGTCCAGGACGCCGCGCAGGCCGGCGTTGATGACCTCGCGCGAGGTGAGGGTGGACTCCAGGTCCATCGAGCCGATGATGTTGCGCAGCGTGGTGACGGTCAGCTGCTCGATGGCCTGGATGTAGCTGGCGACCTCGTACGTCGCGGCGCGGGGGTCGGTCACCTGGTAGTAGATGACGGTGTCGATGTTGACGACCAGGTTGTCCTGGGTGATCACCGGCTGCGGCGGGAACGGCACGACCTGCTCGCGCAGGTCGATGCGGTTGCGGACGCGGTCGATGAACGGGACGACGATGTTCAGCCCAGCGTTGAGCGTCCGGGTGTAGCGGCCGAAGCGCTCCACGATCGCGGCGCTGGCCTGCGGGATGACCTGGATCGTCTTGATCAGCGCGATGAAGGCCACCACGACCAGGACGACCAAAACGATAAGGACGGGTTCCACGGACTCTCCCCTAGACGACCAGGGCGGTCGCGCCCTGGATTTCGACGACGTCGACCTGCTGCCCCGGCTGGTACACCTGGCCCGGGTGGAGCGCACGGGCCGACCAGATCTCGCCTCTCAGCTTGATCCGCCCGCCCTCCCCGTCGACGGTTTCCGCGACGACCGCGGTGGCGCCCTGGAGCGCCTCGATGCCCATCTTGACCTGCGGGCCCTTTCGAAGCTGCCGGTAGGCGATCGGGCGGACGAAGACCACCAGAGCGACCGAGACGACGACGAAGGTCACGGTCTCCAGGACCACTCCCCCGCCCAACGCGGCCACGCCGGCGGCGGCCAGCGCCCCGACCGCGAACATGGCGAACTCCGGCATCGCGGTAAGCACCAGCGGTATGCCGAGCCCTGCGGCGGCCAGGAGCCACCAGATCCAGCTGTCCACACGTCCATCCTAGGGAGCGAAGGCCTTCGAAGCGGACAGTTCCCGCAGGTCGAGGGGCGGAAACCGGTCGCACGTGCGACCGGTTCCGACGGCCTTCCGGATGAACGAACGGACGGGGCCTCAGCCCAGCGGCAGACCCTGGGCCGACCAGCGGTCTCCGTGCCGCTCCAGGGTGAGCGGCAGGCCGAAGCACTTGGAGAGGTTGCGGGCGGTCAGCTCGGTGTCGATCGGCCCGGCCGTGAGCACCTTCCCCTGGCGGATCATCAGGACATGGGTGAAGCCCGGCGCGATCTCCTCGACGTGGTGGGTGACCATCGCCATCGCCGGGGCGAACTCGTCCTGGGCGAGCGCGCCCAGCCGGCGGACCAGGTCCTCGCGGCCACCGAGGTCCAGGCCGGCGGCGGGCTCGTCGAGCAGCAACAGCTCGGGGTCGGTCATCAGGGCGCGGGCGATCAGGGTGCGCTTGCGCTCTCCCTCGGAGAGGGTGCCGAACTTGCGGTCTGTGAGGTTAGCCATGCCAAGGCGGTCGAGCAGGGCAAGGGCGCGGGTCTCGTCCGACTGCTCGTAGGTCTCCTGCCAGGTGACCGTCATGCCGTACGCGGCGGTGAGGACGGTCTGGAGCACGGTCTGCTCGGCGGGCAGCTTGTCGAACATGGCGGCGCCGGCCAGGCCGATCCGGGAGCGCAGCTCGAAGACGTCGATCTCGCCGAGCTTCTCGCCCAGCACCGTGACCTTGCCCGAGGTCGGGAACAGGTACGAGGACGCGATCTGCAACAGCGTGGTCTTGCCGGCGCCGTTCGGGCCCAGGATGACCCAGCGCTCGCCCTCGGAGATGGACCACGAGACCTGGTCGACCAGCGCGCGCCCCTCCCGGACCACGGATACGTCCACCAGCTCCAGCACGTCGCTCATGCCTACGCCTTCCCCAAAAAACAAGATTCTCGGCCGTCGGTGCGGGCGGCGAGCCTACTCCGGCAGCCGGTGGGCACGGGGTGGGTGCGCCGCACACGCATGGGCAAACCTACGCCACGCGGATGACCGCCGATTCCGTAGGCTGGCCGGATGCTCGCGACACCTGCCGACAATCCGTACGAAGAGCCCCGTTCGGGGCGGCTCACCGCATGGGGCAACGCCCTGCTGGCTGGTCTGGTCCCTCCGGACGACGCCGCCACGGCAGTCCTGGGCGCAGACGAGATCCATCGGGTCACCGGGCTTCCCGGCGACGAACCTGGCGAGCAGCACGGCCTGACCTGGGCGCTGGGCCGACTGCGAGTGCTCGGTGTGAAGGGCCTTCGTCTCGCGCTGCCCTCAGCCGGGCATCCGCTCGGGCTGACTGGCCCGAGGGCCTTCAACGAGCAGGCCATGAGTGCGGGTGAGGCCGTCCTGGCTGTGGGCGCACCGCTCGGGCTGGTGCCGGAGGTGGAGGTGTACGGTCCGGCCGGCGACCGCTCGGCCACCGTGCTGTGGCGCTGTTCCGAGGTCAATGACGCACCTCCGGCGGACGTGCCGTCGCTCCACGAAGCCGAGCGTGAGCTCGCAGACGGGCTGCGGGAGGCTACCGTCATGCTCGCTCGCCTCGACGTGGCCGGGGCCGGGCCTGAGGCCCTGCGCGCCCTCGATGCGTACCGCCGGCGTGGCCACAGCGAGCTGCTCGCCCCTGGCTACCCGTCCCGGGCCGTCCGCGTCCTGGAGTCGGCCCGCCAGGTGTCCGCCCTGCTCGCCATCGCCTCCGGCGGCCACGGCGCTGCCGTCAGCGCCTCGGAGATGGCGGCCCGCCAATCCGTGCTGGCCCCGCTGCGGCGCACCGCCCGGCGCGCCCAGGTGGCCGCCTACAACGCCCTCGTCGACGAGCGAGACGACCGCTGAGAGGCGGTGGGGCCCGGAGCCGGCGGCGGCGAGCGCGATCACCTCGGCGCGCTCGTATCTGCCGTCGGGCCCGATAACCAGGTCTCCCTGTGTCGTAGCGGCCGCCAGCCTTCGCCGGGACCACCCCAGGATCTCGGCCGCCTCCTCCTCCGAGAAGCTCGCCGCAAGCCGCCGCTCCAGCACCTCGACCGCGGCTCTCGCCGTGTCCGCAGCCTTGCGCATGCGCTCCATGACGGCCTGCTCCACCGCGGCATACGGGACTGCGGCCAAGGTCTCCCGGCTGTAAGTCGGCCAACCCCGGTATCCGCCACAGGGTCGCAGCTCCCCTGCGGCGGCAAGGCGTCTGACGTCCTCGGCGATCACCAGCAGACCGGTGGTGTGCCTCAGCACCGTGGCCGCCTTGGCCGCTCCCACCGGCGGCACGGCGCCCAACGCGAGGACGATCTCCTCGGCACGAGCCTCGAGCTGCACCTTGACGAGGGCCGACCAGGTGCCGTTGTCGAGGTCCGGTTCGGGGATCAGTTCGCGTTCCCGTGCCAGGTCGAACTGCCAGCGCCGCATCCGGAGCCGGCGCCTCAGCAGCTCCGGCCCGTACGCCTGCCGGTCGCGGATTGCCGCCCGGGTCGACCGCGCCCGGCGCTCGGTGGCTTCCGCTGCGCCGATATCCGGCTCCATGTCCTGACACCCCGACAAGAGGGGTTCGTCCGGCCCCCGCCCCTGGCTTCCGCGCTCGGAAGTCAGGGGAGGCCCAGAGCTGGACGGGATGGACGCGCCAGACAGGCGGCACGTCAACTCGAACTCATGGGCCAGCAGGGCAGTCCCGCAATCACTGCGCATCGCGTTCATCCGGCCCTCCATCGGAATCGGTGTCGGCATTCAGGCTGGCACAGCCGAATGACCACACGTCACCAAAATTCGGACCATCCCTGCCGAAAGGCATATGCCGGACCACCGTTTGACACCAGTTCTGGCCGAAACCCTGCCGATCGACACAGCACCCGCATTAACTCCCCGCGCCCCCGGCGCACTACCCCTCGCGGGTCTCGCCATGGCGAACGGCCCAGAGTGCCGCCTGAGTACGGTCGGCCAGGTCCAACTTCATGAGGATGTTGGACACATGGGTCTTCACCGTCTTCTCCGAGAGGTGCAGGCTGCGGGCGATCTCCCGGTTGGAGCGGCCGTCGGCGATGTGACCCAGTACCTCGCGCTCGCGCTCCGTGAGCGTGCCTCCGCGCCCCTGCGGAGCACGAGGGCCGTCGTCGGAAAGCAGGGCCTCGGCCAGTTCGGGCTGGAGCAGGACGTGACCGGCGTGCACAGATCGGATCGCCCCGGCCAGTGCCTCCGGATCCACGTCCTTGTAGACGTACCCGGCCGCGCCGGCCCGCAGCGCGGGAACCATCGTGCGGTGCTCGGTGAAGCTGGTGACGATAAGGATCCGGGCCCGGCTGCCTTCCCCCTTGAGCGTGCGCAGCGCCTCGATGCCGTCGACGCCGGGCATCTTGAGGTCCATCAGGACCACGTCAGGATCGAGTTCACGGGCCCGCTCGATGCCCTCCGCCCCATCGGCGGCCTCCCCGACCACCTCGATGTCGTCCTGGACCTCCAGGAACGTACGCAGCCCGCGCCGAACCACCTGGTGGTCGTCGACCAACAGGACACGGATCGACGGTGTGCTCTCAGGCACCGGGGACCTCCATCTCGACGAGCGTCCCCCGGCCGGGGGCCGACTCCAGGGTTAGCGTGCCGCCGACGGCGGACGCTCGGTCGCGCATCGAGGCCAGGCCGAGGTGGCGGCCGGCTCGACGGACTGACTCTGGATCGAAGCCGCGCCCGTCGTCGTGCACCCGCAGCACCGCACCGCGCGCCGGCGTCCCGGTCAAGGTGACGGTGACGGTCCGGGCTCCCGAGTGACGTAGCGCGTTGTGCAGCGCCTCCTGGGCGACTCTCAGCAGCGCGGCCTCCTGGGCCGGCGGCAGCGCCCGGACACCGTCGGCGGTGAAGGTGACATCGGCGGTGTGCGCCCGGTCGAGCACCTGCACCTGCGAGGCGAGAGTCGCGCTGAGCCCGTCCTCCTCCAGCGCGGCGGGGCGCAGCTCCACGACGACGGCGCGCAGTTCGTCGGCCGCCTCGGCAGCCAGCCGGGCGACCTCGGCGAGCTCGGCACGCGCCCGGGCCGGGTCGCGGTCGACGAGCTTGGCGGCCGCCTTGGCCGTGAGCCGCAGTGAGAAGAGCTTCTGCGAGACGGCGTCGTGCAGGTCGTGGGCGATCCGGGCCCGCTCGCCGGCCAGCGTGAGCTCGCGGCTGCGCTCGTACAGCCGGGCGTTGGACAGGGCCAGGGCGGCGTGCGCGGCGAGGATCCGCAGCAGCTCCTCGTCGTGGTCGGTGAAGAGGCCGCCGCCGCGCTTGTTGGCGAGGAAGATGACGCCCATCACCTGCGGCTCGTCCTCGGCCGCGTCGGTGTCCAGGATCGGCATGCCCAGGAAGGCGTCCATGTCGGGGTGGGCCGCTGGCCAACCTTCGAAGGCGGGTGCCTTGCGGACGTCCACGAGCCGCGTGGGACCGGCCTCGTGCAGCATCGCGGCGAGCACCCCGTGCTGCCGGGGCAGCGGGCCGATCGCCCGCCACTGCTCGTCGGTGACACCGTCGACCACGAACTGGGCGAAGCCCCCGTGGTCGTCGGGCACACCCAGGGCCGCGTACTCGGCGCCGAGCAGCCCGCGGGCAGAAGCGGTGATGCGGCGCAGCACCTCGCGGACCTCCAGGTGCCGGCTCATGGCGAGCAGTGCCTGGCTGACGGTCTCGATCCCGGACAGGCACGGTTCGCAGGCAAGCAGCGGGCCGCGGTGGGCCCGGTGGTCTCCGGTGATGCTGGGCATATCGCCAAACTACCGCCGTCGCGACGAGCGCCGCGTCCGTCCGCGGCCGCCCCGGGCCCAGGTCCGGGGACCTAGGCCACAGGGCCCGCCCGGAGTCCTGGGGAGACCACTCGGAGCCCCGAGGGACCTTCCGGAACACGGAACCGAACACGCCCGGAACACGAAAGGGGCGGCCCTCCCCACTGGGAGAGCCGCCCCTCGGCCTGTCGTCGAGAAGGGTCAGCCCTTCTGCATGACCTCAGGCTCGTGCCGGCGCTGGAGCCGGGTCACGATGACGCCGATGACGATCGAGATGGCGATCAGCACGCCCGCGTCGATCGCCCACTGGGCGACGCTGTGCTTCCAGAGCGGGTCGTAGTTGGGGTTCTGGAAGTCCTTGTTCCACGGGCCCATGAGCACGGAGAGGTCGAGCGTGGTGGACACGACGCCGGTGCCCCAGCGGGCCGGCATCAGCCAGGCGACCTGCTCCAGTCCTGGCTTGCTGAAGATCTGGAAGAGGCAGCCGGTGAAGACGACCTGCACGATGGCGAACATGACCAGCAGCGGCATGGTCTTCTCGGCGGTCTTCACCAGCGCGGAGATCATCAGGCCGAACATCATCGCGGCGAAGCTCAGCAGGATCATGCCGATGGTCATTTCGATGATCGGCAGGTTCTTGACGATCAGGCCGTGCTCGGGGAGCTTGCGCGGCAGGAAGCCGACGGCGGAGATGATGGCGCCCTGGATCACGCTGAAGAACCCCAGCACGATGATCTTGGACATCATGTACGCCGAGCGGGAGAGCCCGGTGGCTCGTTCTCGCTCGTAGATCGCCCGCTCCTTGATCAACTCGCGGACGGAGTTGGCCGCTCCGGAGAAACAGGCTCCGATCGCCAGGATCAGCATGATCGTCGCGGCGCCGCTGTTGAGGTGGAGCTGCGTCTTGGGATTGGGCGCGAGCCCCGGTTCGTTCGGGATCAGCACGCTGACCGCGCCGATGACGGCGGGCAGCAGCACGGACAGCGCGAGGAAGCCGCGGTCCGAGGCGAGCACCGACATGTAGCGGCGCATCAACGTCCACAGCTGCGAGCCCCAGCTCTGCGGCTTCGGTGGCCTGACGGCCTCCTGGGCGACCTGGACGTGCTGCACCTCACCCGCCTCCACGGTGGGCGCGGAGTACTGCTGGTAGTGCACCGAGCCGCGGTAGCGGCCGGCCCAGTCGTGGTCCGGGTAGTTCTCGAAGGCCTGGAAGACGTCCGCCCAGGTCTCGTACCCGAAGAAGTGCAGCGCCTCGTCCGGCGGGCCGAAGTAGGCCACCGAACCGCCCGGCGCCATCACCAGCAGCCGGTCGCACAGCGCCAGCTCGGCCACCGAGTGGGTGACGACCAGGATGGTGCGGCCGTCGTCGGCGAGGCCGCGCAGCATCTGCATGACCTCGCGGTCCATGCCCGGGTCGAGGCCCGAGGTGGGCTCGTCCAGGAAGATCAGCGAGGGCTTGGTGAGCAGCTCCAGGGCGACCGAGACGCGCTTCTGCTGGCCGCCGGAGAGCGCGGTGATCTTGTTGTCGGCACGCTTGTCCAGGCGCAGTTCGTACAGCACCTCGTCGATCCGGGCGTCGCGCTCGCGGGCCTCGGTGTCGCCGGGGAAGCGCAGCCGGGCCGCGTACTTGAGGCCCTTGCGGACGGTGAGCTCGCGGTGCAGGATCTCGGACTGCGGCACCAGGCCGATGCGCGAGCGCAGCTCGGCGAACTGCTTGTAGAGGTTGCGGCCGTCGTACAGGACCTCGCCGCGGTCGGCCGGGCGGTAGCCGGTGAGGGCGCGCAGCAGCGTGGACTTGCCGGATCCGGACGGGCCGATGACGGCGACCAGCGACTTCTCCGGGACGCCGAAGCTGACGTCGTTGAGCAGGATCTTCTTGGTGCCCTTGTGCTCGACCTCGACGGTCAGGTGACGGGCGGAGAAGGAGACCGCACCGGTGTCGACGAACTCCTGCAGCTGGTCGCCGACCAGGACGAAGCTGGAGTGGCCGACGGTCAGCCGGTCCTGCGGGCCCATCAGCTGACGCTGCACCCGCTGGCCGTTGAGGAAGATGCCGTTGTGGCTGCCGAGGTCGACGATCTCGTAGCGGCCGTCCGGGAGCTGGCGCAGCTCGGCGTGGTGGCGGGAGACCTGGAGGTCGGACACCACGACGTCGTTGTCGAGCGCACGGCCGATCCGGACGGTACGCATCGCCGACGTCAGGTTGCGGATGATGGTCGGCTGCGGCCCGCCGTCGTGCTGCGGCGGGGCCGGAAAGCCCTGCTGGGGGAAGCCACCGTGCTGGGGCTGGGACTGCTGCGGGGCCGGCTGGGCCTGCGGCGGCGCGTACTGCTGCTGCGGGAACGCCGGCTGGGCCTGCGGCTGCCCCTGCCAGGCCTGCTGCTGCGGCTGCGGCTGCTGGTACGGGTCGTGCTGCGGCCAGCCCTGCTGCGGGGCGGGCTGCTGGGGCGTGGGCACCGGGCCGCGGCTGGTGGCGGCCTCGTGCACCGGGGCGGCCTGCGGCGCCGGGGCCTGCGGAGCCACGGCGTGCGCGGGTGCGGAGAAGCCGAGCCGGGGGCCGTTCTCCGGGTTGCCCAGGTTGACCACGGCACCGGGGAACAGCTGGGCCTGCATGGTGCGGGCGCCGGCCACGTACGTTCCGTTGGTGCTGCCGTGGTCGTCCAGCTGCCAACCGCTGCCGTTGAAGCTGATGGTCCCGTGCTGCCAGGAGACCCTGGCATCGTCGAACGTGAAGTCCGACTGCGGGTTGCGCCCGATGGTGTAGGACCGCCCGGGCTCCAGAGTCCGCTGCTGTCCGTTGATCTCGATGACGAGTTGCGGCACTGCTCGCCTGCCCCGCTCTCTCGGTTCCCCCGAATTGTGGCCCCCGGCCGGGGCTGCGATGTTCCTGTGACTGACGGGGGGAATCATTCCAGCCTGCCGACCACCGGTGAAAGTCAGCCCTGGCGACTGTGACCAGGCTGCTACCGAGCC
The DNA here is from genome assembly GCF_043201465.1 of Kitasatospora sp. NPDC048298. NCBI lineage: Bacteria > Bacillati > Actinomycetota > Actinomycetes > Kitasatosporales > Streptomycetaceae > Kitasatospora > Kitasatospora sp. NPDC048298. Next base: position 15,841 of record NZ_JBICYZ010000004.1, read on the forward strand.
CTGACCCGCGGCGTCCCGCGAGGTGGGACGGGTGCTCCCGGGCCCTCGGCCGCCCGGTAGCGTGGGAGGCACCATGAACGCATCGCCCCTGGCCGCTGAGCCCCTCCCCGCCGCCCAGCACCGGACCGCGGACGAGCGCACCCTGCTCGTCAAGGTGTTCGGCAAGGACCGCCCCGGCATCACCGCCGGCCTCTTCGCGACGCTGGCCGGCTTCGGCGTCGACGTCATCGACATCGAGCAGGTCGTCACCCGTGGCCGCATCACGCTGTGCGCCCTGGTCACCCCGCCTCCCACACCCGGTGCCGAGGGTGGACTGCGGGCCACCGTCCACCGCTGGGCCGACGAGCAGAAGCTCCAGGCCGAGATCCTCTCCGGCATCGGTGACAACCGGCCGCGCCGTGAGGGCCGTTCGCACGTCACGGTGCTCGGCAACCCGCTGACCGCCGCCGCCGTCTCCGCGCTCACCTCCCGGATCACCGCCTCGGGCGGCAACATCGACCGTGTCTTCCGGCTCGCCAAGTACCCGGTGACGGCGGTCGAGCTGGCCGTCTCCGGCGTGGCCACCGACGAGCTGCGGGCCGCCCTGGCCCAGGAGGCCGCCACCCAGCGGGTGGACGTCGCGGTGGTCGCCGCCGGGCTGGAGCGCCGGGCCAAGCGCCTGGTGGTCATGGACGTCGACTCGACGCTCATCCAGGACGAGGTGATCGAACTGTTCGCCGCCCACGCGGGCTGCGAGGAGGAGGTCGCCGAGGTGACGGCGGCGGCGATGCGCGGCGAGCTGGACTTCGCCGAGTCGCTGCGGGCCCGCGTGGCACTGCTGGCGGGGCTGGACGCCTCGGTGACCGAGAAGGTCCGTGCCGAGGTCCGCTTCACGCCGGGCGCGCGCACTCTGATCCGTACGCTGCAGCGCCTCGGCTACCAGGTCGCGGTGGTGTCCGGTGGCTTCACCCAGGTCACCGACCACCTGGTGGAGCAGCTGGGACTGGACTTCGCGGCCGCGAACACCCTGGAGGTGGTGGACGGCAGGTTCACCGGCCGGGTGGTCGGCGAGATCGTGGACCGGGCGGGCAAGGCCCGCTGGCTGGCCCGCTTCGCCGAGCAGGCGAAGGTGCCGCTGGAGCAGACGGTGGCGATCGGCGACGGCGCCAACGACCTGGACATGCTGAACGCGGCCGGCCTCGGGGTGGCGTTCAACGCCAAGCCGGTGGTGCGCGAGGCCGCCGACACCGCGGTGAACGTGCCGTTCCTGGACACCGTGCTGTACCTGCTGGGCATCACCCGCGAGGAGGTCGAGGCGGCCGACGCGCTGCACGGCACCCCGCCCGAGTAGGCGCGGACCCGGCGACGGCCGATGGAGTGAGGCCCGCCGAGGAGCGCCTGCGTTCTGCGTCCCGCAGCCGCGGACACACGAGGGGCGCGTGGATCAATCCGCGCGCCCCTCACGTACGTTCCGGGGTCAGTCCTGCGGTGTGTGGTACGAGACCAGCTCGGCCACGCCCGGCTCGACGCCCTTCCAGGAGCCGCTGAAGCTGAGCACCGCGATCGCCGCCGTCGGGAAGCCCCCGAGCCGCAGCCGCTCCAGCGCGTCCCGGTCGCCCGCGTCCCCGGCCAGCACCTGGGTCAGGCCCAGCACTCCCGGGTTGTGGCCGACCAGCACCACGTCCGAGTACTCCTCCGGGGTCTCCTGGAGCACCGCGATGATCTCGCCGGGACTGGCCTCGTAGACCCGCTCCTCGTAGACGGTCTTGAGGGGCCGCTGCGGCAGCTCGTGTACGGCCAGCTTCCAGGTCTCGCGGGCGCGCAGTGCGGTGGAGCAGAGCACGTAGTCGGGGCTGATGCCGGAGTCCACCAGCCAGCGGCCGGCGTCCGGGGCCTGGTGACGGCCCCGGTCGGCCAGCGGCCGGTCGTGGTCGTCCACGCCGTTCGGCCAGTCGGCCTTGGCATGGCGGAGAACGATGATCCTGCGGGGCGTGTCGGCGCTCATACCCAGCAAGCTTGGCAGAAAAGCGGCCCGGCGGCGCGATGCTCCCGGATGCCGCCACTCCGAGGGACGACGAGTGTCATCATGCCCCGTTCACCGGGGCGTCGGATGGCGTACGGGCGTCCGTCAGCCCATCGTGGCCGCAACGGTGGCGATGATCGCCACCAGCACCACGATGGCGCCGAAGGCGAGGGCGATGCGGCCGAGCTGCTTGCGGCCGTCGGTGGGGTTGGGATCGAGAACGGGCATGTCCGAAAGTCTCCCATCCCGAACACGCCCGCCCCCCGCTGGCCCCTCCCCCTTGGCCGGGGCTTGACCTTCCCCGCCGGGCCCGGCCTTCACCGCCCCGTCCGACCGCCTCGCGGCCTCACGCGCCCCTCCGCGGCGTCACACGCCCCTCCACTGCCGCACGCGCCCTGCTGCGGCATCACGCGCTCCTCCGAGGCATCGCACGCCCTACCCGGGGGCGTCACGCCTTGGCCTGCTCCACCGGGTGCACCGCCTCGTCCTCGATGTGCCGGGCCCGCGCCGCGCGCAGGCCGAACAGCATCTGCGGCACCAGCAGCAGCGCCAGGAATCCCAGCGGCCAGTACCACTGGCCGGTGATGTCGTAGATCCGGCCGATCAGGATCAGGCCGGGAACGGAGATCAGGTAGCCGACGCCCTGGGCGAAGGCGGACAGCTGCGCCACCCCACCTGCCGTCCTGGCTCGCAGTCCGATCATCGTCAGCACCAGCGGGAAGGCGCAGTTGGACAGGCCCACCAGCACGGCCCAGACCCACGCCCCGCCGGCCGGGGCGAACGCCAGCCCGGCGTACCCGACGATGCCGCAGGAGGCCAGCACGACCACGAACGGCCGCTGGTCGCCGCGGCGGGCGGCCAGGTTGGGCAGCACGAAGGAGACCGGCACGCCGATCACCATGGTGACCGCGAGCAGCACCCCGGACGTGCCCTTGTCGACGCCGGCGTCCTGGAAGATCTTCGGCAGCCAGCCCATCACCACGTACGCGCCGGTGGCCTGGAGGCCGAAGAAGCAGGCCAGCGCCCAGGCCGTACGGCTGCGGGTGATGGGCAGCCGGGCGAGGGCGGCGCCGTCGGCGCGCTCACCGCGCTCGCGCTTGGCGATCAGCACCGGCAGCCAGAGCACCAGGGCGAGCGCGCCCAGCGCGGCCCAGACGCCCAGTCCATGGCGCCAGTCACCGCCGAGCGCGTTGGTCAGCGGCACACTGACCAACGCGGCCAGCGCGGTGCCGGCGGACAGCGCCATCGAGTACAGGCCGATCATCGGACCGACCTTCTCCGGGAAGTACCGCTTGATGACCACTGGCAGCAGCACGTTGGAGACCGCCACACCGGCCATGGCGAGCGCGGTGAGCAGCAGGAACACCGCCGTGCCGCCGGCGAAGGAGCGGGCCAGCACGCCCGCCGTGATCGCGCCCATCCCGGCAGTGACCACCGCGATCGGGCCGATCCGGCGGGCCGCGACCGGTGCGGCGAACCCGAACAGCGCGAAGCACAGCGACGGGACGGCGGTGAGCAGTCCGGCGAGCGTCGGGTTCATCCCGAGGTCGTCGCGGACCTGGTCGAGCAGCGGCCCGAGGCTGGTGACCACGGGGCGCAGGTTGAAGGCGGCGGCGGCGATCGCGACGGCGAACAGCCAGCCCAGGTACTTGGCGGAGCCGGAGGTGGCGGACCGCTCGGCGGCCGGCGTCCGGCTCTCGGTCCGGGCGGAAGTGGTGGTGTCTGCTGCGGGCATGGAGAGCATCATAGAATGATGGGATGAATTGATGCACCTCGTTATTGGCATGATGTGCCGACCGTTCATCCGCCGGCCATCTCCCACCCAGGCCCCACCGAGCCGTAGTCGCAAGGAGTCCCCCGTGGCGCTGTCCTCGCCGAGGCGCACCCCGCTGTCCGACCAGGTGATCGCACAGCTGCGTGCCCAGATCACTTCCGGGGAGTGGCCGGTCGGCTCCCGCATCCCCACCGAGGCCGCCCTGGTCGAACAACTCGGTGTCGCCCGCAACACCGTCCGCGAGGCCGTCCGCGCCCTCGCCCACAACGGGCTGCTCGACATCAGACAGGGCTCCGGAACGTACGTCCTCGCCACCAGCGAGCTGGCCGGCGTGATGCACCGCCGCTTCGCCGACGCCGACCAGGACCAGGTCGCGGAGCTGCGGGCGGCCCTGGAGACCTCGGCCGCGGCCCTCGCCGCCCGCCGCCGCACCGCGCGCGACCTGGAGCTGCTGGACGGCGCGATGGCCCGCCGGGAGGCCGCCTGGCTCTCCGGCGACGCCGAGGACTTTGTCCAGGCCGACGCCGCGTTCCACCAGGCTGTGGTGGAGGCCGCCCACAACGACGTCCTGCTCGCCGTCTACGCCGACCTCGGCGAGGCCACCCGCGAACTCCTGCGGCACGACATCGGCCCCGAGCTGATCCCCGAGCGCTACATCGGCCACCAGGCCATCCTGGAGGCCATCAGGGACGGCGACGCCCAGCGCGCGTCCATCGAGGCCGGCCGCGCCGCCCCCGGCCCCTGCGCCACCATCGAGGCCTGACCGCCCGCACGCCGGCCTTCGACGTCACCCCAGCCCCCGCCCCTGGCTGCCCCACCCCTCAGCCCTCAGCTCAGCCCTCAGCCAGAACCACCCCGCGGGGCCCACCGAACGAGAGCAAGAACGAGAGATCGAGAACAAGACGCCGCTGCCCGGCACCCCCACGAGGGGCGCCGGGCAGCGGCGTACGGGCGGAGCGTCAGGCGCCGATGGCGTGCAGACCGCCGTCGACGTGGATGATCTCGCCGGTGGTCTTCGGGAACCAGTCCGACAGCAGCGCGACGATGCCGCGGCCGGCCGGCTCCGGGTCGCTCAGGTCCCACTTCAGCGGGGAGCGGTGGTTCCAGGTGTCGGCCAGGTCGCCGAAGCCCGGGATGGACTTGGCGGCCATCGAGCCGATCGGGCCGGCCGAGATCAGGTTGCAGCGGATGTCCCGCTCGCCCAGGTAGCGCGCCAGGTAGCGGTTGGTCGACTCCAGGGCGGCCTTGGCCGGGCCCATCCAGTCGTACTGCGGCCAGGCGAACTGCGCGTCGAAGGTCAGGCCGACCACCGAGCCGCCGTCCTGCATCAGCGGCAGCAGCGCCGTGGTCAGCGACTTCAGCGAGTACGCCGAGACGTTCATCGCGGTGGCCACGGACTCCCACGGGGTGTCCAGGAAGTTGCCGCCCAGCGCGTCCTGCGGGGCGAAGCCGATCGAGTGGACGATGCCGTCCAGGGTCGGCAGGTGCTCGCGGACCTGGTCGGCGATGCCGGCCAGCTGCTCCGGGTTCGAGACGTCCAGCTCCAGCACCTTGACCGGGTTCGGCAGCTTCTTGGCGATCCGCTCGGTCAGGCTCGGGCGGGGGAAGGCGGTGAGGATGATCTCCGCGCCCTGCTCCTGCGCGAGCTTGGCGGTGTGGAAGGCGATGGAGGACTCCATCAGCACACCGGTGATCAGGATCCGCTTGCCCTCGAGGATTCCACTCATGATCAGTGACCCATGCCCAATCCGCCGTCGACGGGAATGACGGCTCCAGTGATGTACGCGGCCTCGTCCGACCCGAGGAACCGCACGGTGGAGGCGACCTCGGCGGGCGCCGCGTAGCGGCCCAGCGGCACGCCCGAGACGATCTCCGCGCGGCGCTCGTCACTGAGCACGGCGGTCATGTCGGTGTCGACGAAGCCGGGGGCGACCACGTTGACGGTGATGTTGCGCGGCCCGAGCTCGCGCGCCAGCGACCGGGCGAAACCGACCAGGCCGGCCTTGGAGGCGGCGTAGTTGGCCTGGCCCGGGGAGCCGGACAGGCCCACCACGGACGAGATGAGCACGACACGGCCCTTCTTGGCACGCATCATCAGCTTGGACGCGCGCTTGACCACCCGGAAGGTGCCGGTCAGGTTGGTGTCCACGACGGAGGTGAAGTCCTCCTCCGACATGCGCAGCAGCAGGGTGTCGTTGGTGATCCCCGCGTTGGCGACCAGCACCTCGACCGCGCCGTGCTTCTGCTCGATCTCGGTGAAGGCGGCGTCGACCTGCGCGGCGTCCGTGATGTCGCAGCGGACCGCGAGGACGTCGTACTTGGCCAGCGCCTCGGGCACCTCACCCGAGCGGCTGGTGATGGCCACCTTGTCGCCCGCCTCGGCGAAGGCCTGGGCGATCGCGAGGCCGATGCCCCGGTTTCCTCCGGTGACGAGAACCGAGCGGCTCAACGATCCACCTCTCTCCGTGTGTGAGCGCGTACGTCGGAATGCGCACGCAATGTGACGCTATCGGGCGGTCGGCGGCGGCGGCGCATCGGTCTCCCACAGCGCGACCCCGGCGGATCTGTCGCAATCCGACAATCCGCACCCGCCCGCGCCGCCCCGGCGACGGACATCGCCCAGGCCCGGGCGCTGCCCGGATCGGGGCGACTGTACGGGAACAACACGGGCGGGCGCACCCGTTGCCCCCGTGGTGCGGGCCGGCCCGGGACCTGCCGTACCGATCCCCGACCATCCCGGTGAGCGACGAAGGCAGAGCGGATGACCAAGGCACGGCCCGGGAGCACCCACCGACGCGGACGACTGCTGGCCCTCACCGCCTTGGCGGCCGGCCTGGGGGCGGCCGCCTGGTCTCTGCGCGACCTCCCGGCGGCGTTCGGGCGGCGGCCGGACGGCGAGCGCGAGGAGCGGGTGCGCAACTCCCCGCAGTACCGCGACGGCGTCTTCCACAACGCGCCCTCCGCGCTCGCCCGCACCGCCGGCGCCCCCGGCTTCGACGGCGCCACCGCCCGCCGGATGCTGTTCGAGCGGGCCGGCCGCGTCCCCTCGCGTCCGGTTCCGACGGTCCGCCCCGCCGTCCCGGCCGGGCCGGCCGCCGAGGGCGTGGAGGTCACCTGGTACGGGCACGCCTCCGCGCTGGTGGAGATCGAGGGCTTCCGGGTGCTGTTCGACCCGATCTGGAGCGACCGCTGCTCCCCCGCCGCGCACGTCGGCCCCAAGCGGCTGCACCCGGTGCCGGTCGAGCTGGAGGAGCTGCCGCAGGTCGACGCGGTGCTGATCTCGCACGACCACTACGACCACCTGGACATGGCGACGGTCAAGCGCCTGGTGCGCAGCCAGTCCGCGCCGTTCGCGGTGCCGCTCGGCATCGGCGCCCACCTGCGCCGCTGGGGCGTCCCCGAGCACCGGATCATCGAACTGGACTGGGACGAGACCTGCACCCTGGGCGATCTGGTGCTCACCCTCACCGCGGCGCACCACTTCTCCGGCCGCGGGCTGACCCGCAACACCACCCTGTGGGGTTCCTGGGTGGTCGCCGGCCCGAACCGCAAGGTCTTCTACACCGGCGACTCCGGCTACTTCGAGGGCTACGCCCGGATCGGCGCGCAGCACGGCCCGTTCGACGCCGCGCTGGTCCAGATCGGCGCCTACGACGCGGCCTGGGCGGACATCCACATGACCCCGGAGGACGCCGTCCTCGCCCACCGGGACCTGGCCGCCGGCCTGCTGGTGCCCGTCCACTGGTGCACCTTCAACCTGGGCCTGCACCCGTGGTCCGAGCCGGTCGAGCGGCTGGTGAAGGCCGCCAAGGAGCAGGCCGTCCCGCTGGCCGTGCCGCGGCCCGGCGAGCGGGTCGACGTCGACAACCCGCCGGAGCTGGACGGCTGGTGGGAGAACGTCGGCTGACGGCCCGCACCCACCGGCCGGGGGCACCGGCCCCGCCGGTCGGACGAGGCCGACTGCCGGACGGCACCACCGACCAGCCGGGCACCACCGGCCGGACGGCCCGCTGGTCAGACGGCCCCGCCGGTCGCACGGTGCCGGTTTCGGACGGCGCCGTCCGAAACCGCGGCGCAGCGGCCGTAATGCGCTGGCCGGAAACCGGGTGGACGGGAAATGATGCGGTGCGGGCGCCCCTGTGGCGCCGCACCGCCACCCTCCGCGACCTGGGAGCCCGATTGCCTCCGATCCCTCCGGCCGATCGCTCCGGCGCCCCGCACGGGCGCGCCGTCGATCCGCTGTTCCTCGCCCTGCCGCTGCGGCCCCTCGCCGACGCCGCCCTCACCCGGGCCCGCGGACTGGGCGTGAGCCACGCCGACTTCCGGCTGGAGCGGATCCGCAGCGCCTCCTGGCGGCTGCGTGACGCGCGTCCCGCCGGCACCTCCGACAGCGTGCAGCTCGGTTACGCCGTCCGGGTGCTGCTGGACGGCGCCTGGGGCTTCGCCGCCGGTGTCGACCTGACCCCCGACGCGGCGGCCCGGGTCGCCGAGCAGGCCGTCGCGGTGGCCCGCCTGTCCGGCGGGATCAGCCGGGCGGCCGGCACCGCCGAGCGGGTCGAGCTGGCCGACGAGCCGGTGTACCGCGACGTCACCTGGGTCTCCGCGTACGAGGTCAACCCCTTCGAGGTGCCGGACGCCGAGAAGACGGCGCTGCTCGCCGAGCGCAGTTCCCGGCTGCTGGCGGCCGAGGGCGTCTCGCACGTCCAGGCGGCCCTGCGCACCGTCCAGGAGAACAAGTTCTACGCGGACACCGCCGGAACGGTGACGACCCAGCAGCGGATCCGGGTGCACTCGGACCTGGAGGCCACCTCGGTCGACGAGCGCACCGGCGCCTTCGACTCGATGCAGACGCTCGCCCCGCCGGTCGGCCGCGGCTACGAGTACGTCACGGGCACCGGCTGGGACTGGGACGCCGAGCTCGCGGAACTGCCCGTCCTGCTGGGCGAGAAGATGCGGGCCCCGAGCGTCGAGGCGGGCCGCTACGACCTGGTCGTCGACCCGACCAACCTCTGGCTGACCATCCACGAGTCGATCGGCCACGCCACCGAGCTGGACCGCGCGCTCGGGTACGAGGCCGCCTACGCCGGCACCTCCTTCGCCACCTTCGACCAGCTCGGCTCGCTGAAGTACGGCTCCGAGCTGATGCACGTCACCGGCGACCGCACCGCCGAGCACGGCCTGTCCACCATCGGCTACGACGACGAGGGCGTGGCCACCCAGTCCTGGGACCTGGTCAAGGACGGCGTCCTGGTCGGCTACCAGCTGGACCGCGGCATCGCCAGGCTGAAGGGCTTCGAGCGCTCCAACGGCTGCGCGTTCGCCGACTCCCCTTCGCACGTCCCGGTGCAGCGGATGGCCAACGTGTCGCTGCAGCCCGCCGCCGACGGCCCGGACACCGAGGGCCTGTTCGCCCAGGTCGAGAACGGCCTCTACATCGTCGGCGACCGTTCGTGGTCGATCGATCAGCAGAGGTACAACTTCCAGTTCACCGGGCAGCGCGCCTACGCGATCAAGGACGGCGAGCTCGCCGGCCAGGTCAAGGACTTCGCCTACCAGGCCACCACCACCGACTTCTGGGGCTCGATGGCGGCGGTCGGCGGCCCGCAGACCTACCTCCTCGGCGGTGCCTTCAACTGCGGCAAGGCGCAGCCCGGTCAGATCGCGGCGGTCAGCCACGGCTGCCCGTCGGCGCTGTTCCGCAACGTCAACGTGCTCAACACCCAGCAGGAGGCGGGTCACTGATGACCGCGAAGCAGCCCCACGAACTCGTCGAGCTGGCGCTCGGCCTCTCCCGCGCCGACGGCTGCGTGGTGATCGCCGACGAGGAGTCCACCGCCAACCTGCGCTGGGCCGGCAACGCGCTGACCACCAACGGCGTCACCCGCGGCCGCCGCCTCACCGTGATCGCCACCGTGGCGGGCGCCGAGGGCACCGCCTCCGGCGTGGTCTCCCGCGAGGCCGTCACCGCGGAGGAGGTGGAGGGCCTGGTGCGGGCCGCCGAGGAGGCCGCCCGCGCGGCCGGACCGGCAGAGGACGCCCAGCCGCTGATCGCCGACCAGCCCTCCTCGCCGGACTTCACGGAGCCGCCGGCGCTCACCTCCATCGAGGTGTTCGACGCCTTCGGCCCGGCCCTCGGCGAGGCCTTCGCCCGCGCCGCCGCCCAGGGCGAACTGCTGTACGGCTTCGCCCGGCACGAGATGACCTCCAGCTACCTGGGCAGCTCCACCGGTCTGCGGCTGCGCCACGACCAGCCCACCGGCATGGTCGAGATCAACGCCAAGACCGCCGACCTCTCCGGCTCGGCCTGGGTGGGCGCCGCCACCCGGGACTTCGCCGACATCGACCTCACCGCCCTGCACACCGAGCTGACCAGGCGGCTCGGCTGGGGTGCCCGCAAGGTGGACCTGCCGGCCGGCCGGTACGAGACGCTGCTGCCGCCCTCGGCCGTCGCCGACCTGCTGGTCGTCCTCAACTGGAACGCCGGCGGCCGGGACGCCCAGGAGGGCCGGACGGTCTTCTCCAAGCCCGGCGGCGGCACCCGGCTCGGCGACAAGCTCAGCTCCCTGCCGCTGACGCTGCGCTCGGACCCGCGCGAGCCCGGCCTGGAGGCCGCGCCGTTCGTACTGACCCACTCCACCGGCGGGGACTTCTCGGTCTTCGACAACGGCCAGCCGATCGCCGCCACCGAGTGGATCCGCGACGGCGTGCTGAACGACCTGATCACCAGTCGCCACGCGGCCGCCCTCACCGGCCTGCCGCTGCGCCCGGCGATCGACAACCTGGTGCTGGAGACGGCCGACCAGGAGTCGGCGCCGACGCTGGACGAGATGATCGCCCGCACCGAGCGCGGCCTGCTGCTCACCTGCCTCTGGTACATCCGCGAGGTGGACCCGGCGACGCTGCTGCTCACCGGCCTCACCCGGGACGGCGTCTACCTGGTGGAGAACGGCGAGGTCGTCGGCGAGGTCAACAACTTCCGGTTCAACGAGTCCCCGGTAGACCTGCTGGACCGGATCACCGAGGTGGGCCGCACCGAACGCTGCCTGCCCCGCGAGTGGAGCGACGTCGTCACCCGCACCGCGATGCCACCCGTGCGTGTCACGGACTTCAACATGAGTTCGGTCAGCCAGGCCTCTTAGCCACTGACCTACGGGGGATACGAGAGACATGATGGACGAGAAGCGCCTGGTCAGGTCGAGCAAGATGCTGTCGCGCATCCTGCGGCACGAGCCCGGGCTGGTGGGGATCACGCTGGACGGGGCCGGCTGGGTCCGGGTCGACGAGCTGCTCACCGCGCTCGCGGCCCGGGGCAGGCCGCTCACCCGGGCCGAGCTGGACCACGTCGTGGCGACCAACAACAAGCGCCGCTTCGGCTACTCGCCGGACGGTCTCTCGATCCGCGCCAACCAGGGACACACGGTGGCGGTCGACCTCGGTCTGGCCGCCGCGGTTCCGCCGCCCGTGCTCTACCACGGCACCGCCGACCGGCACCTGGCGGCGATCTTCCACGAGGGGCTGCGCCCGATGGCCCGCCAGGACGTCCACCTCTCGGCGGACACCGAGACGGCGACCAGGGTCGGCGCCCGGCACGGCCGTCCGGTGGTGCTGACCGTGAACGCGGCGGCGATGACGGCGGCCGGCCACGAGTTCCGGCTCAGCGAGAACGGCGTCTGGCTCACCGACGCCGTGCCCCCGCAGTACCTCTCCCGGCGCTCGTAGCCGACCGGGCCGCGCCGCCTCGCCGGCGCCCCGACCGAAGGGCCTGTCCGCTCCGCCGGACAGGCCCTTCGCGTACCCGACCGGGTGGGTCCGGCCCACCCGGCCTCGTCGCCGCCCGTGCCCGGGCGTACCGTGAGGAGGCCGCGCGGCCAGGCGCGCGGGTGCGTGACGAGGGCGGTAGGACACATGGGCAAGAGCGCCGACGACGGGCAGGTCTTCCGGATCACCGGGGCGCGCAGCAGCCTCACCGAGGACGTCCGGGGACGCCAGCGCCGCTACGTCATCTCGATGCTGGTCCGTACGGCCTGCGTGCTGCTCGCCGTGGTGCTGTGGGACGTCCAGCGGATCCTGGCGTTCGCCGCGCTGGCGGGCGCCGTGCTGCTGCCGTACTTCGCGGTGCTGATCGCCAACGCGGGCCGGGAGCGGGCCCCTGGGCTGCCGAGCACCTTCGACATCCCGCTCGACACCCCGCTGATGCTCGGCCCCGGTGGGAGGGGTGGGACGGGTGGGATGGGTGGAGCGGCTGCGAAGGCCGGTACAGGAGAGGCAAAGGCCGCTCCCACCGATCCTTCACAGGACGTGGACTGACCGTCCGTTTCATGCTGCTTCACCCCCGTCCGGCCCGGAGAAAGCTCAAAAGAAGCTCAGATTAATCATGCAAGACCTCCCCATCCCCGGGTCTTCGCGTGACATACTGCGTACGCGCTCCGCATCCCCCGTCGGAGCGACGGACCGACGCCGGGCGGCTCCCCCCGTGGCTGCCCGGCGTCGCCATGCCCGGACGGATCCGCTCGGCCCGGGCGGGCGTGACAGACTGGCGGCGCAGACGTACCCGCCAATCGTTGAGGACGGCCCGATGGAAACCCCGCAGATGCCGATCTGCTCCGCCAAGGGCTGCCGGGCGGACGCCGGCTGGGTGCTGGTGTGGAACAACCCCAAGCTGCACACCCCGGACCGCCGCAAGACCTGGCTCGCCTGTGACGAGCACCGCGAGCACCTGTCCCAGTTCCTCGGGGTGCGCGGCTTCCTCAAGGAGGTCGTCGCCTTCGCCGAGTGGACCCCCGAGGCCTCCGAGAGCACCGCGAGCACCGAGGGTTCCGGGAAGCCGGCCTAGCCGCCGATCGCGGACATCGGCCGCTCGGGCTGGAGGAACTCCGGGTCGTCGATCCCGGCCCCGGCCTTCTTGCCCCACATCGCCGCCCGCCACAGCGCGGCCAGTTCGGCGTCGTCCGCGCCCGAGCGCAGCGCGGTGCGCAGGTCGGTCTCGCCGGTCGCGAACAGGCAGTTGCGCACCTGGCCGTCGGCGGTCAGCCGGGTGCGGTCGCAGGCCCGGCAGAACGGCCGGGTGACCGAGGCGATCACGCCCACCCGGCCCGGGCCGCCGTCCACCAGCCAGCGCTCGGCGGGGGCCGCGCCCCGGCGGGCGGACGGCTCGGGGGTGAGTGTGAAGCGGGCCCGCAGCAGGTCCAGGATCTCCGTCGCGGTGACCATCGACGCGCGGTCCCAGCCGTGCTGGGCGTCCAGTGGCATCTGCTCGATGAAGCGCAGCTCGTAGCCCCGCTCCAGGCACCAGGCCAGCAGGTCGGCCGCCTCGTGGTCGTTGACCCCGCGCATCAGCACCGCGTTGAGCTTCACCGGCGCCAGCCCGGCGGCCTCGGCGGCGGCCAGCCCGTCCAGCACGTCCTGGTGACGGTGCCGGCGGGTGAGGGTGTGGAACACCTCGGGGTCGAGGGTGTCCAGCGAGACGTTGACCCGGTCGAGGCCGGCCTCGCGCAGCGCCGTCGCGGTACGGGCCAGCCCGATGCCGTTGGTGGTCAGCGAGAGTTCCGGGCGCGGCTCCAGCTCCGAGCAGGCGGCGACGACGGCGACCAGCCCGGGGCGCAGCAGCGGCTCGCCGCCGGTGAAGCGGACCTCGCGCACGCCCAGGTCGCGCACGGCGACGGTGACCAGCCGGACGATCTCCTCGTCGGTCAGCAGGTCCGGCTTGCCCAGCCACTGCAGGCCCTCCTCCGGCATGCAGTAGGTGCAGCGGAGGTTGCACCGGTCCGTGAGGGAGACCCGCAGGTCGACGGCCTGGCGTCCGAAGGTGTCGAGCAGCACGTGCGTCCTTCCCCGAGATGCGGCCGGCCCGGCCACCGTCACGGCGGGCCGGGCCAGCATAGTCATCGCGGGACGATCAGTGGGCGCCCAGCCCGGTCAGTGAGCGGACCTCCAGTTCAGCGTACTTCGCCGGATCGGGGCGTTCCGTGGACAGCAGCGTGCCGAGCCAGCCGGCCAGGAAGCCGACCGGGATGGAGACCAGGCCGGGGTTCTCGAGCGGGAACCAGTGGAAGTCGGAGTGCGGGAAGAGCGAGGTCTTCGCGCCGGAGACCACCGGGGAGAAGAGCACCAGCACCACCGAGGTGACCAGGCCGGCGTAGACCGAGCTGACGGCGCCGACGGTGGTGAACCGCTTCCAGAACAGCGAGTAGAGCAGGGTGGGCAGGTTCGCCGAGGCGGCGACCGCGAAGGCCAGGGCGACGAGGGCGGCGGTGTTGAGCTTGTCCGCGAAGAGGCTGAGCACGATCGCCACCGCGCCGATCGCGACCGCGGCCCACTTCGCCGACAGCACCTCCTCCCGCTCGCTCGCCTTCCCGCGCCGGATCACGTTGGCGTAGAGGTCGTGGGCGAAGGAGGCCGAGGAGGCGAGCGTGAGCCCGGCGACGACGGCCAGGATGGTGGCGAAGGCGACGGCCGAGATCACCGCGAGGAGGATCGCGCCACCGGTGGTCCCGACGCCTCCGCCGAGCGCCTCGGCCAGTTGCGGGGCCGCGGTGTTGCCCGCCGCGTTGGCCGCCTTGATCGCCTTGGAGCCGACCAGCGCGGCCGCGCCGAAGCCGAGCGCCAGGGTCATCAGGTAGAAGACGCCGATGATGCCGATCGCCCAGAACACCGACTTCCGGGCCGCCTTGGCGGTGGGCACGGTGTAGAAGCGGACCAGGATGTGCGGCAGGCCGGCGGTGCCGAGCACCAGCGCGATGCCCAGGCTGATGAAGTCGAGCTTGGCGGTGCCGGTGCCGTACTTCTGCCCCGGTTGGAGGAAGGCCTCGCCCTTGCCGCTCGCGCTCGCCGCCGCGCCGAGCAGTTCGGAGGGGTTGAAGTGGTACTTGGCCAGCACCAGGACGGTCATCAGCGCGGCGCCGGCGATCAGCAGCACCGCCTTGACGATCTGCACCCAGGTGGTGCCCTTCATCCCTCCTATCACCACATAGACGATCATCAGCGCGCCGACCCCGACGATGGTCCAGCGCTTGGCGGCACTCCCCTCGGCCCCCAGCAGCAGGGCCACCAGGGTGCCGGCGCCGACCATCTGGGCGAGCAGGTAGAAGATCGACACCACGATGGTGGAGACGCCCGCCGCGGTGCGCACCGGGCGCTGGCGCATCCGGAACGCGAGCACGTCCGCCATCGTGAAGCGGCCGGAGTTGCGCAGCGGTTCGGCGATCAGCAGCAGGGCGACCAGCCAGGCGACCAGGAAGCCGATCGAGTAGAGGAAGCCGTCGTAGCCGCTGAGCGCGATGGTCCCGGCGATGCCGAGGAAGGAGGCGGCGGACATGTAGTCGCCGGAGATGGCCAGGCCGTTCTGGAAGCCGGTGAAGCCGCGGCCGCCCGCGTAGAAGTCGGAGGCGCTCCTGGTCTGCCGCCCGGCCCAGACGGTGATGCCGAGGGTGGCCAGGACGAACACGCCGAACAGGGCCATCGTCAGGCCGCGGTGCTCGGTGGCGGAGCTGGCGAGCAGAGTCATTCGACGGACTCCCGGGGGGCGTGGACGACGGCGCCGTGCGCCTCGCGGATCGCCGCGGCGGCGGGGTCGATCCGCCGGTCCGCGTAGCGGGCGTACCAGGCGGCGATGGCGAAGGTGGTCGCGAACTGCAGCAGCCCGAGCACCAGGGCCACGTTGACGTGCCCGAGGACCTTGGTGCGCATCAGTCCCGGGGCGTAGCAGGAGAGCAGGACGTAGAGCAGGTACCAGAGCACGAAGCCGATGGTGACCGGGAAGGCGAAGCTCCGGAACGAGCGCCGCAGGGTGCGGAACTCCTCGCTTTCGTCGATGACTTGGGCTTCCGTGGCGGCGGTGGTGGTGAGCGGCGGCGAATCCACGCTGTCTCCTCACTCCTTCGGCGTATGTGTCACACGGGGGAACGGTCGAGCGTGAGGGGCGTCACAGGTCTGGTGCGCGCCGCGCAATGCTAGGAGCGTCCTGCCCACCCCGGAAGGGGTTGACCGCGATCAGTCGACCGTTCACCCCCTCGCACCATCCGATTGGCCGAAAAACAGCCCATCCCAGCGATGCCACACCCCTCCAGCCCCACCCGGAACACGGCACCGGCCCGTACCGCACCCCATACGGGGCGGCACGGGCCGGTGCCGGGAGGCCGAGGACTCAGAACGCGATCCGCACCTTCAGGGCCGAACGGTCGTCCATCGCGCGGTAGCCGTCCGGAACGCCGTCCAGGCCGACGGTGCGGTCGAAGACCAGCCCCGGCTCGATGGCGCCCGAGAGCACGTCCGGCAGCAGTTCGGGGATGTACGCGCGGGCCGGCGCGACTCCGCCGTTCAGCGAAACGTTTCGGCCGAACATCTGACCGATGTCGACGCCCGCGCTGCCACCGTGCGGCACCCCGACGTAGCCCACCGCGCCGCCGTCCCGGGCGATCGAGACGGCCGTCCGCATCGACTCCTCGGTACCGACCGCCTCCAGGACGGCGTGCGCGCCCTGACCGCCGGTCAGCTCCTTCACCGCCTCGACCGCGGCCTCGCCGCGCTCCGCCACCACGTCCGTCGCGCCGAAACGGCGGGCCAGCTCGGTACGGGCCGTGTGCCGGCCCAGCGCGATGATCCGGCCCGCGCCCAGCCGGTGCGCCGCCAGGACGCCGCACAGGCCCACCGCACCGTCGCCGACCACCGCGACCGTCGCGCCGGGGCGCACCCGCGCCGAGACCGCCGCGTGGTGCCCGGTCGACATCACGTCGGACAGCGCCAGCAGCCCGGGCAGCAGCTTCTCGTCGCCCGCCGCCTCCTTCGGCAGCTTCACCAGCGTCCCGTCCGCGAACGGCACCCGCACCGCCTCGCCCTGGCCGCCGTCCGAACCGACCTGCCCCCAGAACCCGCCGTGCGGGCAGGAGGTCTGGAGGCCTTCGAGACAGAAGTCACACGTCCCGTCCGACCAGACGAACGGTGCCACCACCAGGTCGCCCTTGACGAAGCCGCGCACCTCGGCGCCGGCCTCCTCGACCACCCCGAGGAACTCGTGCCCGATCCGCTGCCCGGCCACCCGGTGCGCCACCCCGCGGTAGGCCCACAGATCGCTGCCGCAGATACAGGCGTTCACCACCCGGAGCACCACGTCCGTCGGGTGCTGGATCACCGGGTCCGGGACTTCCTCGATCCGGATGTCGTTGGGGCCGTGAATCACGGTGGCACGCATGCGCTGTTCCTTAGCTGAATGGTTTCGACCAGGTGTACGACATCCCCCGCGACCACTCTATTCCGGCCGGTCCATCGGATCATTCCGGCCGGAACCCCCGCCCGGCCCCTTATCCTGTTGGACCATGCAACCGATCCAGCCCGAGACGTACGGAGTGCCGCGGACCGCGCCGGTCCCCGCGCAGCGCTCCGCCGACCCCTCCCGGGGCTTCGCGGTCGTCGACGTCGAGACCACCGGTCTCGGCCGCTCCGACCGCGTCATCTCGGCGGGCGTCTACCAGCTGGACCCGGACGGCGACGTCGTCGGCCACTGGTACACCCTGGTCAACCCCGGACGGGACCCGGGCCCGGTCTGGATCCACGGCCTCACCGCCGAACTGCTCGCGACCGCCCCGACCTTCCCGCAGATCGCCGACGAGTTCGCCGCGCGTCTGCGCAACCGCGTCCTGGTCGCGCACAACGCGCTCTTCGACTGGAACATGATCTCCCGCGAGTTCTCCCGGGCCGGCCTGCGCGCCCCGGTCGAGCAGCGGCTGTGCACCATGGTCCTCTCCCGCGACCTGCGGCTGCCGCTGCCCAACGGCAAGCTGTCCTCGCTCGCCGCCCACTTCGGCGTCCGGCAGCGCCACGCCCACAACGCCCTGGACGACGCCCGGGTGCTCGCCGAGGCCTTCCGCCCCAGTCTGCACCTCGCCCGTGACGGCGGCGTGCCGCTGCCGCTGCAGAACTGCGTCGCGGTCACCGACCTCGGCGAGGAGGAGCCCGCCAGCCCGGGCCGCGCCGGCTGGACCGGCGCCACGTACCGCCAGGCCAAGAAGCGCCCGCCCTGCCCGTACCCCAACCCGGGGCGCTGGGAGGACGGCAAGCCGCTGGTCCAGGGCATGCGGGTGGCCATCACCGGTGACACCGCCACCGACCGCGAGATCCTGGAGGACCGCGCGGTCGAGGCCGGACTGCACATCGCGACCTCCGTGAGCCGCCTCACCAGCCTGCTGGTCACCAACGAACCGGACGGCTGGAGCGGCAAGGCCCGCAAGGCCCGCGAGGTCGGCACCCCCGTCGTCGGCGAGGACGCCTTCCTCCAGCTGCTGCGCGAGGTCGCCCCGCACCCCGGTGCGTGAGCCGGTTGTGAGGTCGGCGTACCGTTCCCATGTGTACCGTTTTCTGCTGACCCGACAGTGGCTGATCACCATGCTGATCGCGCTGCTGCTGATCCCCGCGACGATCAAGCTGGGCTTCTGGCAGCTGCACCGCCACGAGGCGCGGGTGGCCCGGAACGAGCTGATCGGCCAGGCCCTCACGGCCGCGCCGGTCCCCTTCGACACCCTGTCGCCGACCCCCGGCTTCGCGGTCCCCAAGGACCTCACCTGGCGCGCGGCGACCGCCACCGGTCAGTACGACCCTGCACACGAGTTCGTGGTCCGCAAGCGGACCGACTCCAGCGGGACCATCGGCTACTTCGTCGTGACCCCGTTCCAGCTCGCCGACGGCAAGGGCACCGTCCTGGTCAACCGCGGCTGGGTCGCCTCCGGCGACGGGGCCACCGAGTACCCCCCCGTCCCGGCCGCCCCCGCCGGCGAGGTCTCCCTCACCGGCCGCCTGCGCGCCGAGGAGACGTACGGCGCCAGCGGCATCAAGGACCGCACCGGCCTGCCGGACCGCCAGTTCAACCTGATCAACACCGACGAGCAGGCCAAGCGGACCGGCGTCCCCCTCCTCGGCGGCTACCTCGAACTCACCGGCACCACCCCGGCCCCGGCCGACCAGCCCCAGCTGATCCCCGAGCCCAACCACTCCGACATCGGCCCGCACATGGCCTACGCGATCCAGTGGTGGCTGTTCACCGCGATGATCCCGGTCGGCGTCTGGGTCCTCGCCCGCCGCGAGGCCAAGGACCGCGCCAAGCAGGCCGCCGAAGCCGAGGTCCCGCTCGAGGCCGTCCCCGCCTAGAGCACGTCGTCCAGCTCCCGCATCAACCGCGCCTTCGCCCGCGCCCCCACCACCGACCGCACCGGCTGCCCGCCCCGGAACACCATCAGCGTCGGCATCGACAGCACCCCGTACGCCGCCTGCGTCCGCGGGTTGCGGTCCACGTCCACGCTCACCACCCGCAACCGGTGCGCCTCCTCCCGCGCGATGTCCGCCAGCACCGGCGCCATCATCCGGCACGGCGGACACCAGTCCGCCGTGAAGTCCACCAGCACCGGTCCCTCGGCCGCCAGCACCTCCGCGGCGAACGTGTCGTCCGTCACCGCCGGCACACCCGTGATCTCCACCATCGTCTACTCCTTCACCAGTTCACAGAGAGGCGACTCCCGGACGGCGGCCAGCTCGTCCCGTGCCCGCACGGCCCGATCGAACTGCCCCGCCATCTGCGCCCGCACCTCCTGGAGCCGGGCGATGCACTCGTCCAGCTCCCCCAACTTCCGCCGGTACACCTCCAGAGAGGCCGGACACGAGTCCCCCTCCGGGTACCCCGCCCGCAGGCACTCCACGAACGGCCTGGTCTCCTCCAGCCCGAACCCGAAGTCCTGCAACATCCGGATCTCCCGCAGCAACCGCAGATCCCCCTCGTCGTACGCCCGGTACCCGTTGCCCGCCCGCCGGGCCGGCAACAACCCCAACTGCTCGTAGTACCGCAACGCCCGCGTGGTCGTCCCCGCCCGCTCCGCCAACTCCCCGATCCGCACGCCGAACCACTCCTCCCGCACTTCCGGCAACGACCGTAAACCTTCCCCCCGACGTCAACGCCAGCCCTGCCCCGGCTCCCGATCACCCTCACCCAGCCCCACCGGGCGGCGGCCTCCCCCACCCCCGGGGCCGCCCCCGGCCCCAACCATCCCGAGAGCCCACCCCCCGAACCCCGACCCCCACCGGGCACTATGTCCCCATGGATCTCGGACTGAAAGACAAGGCCTACATCGTCACCGGCGCCACCCGAGGCCTCGGCCTCGCCGGCGCCCGCGAGCTCGCCGCCGACGGCGCCCGTGTGCTCATCAGCGGCCGCACCCAGCAGGCCGT
Source organism: Kitasatospora sp. NPDC048298 (assembly GCF_043201465.1). NCBI lineage: Bacteria > Bacillati > Actinomycetota > Actinomycetes > Kitasatosporales > Streptomycetaceae > Kitasatospora > Kitasatospora sp. NPDC048298. Next base: position 35,823 of record NZ_JBICYZ010000004.1, read on the forward strand.
CGACACCGCCGTCGCCGAACTCGGGACCCTCGGCACCGCCCGGGGCCTCGTCGCCGACAACGCCGACCCCGACACCCCCGAGCGCCTCATCTCCGAGGCCCGGCACCACTTCGGCCGTCTCGACGGCATCCTGATCAGCGTCGGCGGCCCCCAGGCGGGCCCCGTCGAGACCACCCCCGAGGACGCCTGGCGCGCCGCCTTCGAGTCCGTCTTCCTCGGTGCCCTCCGGCTCGCCCGCGCCACCGCCGCCGCGCTCCCCGAGGGCGGTGTGATCGCCTTCGTGCTCTCCAGCTCGGTCCGCCAGCCGATCCCGGGCCTCGGCATCTCCAACGGCCTGCGCCCGGGCCTCGCCATGGCCGCCAAGTCCCTCGCCGACGAGCTCGGCCCCCGCGGCATCCGTGTGCTCGGCCTGCTCCCGGGCCGGATCGACACCGACCGGGTCCGCGAGCTCGACGGCCTCACCCCCGACCCCGAGGCCGCTCGCGCCAAGGCCGCCGCCACCATCCCGCTGGGCCGGTACGGCGCCCCCGAGGAGTTCGGCAAGGTCGCCGCCTTCCTGCTCTCCCCCGCCGCCTCCTACCTGACGGGCCTCATGGTCCCCGTCGACGGCGGCGCCCTCCGCGCCCTCTGACGCCCTCTGACGCCCTCGCAACTCTCAATCACTCATTCCTGACCGATCGATCCCGATCGGTCAGTTCCGACCATTCATCCCAGCCAGTCGATCCCAACCGATCCGTCCCGACTACTCCACCCTCGACTGCCTGCGCCCCCGCCGGCCCCGCCGCCCCCACCCGTGCCGCGGCTCGGCGGGGGCCGCCTGCAGGACCCGGATGCGCAGATCGGCCGGCAACTCCGCCAGCCGCAGGCTCCCGCACGCATCCGCCCGGGGCCCGTCCTCGAAGTGCTCCACCAGCGCGGCCGGATCCCCGCCCGGCCGCAACCGCACCGCGCCTCGCAACCGCGGATGCCTCGGCGCCCGCACCAGCCGCACCCCGGCCCGCTCGACCTCCGGCAGCACCGCCGTCCCGTTCTCCAGCGCCTCTTCCAGCGCCCGCGCACCGACCCGCAGTCGAAGCCCGCTCACGCCCGGCGTCGGCACCGCGATGCTCGGCAGCCCGCTGCGCCGCAGCTGCGCGACCAGCCACCACGCCATCCCGGCCACCAGCACGGTCAACCCGCCGATCACCGTCGGCCACCACCACGCCGACGCCACCCACTGCCCCCGCGAACGCGCGCTCACCACCGGCTGGTCGGGCGAGGTGAGCGGCCACCAGTCCGGCGGTTTTACGCCCAACCGCCGGTACAGATCGAGCCCGCCCGCCAACACCAGCACCCCGATGCCCAACAGCACCGCACCCACCAGCCCCAGCAGCACCCGGTTGACGACCGTCCTCCTCACCCCGTCACCCCCTCACCACCACCCGCGCCGCCACCCGTCCCCGCGCCGAAGTCCTCCCCCACCGCGCCGGCGGCCCCTCGTGCCATTCGCACGTCCAGCCGCAACGGCCGCCCCAGCCCCACCCGCTCCAGCTCGTCCCGCAGCTGCCGCTGCACCAACGCCGGATCCGCCACCCCCGCCAGCGAGATCCGGACCCGCCGCCGACCGACCCGGATCCGCAGGTGGTCGATCCCGTCCAGGCCCGCCGCCCGGTCCGCCAACAGGTGCCCGACCCCGGCCCGGTCGATGGCCGCCGACGTCCCCCCGTACGGACGCAGCACGAGCCACCGCCGCAGCCCGGGCGCGACGGCCAGCCACAGCAACCACCCGCCGAGCGCGGTCGCCACTCCGGCCCCCACCAGCACTCCCAGGTCGTCGAGGTGGCGTGTCGCCAGCTCGTCCGCGATCTGTGCCCGCCACCGTCGCGCCGGCTGCCCCACCCGCACCGCGATCACGTCGTACAGCAGCGCCCCCGCCACCACCAGCACCCCGGTCGCCACCAGCGCCGCCGCGGCCGTACGCGGAGCCCGCAGCCGTCTCACCCTCCGCGGCCGGGCTTCCGGCGCCGCCCCTTCCACGCCCGCCGTCGCGGAATCCTCCGCGTTCACGCTCACGAGGCGCCTCCCGTCACCAACTTCTCGACCAAGACGACCACTTCCGACACCCTCGTCCCGGTCAGCCCCACCACCCGCTCGGCGATCCGCTGCCGCACCGCCCCGGCCAGCGCCGCGATGTCCGAGGGGAACGGCAGCTCGAGCTCCACCCGGACCATCACCGTGCTGCCCGGTACGGTCACCGAGACATGCGGCGGCGCTCCCTTCGCCCGCCCGGCGGGCCAGGCATCGGCGAGCACCTCCCGGGCGGCCCGGGCCGCGATCCGGGCGTACACCCGGTCGGCGACCCGGAGCCGCCCCCGACGGCCCGGCACGGACCCCACGGCGGAACCCGACCCGGGGACCGCCGAGGAATCCGAACCGGAGCCCGAACGGGAAGAGAGCGCAACCCGCCCCGGACCGGACGCAACGCCCGACATCAGTGACGCCGGTCGCGGCCGCGGAGCAGGTCCCCGAGCTCGCCCAGCTCGATGTCTCCCTCCAGCAGGCGCCCGACCACGAAGCCGACCAGCCCGAGCGCGCCCACCAGCAGGAAGGCCGCGAATCCGCCGAAGTACCCGGCGAAGCCGAGGGCCATACCCGCCGCCAGGCCGACGATGGCCAGGTTCATCCGCTACTCCCTCGTCTCCAGCTACCTCGTCCGGTCCTGATCCGACTCGCCGCCGACAACCCGACCCCGCCCCGCCCCGCCCCGCCCCGCCCCGCCGCCGAACGCGCTACTTGAGCTTCGGCCGCTGCCCGGGCGCCGTCTCCGGCACCTCTTCCTCCTCGAACTCCGGTTCGTCCGGGAGGTGGACGTCGTTGACCGCGATGTTGACCTCGACGACCTCCAGGCCGGTCATCCGTTCGACCGCGTTGATGATGTTCTCCCGCACCTGGCGGGCGAGTTCGGGAATGACCACGCCGTACTCGACCACCAGGGCGATGTCGATCGCGGTCTGCTTCTCGCCGACCTCGGCCTTGATACCCCGCCCGACGCTGGGCTTGCCGCCGGGCACCCGGTCCCGCATCGCGCCGAAGGTACGGGCGAGCCCGGAGCCGAGCGCGTGGATCCCGGCGACCTCACGGGCTGCCATCCCGGCGATCTTCTCCACCACGCCGACGGCCAGCGCGGTGCGGCCGCGCTCGCCGACCGGCTTGGCACCGCCGCCGGTCCCCGGCGGCGGGCCGGCGCTGCCGCCGGTGTGCTTGTGCATGGTCGCGGGCGTCGGAGTGTCAGGCATGGCGCTTCTCCCGTCGTGCGGCTCCAGCTATATCGCAAGCCTCCCCAACTCTGGCATTTCGCCACGAACCCCGCCCGCCGAGCGCCGCCGACCGGCTCCCCGCGCGGAAGTTCCAGCCCCCGAACAGGGAAAGGGCCCGGCCCCGGGAGGATCTCCCGGGGCCGGGCCCTGCGTCGTCACCGCGCGGTCAGTCGCCGATCCCGGCGAGTTCCCGCAGTCGGCGGGCCTGCGCCGCCCGTTCGGCCGAACGCTGCTCGTCGAAGGAGCGCCCGGCGGCCCCCTGCAACAGCGCCTTGGTCTCGATCACGGCCCCGCGCGGAGCGGCCAGCAGGGCCGCCGCGAGGTCGCGTGCGGCGGCGTCCAGTTCCTCGCCCGGCACCGTCAGGTTGGCCAGCCCGATCGCGGCAGCCTCCTCGGCACCCACCCAGCGGCCGGTCGCACAGATCTCCAGTGCCCGCGCGTAGCCGACGAGGTCGGTGAGCGGCTTGGTGCCGGCCAGGTCCGGGACAAGGCCCAGCGAGGTCTCCTTCATCGCGAACCGGACGTCCTCGGCGACCACCCGCAGGTCGCAGCCGAGGGCCAGCTGGAAGCCCGCACCGACGGCGTGGCCCTGGACCGCCGCGATGGAGATCAGGTCCGGGCGGCGCCACCAGGTGAAGGCCTCCTGGTAGGTGGCGATGGCGTCGTCCAGCTCCTGGTCGCTGGAGGCGGCGAGCTGGAGGAAGGTGGGCTCGCCCAAAATGCCCTCGGGGGTGAACATGGCCCGGTCCAGCCCGGCGGAGAAGGAGACGCCCTCCGCGCGCAGCAGCACCACCCGGACGCTGCCGGGCAGCTCGCGGCCGGCCGCGGTGAGGGCGCGCCAGAGCGCGGGCGACTGGGCGTTGCGCCGCTTGGGCAGGCACAGGGTGACGACGGCGAGTTCACCGTCGATCTCCAGGCGGACGCCGTCGCGCTCCCAGCTCGGGGCCTGCGGTTCGGTGGCGGGAGCGGTCATGCGGGAACCTCCGGTGGCGAGGGACTTGGCTACCGGAGAGTAACAAAACTCGAGACGCGAGGGCAGGGGCCCCGACCCGAAAAGATCGACGGGGCCCACAGCGCTCGACGAAACGCGAAAGCGGAGCAGAGCGAAGCGCGAAAGGAAAACGAACGGACGTGAAGAACCGGGGGGCGGACGACACCCCGGACATGACGATCGGCGGCCGGTCCACACGACCCGAGGGCGGACGCCCAGCTGGTGGTCAGCTGTCGTCTCCTCGGCCGGCGCCCTGCCGCCGCGTCATCCAGCCGGTGGCTGACTAACCGTCAGGACCCGGCCCCGGCAGTTGCCTTGTTCTTGCCCCGCGTGGCACCGCCGCGGCCCCGGAGAATGACTCCGGATTCGCTCAGCATCCGGTGCACGAAGCCGTACGAACGACCGGTCTCCTCCGCGAGAGCGCGAATGCTCGCCCCGGAGTCGTACTTCTTCTTGAGATCGGCCGCGAGCTTCTCACGCGCGGCACCGGTCACCCGGCTGCCCTTTTTCAGAGTCTCGGCCACCCGTGCCTCCTCGTAGCGTTGCTCGGTCAGATTCCCATGATCACCCATCCATCGCGTCCTGGCCACCCATTCGACAAGGTCGATGTCGGAAATGCGTGGTCCTACGGTGGTGATCCGAGCGCATCAGGGCGCTCACGCAGAGTGCACGCCCCCGGGTGGAAGTCGCCGTTCGCCGAGAAATAGCTGATCAGCAGCGTCGGCCCGACCACGATCGAGTGGCGGGCCGACGGAAAGTCCTTAAACGGAATCCGGGTCTACTTCATTCCCGGACACGCCGAAAGGACTAGATATTCTCATCCGAAAAGCGGATCTCGCGTCTACTTCCGGTCAGGCCAAGGAGACCAGATCGGCGTAGGACGGGTTCCAGAGATCCTCCACGCCGTCCGGCAGCAGGATGATCCGCTCCGGGTCGAGCGCCTCGACCGCGCCCTCGTCGTGAGTGACCAGGACGACCGCCCCGGAGAACTCGCGCAGCGCGCCCAGGATCTCCTCGCGGCTCGCCGGGTCGAGGTTGTTGGTGGGCTCGTCGAGCAGCAGCACGTTGGCGGAGGAGACCACCAGGGTGGCCAGCGCCAGACGGGTCTTCTCACCACCGGAGAGCACCCCGGCCGGCTTGTCGACGTCGTCGCCGGAGAACAGGAAGGAGCCGAGGATCTTGCGGATCTGCACCAGGTCGGTGTCCGGCGCGGCCGAGCGCATGTTCTCCAGCACGCTGCGGTCCGGGTCGAGCGTCTCGTGCTCCTGGGCGTAGTAGCCGATCTTCAGGCCGTGGCCCGGGATCACCTCGCCGGTGTCCGGCTGCTCCACCCCGGCCAGCATCCTCAGGAGGGTGGTCTTGCCGGCGCCGTTGAAGCCGAGCACGACGACCCGCGAACCGCGGTCGATCGCCAGGTCGACGTCGGTGAAGATCTCCAGCGAGCCGTAGGACTTGGACAGGCCGCTGGCGGTCAGCGGGGTCTTGCCGCACGGGGCCGGCTCCGGGAAGCGCAGCTTGGCGACCTTGTCGCTCTGGCGCACCTGCTCCAGACCGGAGAGCAGCTTGTCGGCACGGCGGGCCATGTTCTGCGCGGCCACCGTCTTGGTCGCCTTGGCGCGCATCTTGTCGGCCTGGGCGTTGAGGGTCGCGGCCTTCTTCTCGGCGTTGGCCCGCTCGCGCTTGCGGCGCTTCTCGTCGTCCTCGCGCTGCTGCTGGTACTGCTTCCAGCCCATGTTGTAGACGTCGATGCAGGAGCGGTTGGCGTCCAGGTAGAACACCTTGTTGACGACCGTCTCGACCAGGTCGACGTCGTGCGAGATGACGATGAAGCCGCCCTTGTACGTCTTCAGGAAGTCCCGCAGCCAGACGATCGAGTCGGCGTCCAGGTGGTTGGTGGGCTCGTCGAGCAGCAGCACGTCGGAGTCCGAGAAGAGGATCCGGGCCAGCTCGACGCGGCGGCGCTGACCGCCGGAGAGGGTGTGCAGCGGCTGGCCGAGGATGCGGTCCGGCAGGCCCAGCGCGGCGGCGATGGTGGCGGCCTCGGCCTCGGCGGCGTACCCGCCCTTGGTGAGGAACTCGGTCTCCAGCCGGGCGTACTTCTTCATCGCGTTGTCCTGGGTGGCGCCCTTGCCGTTGGCCATCCGGTCCTCGTTCTCGCGCATCTTCTTCAGCACGGTGTCGAGGCCGCGGGCGGACAGGATGCGGTCCTTGGCGAGGACGTCCAGGTCACCGGTGCGCGGGTCCTGCGGGAGGTAGCCGACCTCGCCCGACCGGGTGACGGTGCCGGCGGCGGGCAGGCCCTCGCCGGCCAGCACCTTGGTGAGCGTGGTCTTGCCGGCGCCGTTGCGGCCGACCAGGCCGATCCGGTCGCCGGCGGCGACCTTGAAACTCGCGGACTCGATCAGGATCCGGGCACCGGCACGCAGTTCGAGGGCGTTGGCGGAAATCATGGCTGAGGACTACTCCTGGGACGTGGGCGGGCGGCCGGGTGCGACGGACCCGGGGCCGGGTTGGCGTGAGGGGGACTTCAACGGCGGTCGGCGCGGCCCTCGTGGCGCCGCCACCCGCTATTGCCCGGAGAAGATAGCCATGGCGGCAAGTCTACCGGGCCCCGTGTGTCGCCTCCGGAGTAGTACGGGCCTGGGGTATCCACCGGGCACCGGGGGCCCACCGGTCCCGGCCGAGGGCCGCCCGGACCGAGACCATCACCTCGGACCGAAGCCTCTCCTCGGACCGTAGCCGTCGCCCCGGGCCGAAGCCTCGCCCCGGGCCGGAGGCCGCCGTCCGCGGGCCGACCCGGTTGCCGCGACCGGAGACGACCGCGGCCGCGACTACTGCGGCTGTCCGGCCGGCTGGTCCCCGGTAGGCGCCGCGGAGTCCGGCGTCGGGGCGTCCGGGGCGGTGCCGGCGGCCGCCGGGTCGCCCGCGGCCGGGAGGAGCGCCGACGGGTCCGCCGCACAGCCGCCCTGAGGACGGACCGCGGCGAACGGCGCGTCCACGCTGCCGCAGGGCGTCTCGGGCGCCGCCGCCTTGGTGTCGAACACCTTGGGCGGGACGATCGGGCCGTCGGTGATCTCCACCCGGCTGCGGTCCAGCACCTTGACCGTGGCGTTCGGGCCGGTGCTCGTCGCCCAGCCGTTGCTGTCCAGCCGGTAGCCGGTGATGCCGCCGGACACGGCCTGCCCGCTGCTGTTGGTGCAGGTGCGTGGGATGAGCACGGCGTAGTCGGTGTGGACGGCGCGCAGCGGGTCGTAGACGCAGCCGCCGGAGGGCTTGTCGTTGTAGCGCAGGTCGCCGTCGGCGTCGCGCAGGCCCATGGTCAGGTTCGGCGTGACCAGGGCCAGCCAGGGCGAGCCGTCCCGCTGGACGGTGTGCAGCGCGCCCGCGGCCCGCTGCATGGCGAGCGCCTTGCGCTGGGCGTCGGTCCGCTTGTCGGCGCCGGGTTCGCCGTCGCCGTGCAGCCAGTCGGCCAGGCCGGGCACCGCGCGGTGCCAGCGCACCTCATGGTCGCCGGGCCGCACCGAGGTCACCATGCCGTCGTCCCAGACCACGATGGCGTTGTCGCCGGCCATCGCCAGGTAGAGCGCCTCGGCGCCCTCCCGGCGGTAGGACCAGGCCTGCTCGCCGGTCTGCTTGTGGAAGGCCTCCAGGCCCGGGCCCACCCGCAGGTCGAGGTCGGCCGAGCTGAGCGACTCGGAGTTGACCGGCGTCGCCCCCGCGTCACCCGGTCCCGCCACCCGGTCGCCGAACGGCACCGGCTTGTTCGCGTGTGCCGCCGCTCCGGCCGCAAGGACCAGCACCACCGCCGAGGCAGGCAGGATCGAGCGGGGGGTCAGTACACGCAGCGGCTTCCAGGACACGGCCGGAGCGTACCTTTCACCGGGCACGCGAGTCAGCCCGGTTCCGCCGCCGACACCTCCCGCCCGGCGTCCGCCCGGCCCCGCGCGCCCTCCCCGCACGTCCGCCCGCCCACCTGCGCCGTCGGGGCCTCGGCCGCTCCGGCGGGCGCGCCGGAGCGGGCCACAGCGGCCCGGCGGGACCGTTACAGAGCTGATACATGACCGCCGGTCGTCGGCCGCCATAGCAGCCGACGTTCGATCGGCGCCCACTTTGGGGTGACATTCGGCCCCTTCGTCCCTCTTCGGGCCTACTGTCAGCGAGCGGAGCGCCACGGTCCGTCCACGCCGTGACCGTGGCGCCCCGCCCACGAGACTCCCGAGGAGAGCACCATGCGAATCGGCCGCCTGACGCTGGCCGCCGCCACCCTGCTGCTGATGGCCACGGCCAGCGTCCCGGCCGGGACGCCGTTCAGCCAGACCGAACGGCACACCCTCTCCTCGGACGCCATCGAGCCGCGCGGTCCGGCCCCGCGCCCGCCGGTCCAGCGGCCGAGCCACGAGCCGCCGTTCGGCGCGTTCGTCGGCTCCTGGGACGACTACATCCCGCAGATCGGCCGGTACGCGCAGTGGCTCGGCGACGCGAACATCCAGGTCGGCCACACCTACCTGGCGGGCAACGGCTGGAGCGACATCGAGGGCGAGCCGATGGTGCTCGGCCTCTGGTCGCAGTGGCGGCAGGCCGACCCTTCGCGGTTGCTGGTACTCGGTGTGCCGATGCTGGTGCCCAGCGAGGCGAAGGTGTCGGACGACGAGGTCGCCGAACTGCTCGCCCAGGGGGCGCGCGGGGACTTCGACGGGCACTTCCTCAAGCTCGCGCGCCGACTGGTCGCGCTGGGCAGTGCGGACACCGTGCTCACGCTCGGCTGGGAGATGAACGGCACCACCTACACCCACCGCTGCAAGCCCGACCCGTCGGCGTGGAAGACGTACTGGCGGCGGATCGTCGAGGTGATGCGCTCGGTGCCCGGGCAGCGCTTCCGCTTCGACTTCGCCCCCAGCCGCGGCCTGGACGCCATCCCCTGGACCAAGTGCTACCCCGGCGACGACGTGGTCGACATCATCGGCATGGACAACTACGACCAGCCCGCCGGCGGCACCTTCGACGACTACGTGCGCGAGCCGTACGGCCTCCAGGACCAGGTGGAGTTCGCCGCCAAACGCGGCAAGCCGGTCTCGTACCCGGAGTGGGGGCTGTTCCGCAACGGCGACAACCCCGAGTTCGTGCAGCGGATGGTCGACTGGATCCGCACCCACGACACCGCCTACCAGACCGTCACCGACTACTGTCCGCACGGCTTCTTCCAGTGCGAGCGCAATCCGCGCTCGACGGCGACGTTCAAGGAGTTGATGGCCGGGTCGAAGGGGGCGCCCTCGCCGGCGCCCACCGCGGCGGCCCCCGGCATGCCCGCGGCGCCGGGCCCGGCCGGCCCCGTGGACTCGCCGGCCGCGCCCGGGGGCCGCGCCGCGCCGAGTGCGACGCCGCACCCGGCGGCCCGTCCGACGACCGCCAAGGCGACAGCCGTTCCGACGGGCACGAAGCACGCCCGGCACTGAGCGGTCAGCTGCGGCGGCGGGCCAGCAGCGCCTCCTTGAGCCGGGGGAAGCGGGTGCGCAGCTGGTGCGCCGCCACCTGCCGGGCGAGCACCGCCCCGGCCCGGAGGGCGGCCGCCGGTGCCGCCCCGGCCGGGCCGAGCAGCAGCCGGTGGTTGGACAGCTGGTCCGGCCGCCAGCGCTGCTTGTACGGTTCCTGCCCGCGCAGCAGGCCGAGCACCGGGACGCCCGCGCCGACGGTCTCGTCCAGGGCCGCGCTGAACAGCAGCCCGGCGATGTCAAGGCGCTCGCGCAGCACCGGGTGGGCGCCGTACATGTACAGCCCCCCGAAGGACGGGCAGAGCAGCAGCAGGTTCACCGCGACCAGCTGGCCGTCCAGGTGGAACTGGTGGACGACGGCCCTGCCCGCGGCGACCAGTCCGGTGGTGGACTCGGTCAGGTGCCGGGCGAACCGGTCGGTACGGTGCTCCGGCGTGACGCCGCGCGCCTGCCACTGCAGGAAGTGCAGCCGCAGCAGCCCGTCCAGCGCCTGCGGCACCTCGGCCACCGGGGTCGTACGGACCTTCACGCCGGCCTCGGCGATCTTGCGGAGCTTCACCCGGCTGCGCTGGGCGGTCTTGCCGGGCACCCGTTTGAGCAGCCTGTCCATCGGGACGGCCGGCAGGTACTGGCAGAGCGAGTCGCGGTAGCGGCGGCGGCTGCCACGCCAGTGCCCGTACACCCGGTGCACCGCTGCGTCGGGATGCACCTCGCGCAGCTCCAGCCAGTGCCACGGGCGGGTGAGCGGGAGGACGGCGGCGAGTTCGGCGGCGGCCCGGTCGGCGTACTCGTCGTCGAGCAGGACGTCGGTGTAGTCGGCCAGCCCGGCACCGAGACCGGTCAGGCCGCCGAACGGTCCGCCGCGGCGCACGAAGGCGCCGGCGCCGACCAGCCGGCCGTCGCGGCGGACCAGCACCAGGAGCAGGCCGCCGGGGCGGCCGTAGTGGCGCCACCAGGAGCGCTGCCAGTCGGCGGCCTGGAAGAAGGTGGCGGTCCGGCAGCGGGCGGCCAGGTCGTCCCACTCCTCGGCGAGGACGTCCAGGGCGTCGTCCTCGCGGCGCAGCTCGGTGGTCCAGGCCGGCGCCGTCGCTTGGGCGGGCAGGCTGCTACTGCGGGTGCGGGTGCTCACCGGCCGCTCCCGGCCGGGGCCTTCTTCCGGGCGGGGGTCTGGTTCCCGGTGGCCGGGGCCTGCTCCTCGGCGGGGGCCTGCTCCTCGGCCGGGGGCTGCTCCGTCGCGGGCTGCTCCGCCGCCGCGGGCTCGGTGCCGGCCTGCTTGTCGGCCTTGCCGTCGGCCTTCTTCTCGGCCTTCGGGCTCTCCTTCTTCACACTCGTGGTCCTGGCGCTCTCCTTCTTCGGGCTCGCGGCCTTCGCCCCTCCGGCCTCGGGAGCGGCGACAGCCCCGGGCTCGGTCTCGGCCGGCTCCTCGCGACGCGGGCGCGGCTGCGTCGGGACCGCCACCGACACGGCGGCGGCGGCGGGGGCAGCGGCGGCGGGGGCGGGGACCTCCGGTGCCCGTGCGGCCCGCGGTGCTTCGGGGCTCGCGTCGGCCTCGGGCGTTCCCGCGCCGCCCCGGCGGCGGGTCATCATCACCAGCGCGCCCAGCAGCAGCCCGGCCGAGCCGCCGACCGCGACGTCCAGCTTCCCGGAGGGCGTGGTCGGCTTGTCCGGCGCGGCGGCCGGGGCCAGCGTCACCAGCCGGACGTTGGTGTCCTTGCTGCTGGTGTTGGCGAAGGCGACCAGCGAGCGGGCCACCGCGTCGGCGGTCCCGGCCGCGTCCTGGGGGCGCCGCCCGGTCCCGGTGATCTCGATCATCGGGGCGTCCGGCGAGGTCGTCCCGTGCACCAGGGTCTCCAGCTCGGTCCGGGTGTGGCCGGTCTCGTCGGCCGCCACGGCGAGCACCTGCGGCTGGCCGGCCAGCCGGCCGTACGCCTGGGCGAAGTTGGTCGCGATCACGGCCTCCCCGGGGTTCTGCGCGACCACGAGGACGTAGGCGTTCGCGGCGTACGACGGGTGCGCGACGACGGCGTACCCGGCGCCGGCCGCGGCGCCCAGCGGAACCGCGAGCACCACCGGCCACCAGCGGCGGACCAGGCGGCGGGCGCTTCGGCGCGGTGTGGTCATGGGTGTTGCTCCTTGGGTCTGGTACGGCGGTTCCGGCGGTGGCGGGCGGTCAGACGCGGGCCAGCCGGTCGTAGAGGGCGCCCAGGTCGGAGGCGACCCGGGCGATGTCGTAGTGGCCGATGGCCGGGGGGTGGGGCAGCGGGTCGGCGATGTGCCCGCTGAGCGGCCGCAGGTCGCGCAGCGCGGCGGCGTAGGCGGCCGGCTCGGAGGGGATGCGGCGGGCCTGCGGGGCGGCGCTGGGCGGGAGTTCGTCGAGTGCCGGGCAGGCGCTGTGCCGCACCGGCAGCCCTGCCGCGAGGCCCTCCAGGACGCCGAGGCCGAAGGTCTCCGCGGTCGAGGGGGCGGCCAACACGTCCAGGGCGGCCAGCAGTTCGGGCACGTCGTCGCGCTCCCCGGCGAGCACCAGCCGGTCCCGCACGCCGGCTTCGTCGGCCCGGCGCTCCAGCGCGGCGCGCTCCGGGCCCTCGCCGACCAGCACCAGCCGGGTGGCCGGGTCGAGTTCGGCGAGCGCCTCGACCAGCACCTCGAAGCGCTTGCCCGGCACCAGCCGGCCCACCCCGCCGACCACCCAACTCCCGTGCGGCAGCCCGAGCTCGGCCCGCAGCCGGCGACGGACGGCGGCCCGATCGGCGGGTGGGAGGCGGTAGCGGGAGGCGTCGATGCCGTTCGGGATCAGCTCGATCCGGGCCGGCGGGACACCCCAGGAGCGCAGCGTCTGGGCGACCTGTCGGGAGACGGCGACGGTGGTGCTGCCGAGCCGTTCGGCCGCCAGGTAGAGGCCCTTGACGCCCCGGGTGACCGGGCGGCCCTCGATCACCCCGGCGTGCAGCGAGTGCTCGGTGGAGACCACCGCGCGCACCCCGGCCAGCCGGGCGGCCAGCCGGCCGTACAGCTGCGCCCGGTAGAGGTGGGTGTGCACCAGGTCGTAGCGGCCGGCCCGGACCAGCCGGACCAGCCGGGGCAGTGCGCGCAGGTCCCGGTTGCCGCGCATGCCGAGATGGTGGACGGTGACGCCGTCGGCGCGCAGCGCGGCGGCGACCGTGCCGGGCTCGGTCAGGGCTAGCACCTCGCACTGCTGGTGCGCCGGCAGGTGCCGCAGCAGCAGGTGGAGTTGGCGCTCGGCACCGCCGGCGGCCAGTCCGGTGACGATGTGCAGCACCCTCATGGCCGGGGCTCCCGGCGGGCGTGGCGCAGCTCGGTGACGGCGTCGCGCAGCCGCTGCCGGCCCCGCTTGGCGCGCAGCCGCCAGGCGCCGTCGCGGGCGCCGACGTAGCAGCGGGGCAGGGCGAAGCGGCCGGTGAGCGGGGAGTGCCCGATGGCGCAGGCGTAGTCGTACCCGGCGTCGCGCACGGCCAGGGCGGCGGGCAGGTCGACGGCGCCGTACGGGTAGCAGAAGCCGGCGACCGGTCCGCCGACGGCCTCCTCCAGCAGGCGCCGGCTCTCCCCGGCCTGGACGGCGAGGGCCTCGGCGGGCAGGCCGGGCAGCGCCTGGTGGCCGAGGCCGTGCGATCCGATCTCCCAGCCGGCGGCGGCGAGTTCGGTGACCTCCTGGACGGTGAGCAGCTGTTTGCGCGGGCCCTCGGTGTCCCAGTCGTTGTCCCGACCGAGCAGGTCGGCGACCACGTACGCGGTGGCGGTGAAACCGTACGCCTGGAGGATCGGCACCGCGTACCGGGCGAAGTCGGCGTAGCCATCGTCGAAGGTCAGGCCGACCAGTCCGTCGTCCCGGCCGAGGGCCCGGGCCCGCATCAGCTCGCGGACACTGACGCCGCGCAGGCCGCGCCGGTGCAGCCAGGCGATCTGTTCGGCGAACCGCTCGGGGCTGACGGTGAGCCGGTAGGGGTCCTCCTTCTCGACCGCCACCGAGTGGTACATCAGGATCCACGGCGAGGCGGAGCCGTGGACCGGTGGTTCACCGATCGGGGGGCGGCTCCTGGGCAGTGGTGCCCGGTGCGGCGGGGCGCTGCTGACGCCCGCCCGGGCCGAACGGACGGCTCCCCGTTCATCGTCCATGGGGACGCTTCCCTTCTTCGGCGACGGTTGGCGGGGTCCGCCCGGGCCCCAGGGCCCGGGCGGCGGCGAGGACCGGGCCGCGCACCTCGCGGGCGCCGAGCCCGGTGCCGAGGGCGGCGAAGGCCAGCGCCACGGTGAGGCCTCCGAGGAGGGTCGAGAGCAGCGGGTCGGCGGCCAGGGCGGCGGCGGCGGTGCCGAGCACGGTGGCCCCGGCGGCGGCGGCCACCAGCCGGCCGTGTCCGCCGAGCACCCGGTGCAGCCGCAGCGGGATGCCGCGCAGCACCAGGCCGTGCAGCAGCAGCGCGGCGGTGGTGGTGATGCCGGCCGCGTTGCCGGCGGCCAGCCCCAGGGCGCCGAAGCGGGGCGTGGCGAGCAGGCCGGTGGTGACGGTGACGCCGAGGCCGAGCAGCATGGCGGCGACCGGGTACCAGTCCAGGAGCCGGCTGCGCCCGTCCTCGGTGCCCGGGTCGTCGGCCCGGCGGACCACCGGGCGCAGCGAGAAGTACGGGCGGATCATCACACCGATCAGTGCCTGGGCGGGCAGGCCGAAGCTGTAGACCCGGATGACGTCCGCGGTGGCGGCCGTGTCGTGCGGGCCGAAGGCGCCGCGTTCGAACAGCAGCGAGACCACCGAGGGGGCGCAGGCCATCAGGAAGGCGGTGCCGAGCAGGACGACGGCCGCCGCCTGGCCGAGGTCCTTCTCCACCCGGTCGCGGGCGGCGGTGAGGTCCCCGGCAGCGAGGGCCCGGGCGACCAGCGGGAAGGTGACGGTGCAGATCAGGATGCCCGCCGTCATGGCGAGCTGGGAGACCTTGGCGGCGTAGTTGAGGTGCGAGATGGTGCCGGGCGGCAGGGCCGAGCCAAGGTAGCGCTCGACGAAGACCTGGGACTGGCGGGTGAGGGTGAAGGCGGCCACCGGCAGCAGGGCGAGCGGCATGAGCACCAGGGTGCGGCGCGAGCGGCGGCCGCGGCCGGTGCCGGGCGGGCCCTGGCGCAGTCGGCGCAGGAACGGGCCGACCAGCAGGCCGGCCATCAGCAGGCTGCCGGCCGCGACACCGAGGGCGGCGGAGCGCACCCCGAGGTGGGAGTGGAGGCAGAGCAGGACGGCGAGGATGCCGAGGTTGTGGGCGACGTAGATGCCGGCCGGGGCGGTGAAGCGGTGGTGGGCGCGCAGCGCGGCGGCCAGGTAGCCGGCCACCCCGAAGGGCAGCACCGTGATCGCGGTGATCCGGGTGCAGGTGACGGCCAGGCCGGGGTCGGTGAGGCCGGGGGCGAGCAGTGCGACCAGTTCCGGGGCGCCGAGCGCGGCGGCCAGGGCGAGGCCGCCGAGCGCGAGCAGCAGCCAGGGCAGGGAGGCGCGGACGAGTTGGCGGACCGGGTCGGGGGCGTCCGGGTCCTCCTCGCGCAGCACCAGGGCGAGGGCGAAGGCGGGCACCATGAGGAAGGACATGGCGTCCTCGATCAGCAGCGGTGCGGCGGTCTCGGGGACGGTCCAGGCGACCAGGAAGGCGTCGGTGCCCTGGTTGGCGCCGAAGTAGCGGGCCAGCAGGAGGTCGCGCAGCAGGCCGAGGCCGGAGCCGGCGGCACTGAGGACAGCGGTGATGCCGAAGGCCTTGGCGAGGAAGCCGCGCCGGGGGGCCGGGTGGGGCTCGGCGGCGGGGTCCTCGCCGGTGGCGCCGCGGGGGGCCGGGAGGGCGGCGGGGCCGACGGCGGCGGCCGGTTGGTCGGTGGTCACCGGGCCGCTCCGGCGGCGGGGTGGTCGGTGGCGGGGTGCTCGGCGGCGGGGAGCCCGGGGCGGTGGGTGGCCGCGTGGGCGGCGAGGCCGAGGACGACGGAGGTCAGCACGGTGGTGGTGCCGCCGATGTCGGAGTACAGGAAGTCGACCAGGACCCAGGTGAGCAGGGCGAGTGCGGCGAGCCCGGGGCCGTGGCGGTGGCGCAGGCAGCCGAGCAGCAGGGCGAGGAAGAGCGCGGCGTAGGCGGTGATGCCGATCAGGCCCTGCTCGCTGAGCACCAGGAAGTACATGTTGTGCGGGGAGAGCAGCGGTTCGCGCTGGAAGCCGATGGTGGCGTCGGCGGCGTCGCTGCCGGAGGACAGCCGCAACGGGGCGTGGCTGTCGCGCAGTTGCTGGAAGGCCTTGGGCCCGGCGCCGTGCACGGGGTGGTCCTGCCAGATCAGTCCGGCGGTGGACCACAGGTCGTACCGGTCGGAGACGGACTGGTCGGGGGCGGCCGAGACCGAGCCGATCGAGCTGAGCCGCTGGGTGACGCCGGAGCCGCCGAGGCCGAGGCCGCCGACCAGGACGACGCCGGCGGCCAGGCCGACGACGGCGCCGCGCACCAGCAGCCGGGCGTCGGCGCGCAGCAGCAGCACGGTGGCGGCGAGGCCGGTGGCGATCCAGCTGCCGCGGCTGAAGGAGACGGCCAGCGGGAAGACGAGGAAGGCGGCGGCGGCGAACATCGCGCGGCGCAGGCGGGGGTTGCCGTCGGCGCGCGGCGCCGGGCTCCCGTCCACCGCCCGGCGGGCGGGGGTGCGCCGCCCGGCCCCTGGTCCGCGCTCGGCGAGGGCCAGTGCGAGGGCGGCGAGCAGGCCGTAACTGACCACGCTGGACATCGCCATGACGTCGAGTGCGCCGAAGGTGCCGACGGCCCGGATCGGCTGGCCGGTGTAGGAGGCGCCGGTGTGGGTGAGGTACTGCTTGGCGCCGACCGCGCCCTGGATCAGCGCGGCGAGCACGAAGGAGCCGAGGACCAGGCGCTGGTCGGTGCGGTCGCGCAGTGAGCAGAGGACGGCGACGGGGACCAGGACGAACACCTGGGTGAGCCGGACGAAGCCGGTGACGCCGGCGGCCGGGTCGATCGAGCCGACGGTGGCGACGGCGGCCGCCACGACGATCCCGCCGAACAGCGCGCAGGTGGTGCGGCTGATCGCGGGCAGCCGTCCGCGCAGCAGGTCGAGCGCGGTGAGGGCGACCAGGGCCAGCGAGGCGAGGTCGGCGGCGGTGATGTGGACGGCGGCGGCGACGTCCTTCTGCCCGGTGGGCACGCAGACCAGCAGGACGGTGGCCGCGGCCAGCGGGCTGGTGCGCTCCGCGAGTACGGGCAGGGCCTTCCGTAAGACGGGGTGGGGGAAGGCGGGGAGGGTCAGGGCCACGCGGGGTCAGCTCCCGTCCGGGTGGAGCATCAGGGCCGTGGTGCGGCACAGGATCTTGACGTCCTGCCAGAGGCTCCAGCTCTCGATGTAGCGGTTGTCGAAGCGGGCCCGGTCCTCGATGGAGGTGTCCCCGCGCAGGCCGTTGACCTGGGCCAGGCCGGTGAGGCCGACCGGGACCCGGTGGCGGTCGGCGTACTCGGGGTAGGCCTGGCCGAACCTCATGACGAAGTACGGCCGTTCGGGGCGCGGGCCGACCAGGCTCATGTCGCCGCGCAGGACGTTCCACAGCTGGGGCAGCTCGTCCAGCGAGCTCTTGCGCAGCAGCCGGCCGACGGCGCCCATCCGGTGGTCCTGGGCGATGTTCCAGCGGGTGGCGGACTCGTGCTCGTTGCTCGGGCGCAGGGTGCGGAACTTGAGGAGGGTGAAGACCCGGCCGTCCAGGCCGGTGCGCTGCTGGCGGAAGAGCACACCGGGGCCAGTGTCGAAGCGGACGGCGAGGGCGCAGAGCGCCAGGACGGGGGCGAGCAGCAGCAGGCCGACCGCGGCGGCGGTGAGGTCCAGGGTGCGCTTGGCGATCCAGCCGGGGCGGCGGCGCGCGGGGCGGCCGACCCGCAGGCAGGGGAAGCCCCACAGGTGGTCGCCGCCGGTGACCGGGGTGACGGGCAGCGAGCCGTACTCGCGCAGGGCGGGCACCAGCCAAGCCTGGCAGCCGAGCCGTGTGGCCTCGCGCAGGGCGGCGGCGGTCTCGGCCTCGTCGGTGCCGCCGGCGGTGGCGATCACGTGCTGGACGCCGTGCCGGCGCACCTCGCGCTCCAGCGCCTCGCGGCCGCCGAGCACGGGCAGGTCGGTGTCGCCGGGCAGCAGCGGCGGGTCGGCGTCGAGGAAGCCGACCGGGCGCATTCCGTACTCGCCGTGCTCGCGCAGGACGGCGGCGACCCGGTGGCCGAGCCGGCCGGCGCCGAGCACCAGGACGGGGCTGGGGCGGCTGCGGCGGATCCGCCGGGCCAGGTGGTAGAGGACGGCGCGGCCGGCGGCGGCGATCAGCAGCTGGGCGCCGAGCAGGAGGGTGAGCCGGGCCGGGCCGCAGTCGGGCCAGCGGCCGCCGAGGCAGCCGGACAGGGTGACGGCGAGGGCGGTGGCGACCACGGCCCGGGCGGCCAGTGCGGGCAGTTCGTCCAGGACGGAGAGGGTGAGGCGGGAGCGGTAGAGGCCGCCGGTGAGGTTGAGCAGGAGCAGCAGGGGCAGGACGGCGGGGACGCCGAGCAGCGGGTCGAGCGGGCCGGCCGGGTCGATGACGCGACTGGCGATGCCGCCGGCGGAGCAGAGCGCGATGATGTCGGCCTGGACCAGGGCGAGCGACAGGGCCGGCCGGGATCGGACCGTGCCACGGGAACGGCGCGGCGAGGGGACCGCCCGGGGGTGTGCCGCTCCCGCCGGACGGTCGAGCAGCCCGGTGCCGGGCCGGCGGGGGCCGGACAGGGGTCCGGCGTATCGCGGCACACTGTCGTGGTCAATGGTCATCAGCGCACGATCTCCCCTGCTGTGTGCCCGGGGTGACGGTGCCCCGGCACCGGCTGGCGCGGGGCGGCCGTCCCGGCCCGGTGGGCGCGGTCCTGACAGCGCCTGCTGCCGCTGACGGCTTTCGGACGTCCGGTGGCGGGGCCGATCGCCGAGGGACCAATCACGAGGGAATCGGTCGCGCGGGGCTCTGCCGTGAATTCCCGGCATGAAATCTGAACGAAGCAGGCAAAATCCGACAATACAGAACCAGGCCGTACCGGGCGGAAGTTGACTTGCCGTTTCATTCCAGCCGCCCAGTAATAGGTATTTCGGATTTGACTCCTCGCCTCCATATCCGGTCGAGGGTGCGAATACGACAACGCCGGAAACGACGGGCATTCACGGCATGTGAAACGATCAGATCCGCTCTGGGACACGGGCCCGGCGCCGCCCCGACGCCGGACCGGCACCCAGCAGGTGGCGGTAGAGGACATCCACCTGTTCGACCACGGTGCGCACGTCGTGCCGGCCGGCCACGTGGTCGCGCAGCCGCGCACCGCGCCGCTCGCACTCGATCGGATCCGACAGCGCGTCCCCCATTCGGGTGGCGAGGGCCCGCACGTCCTCGGACGGGACCACCGCGTGCGCGAGCTCGGACGGCGGCAGGCACTCCCGGGCCCCGGACACGTCGGTCAGCAGCACCGGACGGCCGGCCGCCATCGCCTCCAGCGGGGCCAGCGCCATCCCCTCCCAGCGCGAGGGCAGCACCACCAGGTCGGCCGCCGCCAGCCACGGGCGGGGGTCCGGCACGTCCCCGACCAGCCGGACCCGGGCGGGCTCGGCGGTCCGCCTGACCAACTCCGCGACCCGCTGCTCCTCCGGCCCGCCGCCGACCAGTGCCAGCCGGGCCCGCGGCACCCGGCGCAGCACCTCCGGCCAGGCGGCCAGCAGCACGTCCTGGCCCTTCTGCCGGCACAGCCGCCCCACGCACACCGCCAGCGGGGCGTCCAGGTCCAGGCCGAGCGCGATCCGGGCGGCGCGGCGGTCGGCGGGCACGAAGTGGCGCACGTCGACACCGTTGGGCACCACCGCCCAGTCGGCGTGCACCCCGGCCGCCACGCCGTCGGCCCGCTCCTGGACGCTGACGCACAGCAGCCGGTGCGACCAGCGGGCCGCGAAACGCTCCCAGCGCAGGGTGGCGGCGGCGAGCGCGCCGTCGACGGCGGCGAAGGACCAGGCGTGCGGCTGGAAGACGGTCGGTACCGTGCCGCGCACCGCGAGCCGCCCGGCCAGTCCGGCCTTGGCGCTGTGCAGATGGACCACGTCGGGCGCGGCCGCCCGGACGATCCGGCGCAGCCGCCAGGCCTCGGCGGCGGTGCCCGGGCCGGGCGAGCGCCGGGCGGGCCAGTCCTGGACCAGCGCGCCCACCGCGCCGGCCTCCTCGGCCAGCCGGCCGCCGCGCGGGCAGGCGACCATGACCCGGTGCCCGGCCTCCCGCTGACCCCGGACCAGATCGGCGACGACGCGGGCGACCCCGCCGTCCACCGGTTGCGAAATGTGAAGGATCGTCATATGCACGGCGGCGAGCCTAGGGTGGCTCCCCGGCGCCGGGCGGCCCTCGTCACCCGCAGGTGGTGGTTCGGCCACCCGTACGGCTTTCGGCTCGTACGGGAGACCGAACCGCTCGAATTCCCGGGCGATTCGAGCGGTTCGATGGATCTACGCGCGCGAATCGCGCGGTTGGCGATTCCGCGGCCTCGGCGGGCCGCGGATGATTCAGCGGGACGCCGCGGCCGCGGAGGCTTCAGCGGACCTCGGTGCCCCCAGTGGGCCGCGGATGCCTCAGCGGACCTCGGCGGCGAGGTTGGCGAGCACCTGGTCGTGGATCCGGTTCAGGCCCTTCGGCGCGAAGGTGCGCTCGAAGAAGCCGCCGATGCCGGTCGCGCCCTGCCAGGTGGCGGTCACGGTGACCTTGGAGCGGCCCTCGCCGACGGCCGAGACGGTCCAGGTGATCACCATGCTGGAGTTGGCGTCCTTCTCCACCAGCTGGTCCGGCGCGGGCGCGGAGACGGTGAACAGGCAGTCGCGCACCCGCTTCTCGGTGGCCTGGAGCTTCCAGTGCACCTGGGTGCCGGCGCCGGTGCCGCCGACCCGCACCTCGTACTCGCTGTACTGCGCGGGCAGCAGCTTCGGGCGGGTCACCTGGTAGTCGGCCAACGCCTCGTACACCCGCTCGGGGGCCGCGTCGTAGACTCGCTCGGTGGTGGCCTGCACCTGTCCCATGACCTTGCTCTCCTCGTGTTGCGGGAACCGCTCTGTCCGGCAAGCCAATCACAGGCTCACGCCCGCGACGCGGCGGGATAGGGTGACCGGTGTGCTCGATCTGGTGACTGCTGTGCGCTACGTCGACCCGCTGCGGGCCGGTGGCTCCGTCCCCGGCGTGGTGGAGACCGACGACCTGGGAACGTACGTGGTCAAGTTCACCGGGGCCGCGCAGGGCCGCAAGGCGCTGATCGCCGAGGTGATCGTCGGCGAGCTGGCGCGGCGGCTGGGCCTGCGGGTGCCGGAGCTGCGGCTGGTGGACTTCGATCCGGCCGTCGCCGCGGACGAGCCGGACACCGAGATCCAGGACATGCTCAAGGCCAGCGCGGGCCTCAACCTCGGGATGGACCTGCTGCCCGGCGCGCGGGACTTCCGGCCGGGGATGATCGCGGTGGACTCCGCCGAGGCCGGCCGGGTGGTCTGGCTGGACGCGCTGACCGGCAACGTCGACCGCACCGTCCACAACCCCAACCTGGTGGTCTGGCACGGACGGCTCTGGCTGATCGACAACGGCGCCGCGCTGATCTTCCACCACCGCTGGGCCGGGGCCGAGGCGGCGGTCGGCAAGCGGTACGACCTCAGCGCGCACGCGCTGGGCGGCTCGGCCCCGGACGTCCGGCTGGCCGACGAGGAGCTCGGGCCGCTGGTCACCGTGCCGCTGCTGGAGGAGGTCGTGGCGCTGGTCCCGGACGAGTGGCTGGCCGGCGAGCCCGGCTTCGACTCGGTGGACGCCGTCCGGCACGCCTACGTCACCCATCTGGCCGCCCGGGTGGTGCTCTCCGAGGAGTGGCTGCCGGAGGGCTTCGCCACGCCCGAGCAACTGCTTGAGGCGGAGCGGCGGCGGGCGGCCCGGACCAGGGCGGGGCGGCCGGCCTGGCTGCAGGAGGTGCCGGACCTGCACGGCAAGCCGTCCGTGGAGACGGTCTGGGAGCACCACTTCGACGAGGGGTAGCCGGGCGCGGGACGGCCGGAGCGGCGCGGGCGGCCGACGCGACCCGGGTGCGGGGCGGCCCGGGTGCGGCCGGAGCGTCGGTGATCGGATGCGACCGGTCGGCGATCCTGTCCGGCCGGTTGGCGGTCGGGTGCGAGC
Source organism: Kitasatospora sp. NPDC048298 (assembly GCF_043201465.1). Classification (NCBI taxonomy): domain Bacteria; kingdom Bacillati; phylum Actinomycetota; class Actinomycetes; order Kitasatosporales; family Streptomycetaceae; genus Kitasatospora; species Kitasatospora sp. NPDC048298. Next base: position 57,798 of record NZ_JBICYZ010000004.1, read on the forward strand.
GGCCGGCGCGGGAATGCGACCGGGGAGCGGGACCGTGTGGTCCCGCTCCCCGGCTCTACTGTTCGGAGTTGTCCGCGATCAGCGTGTCAGCGCGTCAGCGCCACCACTGGACCGCCTTCTCGGCGTTGATCAGGCCCGCGCCGTAGAAGCCGTTGTCGTCCGCGCCGCCCTCGCAGGTGGCCTTCCAGGTGCCGGCGCCGCCCGGGTTGAACTCGCCGGTCGGGCACGGGACGGACTCGGCGTGGGTGGTCAGCAGCTCGGTCAGCTCGTCCGGGCTGGCCCACGGGAAGGTGCTGGCGAGCAGCGCGACCACGCCGGCGACGTGCGGGGTGGCCATCGAGGTGCCCTGCATGTAGCCGTACTTGCCACCGGGGATGGTGGACAGGATGCGGCCGTCCTTGTCCGGGGTGTTCGGGAACTGGAAGCGGCGGTCGCCACCCGGCGCGGTGACGGAGACGACGCCCTTGCCGTAGCTGGAGTAGTACGACTTGACGCCGTCGGAGCCCACCGCGGAGACGGCGATGACGCCGGGCAGCTCGGTCGGCAGCGACAGGCAGTCGTTGGTGACCGGGCGGGAGCCGGGGGTGGTGTCGTCCGGGCTGGCCACGTCGACGGTCTTGTGCGCCAGGTCGATGTTCTCGTTGCCCGCGGCGGCGACGTTGAGGACGCCCTTGCGCTGCGAGAAGGCGACGGCCTTGCGGACGGCCTCGGAGATCGCGGCCTGGTCCTTGTCCGTCTTGCAGTTGAACATCCACGGGTCGACGAAGTAGCTGTTGTTCGTCACCTTGAAGCCGTGCTCGCCGGCCCAGACGAAGCCGCAGACCGCGTTCTCCGGGTAGATGAACCCGCCGTCGTCGACGACCTTGACGGCGGCCAGCTTCACGTTCGGCGCGACGCCGACGACGCCCTTGCCGTTCTTGGCGGCGGCGATGGTGCCGGCCACGTGGGTGCCGTGGTCGCTGGTGGTCGGCTGCCAGGCCTTCCAGTCGGTGTTCGTCTTGCCGTCGATGCAGGAGACCGACTGCGAGGCGTCCACGTTGGCGGCCAGGTCCTCGTGGGTGGCGTCGATGCCGGAGTCCAGCACGCCGACGGTGACGTTGCGGCTGCCCAGCGAGATCTTGTGGGCCTTGTCGGCACCGATCTGACGCATGTCCCACTGGTAGGCGTCGTAGGGCTCCTGGCCCGGGGCGGCCGCGGCGGCCGGCTCGGCGGCGACGTCGGCCTTGCCCTGGTCGGCGGCCTGGATGCCCTTGGTACGGCTGGCGCCGACCGAGTCGACGCCCTTGGCCAGGCGCAGCTTCTCGGCGAACTTGGTGTCGTTCGAGCGGGCGACGACGACGCCGACCTGCTCGTACGACTGGACCACGGTGCCGCCGAGGCCGGTGATGGCCTTCTCGACCTTCTGTACCTGGCCGTGGTTGGCCTTGGTGTTGACGACGTAGCTCATCAGCGGACCGGTCGTCGAGTCGGCCGTGGGGGCCGCGACGGCGGTGCCGGCCGGCAGCGCGAGGGCGCCGGCGGTGGCGAGCACGACGCCCACCGCCGCGTACCGGGTACGGCTGATCCGAGGAACACGCATGAGGGTTGGCCTCCCGAGTCGTCAGGCGGCAGCTGCGATGGGCAGGTGCGCTTGGGAATGACCGGGACGCTAATGAATATTTGGTTATAAGCGCAAGAGGTAGTCATCTAATCGTCACATCTTGACCAGGGACCGGGGTTAAGGGCACCCGGCGATCAACACAGGCAACAGAGGTCAAGAGTGTTAAAAAGTGATGGTTCGCCGACGTGCCGCCACACCCTCCGCGACCTCGGCCACCAGCACGGATCGCGCCCCTACAACGCGTACAACCGACGTGCGTTGCCGGACGCGACCGACCGCGCCAGCCGCTCGGCGTCGGCCGCGGAGCAGGCGCCGTCGGCCCGCCACTCCGCGAGCACTGCGGCCAGTCCGTACCGGAACTGACAGGTGCCCACCAAATAGAGCTCGGGCAGGCCGTACGCGTCGGTGGAGAACAGCAATTTTCCGAACGGGGCCAGCTCCGGCATCTCGCCCAGCACCGCGGCCACCCGCGGCCCGGTGTACGAGGCCGTCAGCCCGAGGTCGGTGTACACCGTCGGGAAGGCCTGGGCCAGCCAGGCGGCCTGCCGGTGGTACGGGTACCCGTGCAGCAGCACCAGCGGAACGCCGCTGGGCTCGGCGGCCCGCACGAAGTCCGTCAGCAGCGACGGGTCGGCCCGGTGCAGGGTGAGGTCGGGATCGCCGAAGCCGGTGTGGAGTTGGAGCGGCAGGCCGAGCTCGGCGCAGACGTCCACCGCCGTCCAGAGCAGGTGGTGCAGCAGCACCCGGTCCGTCAGCCGGCCGCCCCCACCGCGCAGGTGGGCGCCGGCCGCGGCCACCACGGCCGCGGTGGCGGGGCGCTCGGCGGGGGCGGCCAGGCCATGCCGGTACGCGAGCACCGACTTGACCGCGACGGCCCCGGCGGCGGCCGACGCGAGCGCCCCCGCCACGGCCCGCGGCCAGTCCTCGGCACCGGCCGCCACCGTCTCGGCGACCGACTCCAGCCGGACCACCTCGCGCACCGACGCCCCGGTGGCCGCGGCGAGTTCGGGCAGCGGCAGCAGTGCGTGACCCGCCGCGGTGGCCAGCCCGGTGTCCACCAGGCAGGCGTCCAGCCCGGCCGCCGCGAGCAGCCGCCCGGTGGCCTCGGCCGCACCCAACTCCCGCCGCCGGGCCAGGTAGTCGGCGGCCGGGGCGTGCGCCGGCAGGCCGAGGGCGGGCGGGCACCAGCGTCGCACCGCGAGGCCTAGCGCGCTGTCGAAGGGCGAACAGCCGGGCGCGGGCGGGCGGTCCGACTCCGTGAGCAGCCCGGCCAGGGCGTCGTCGGTGAGCTCGGCCGCCACCACGCTGTGGCAGTGGTGGTCGACCAGCGCGGGCCCCTCCGGCCGGGGCACCGCTCAGTACCGCCAGCGGGTGGCCGCGACCAGCTCCTCCGGCGTGGCGGCCGCGTACTGCTCCCGCTCCGCCCGGCGCACCGCCAGCACGGCCTGGTAGAGCGGCTCGCCGAGCGCCTCGCGCAGCACCGCGGAGTGCTCGTAGGCGGCGATCGCCTCGGCCGGGCTCGTCGGCAGCCTCGGCACCATGCCGGGCTCGGCGGCCGCTGGGTCTCCGGTGAATTCCGGTGGCAGCGCGCGGCGCTGGTCCAGCCCGGCGAGGCCGGCCGCGATCACCCCGCCGACCGCCAGGTACGGGTTGGCGCTCGCGTCGAAGCACTTGACCTCGGCGTTCGCGGCGGCGGACCGCTCTCCGGCGGAGCCCGTCACCAGGCGCAGCGCGGCCTCCCGGTTCTCCAGGCCCCAGCACTGGTAGGCGCCGGCCCAGTGCGAGGGCACCAGCCGCAGGTACCCGGCGGGGCTGGAGCAGCCCAGCACCAGCAGTTCGGGCAGCGCGTCGAGCACCCCGGCGAGGAAGCCCTCGGCTTCGGCGGTCAGGCCGTGCGGGCCGGGGCCGCCGTGGCCGAGGTTGTGCCCGTCCCGCCAGAGGCTGACGTGCAGGTGCCCGCCGTTGCCGACGCCGCCGGTCTCGACCACCGGGGCGAAGGAGGCCCGCAGCCCGTGCCTGGCGGAGACGGCCCTGACGGTGTGCCGGACCAGGACGGAGGTGTCGGCGGCGGCGACCGGGTCCTCGGGGGCGACCGAGACCTCGAACTGGCCCGGGGCGTACTCGGGGTGGATCTGGAGGATGCTCAGCCCCTGCCGGCCGAGGGCGCGCAGCACGTCGCGCAGGTAGTCGGAGAGGTCGGTGAGGCGGTGCATCCCGTACGCCGGGCCGTGCGTCGGGTACTGCGGATCCTCCTGCGGGGTGCCGGCCAGGGCGACCGTCCACTCCACCTCGATCCCCGCCTTGAGGCTCAGGCCGCGCGCGGCCGCCACGGCCCTGGCCCGGCGGGCGAACAGCCGCTGGCAGCCGGGGTGCGGGGTGCCGGCCTGGGTGTACCTGTCCCCCGGGGCCCAGGCCCAGCCGGGCTGGGCGGCCAGCGGGACGATCCGGTCGAGGTCCGGGTAGAGCCTGAGGTCCCCGGTGGGGCCGCCGATGATCGCACTGGTGGTGATCGTGTCGTCGGCGAGGAACACGTCGAAGCAGGGCGCGGTGCCGACACCCCACTGCGCGGCGTGCACCAGGCCGCCAAGGGGCACGGCCTTGACCCGGGTGATACCGGCGTTGTCCACCCAGGTGACGGCCACCGCCTCGACGGCGTCGGTGCGCAGCCGGTCGGCGGCCGCCTCGGCGCGCTCCGCCCGCTCGTCGCGCGGTGGCAGCGCGACGGCCGCCGCGGCGGCGGCAGCGAGCCGTTCGGCCGTGGCGGGCGGCTCGGCGGGACCGGGCGCGGTGGGGCCGGCGGCGTCGGTTCGGGTGGTCATGTCCTCATGCTGCCCCGCCGACCGGGGTCCGGTAACTCCCCTATCGGGTGGTCCCGTTGGCAGCCGTGTTCGCCCGTTCACCCGTTCGGGGCGAGCCTGGCGGCCGGCTCCCCCACGGCTCCGACGGGTTTCGCGACTCCGACGGGTTTTCCGCCCGCACCCTCTTCCTACTCGCGAGTAGCTTCGCTACAGTGGCCGGACACGCACCACCGCCGGGCTTCGGGAGCCGCACCGGCGGCAGGCCGCGGTCGCCGCTTCTCCGGCGCCCGCGCGGTGCGCTTTCACCGGCCGGTGCCGCGGACCGCGGCAGGCCGGGTTCTCCTCGTATTCAGAGCCGCTTCCTTCACCTTCGAGCGCCTGAGCACCACGGCACATCCGCAGTTCGGCCGGAGCGGACCGGCCGCTGCCCCGATGCGCCGACCCCCGTCATCTCCCCAGCCCCGCGCGTGGACCCTCCTCCGGCGGCGGCCGCCCCGGCGTACCGGCCCGGCGGCGTGCCCACCGGAGCACGCGCGCGCCCTTCATGACTAGGAGTCAGGACAGATGGAGCGTCCCTTCCCCACTGTCGCCGTCGTCGGCCTCGGCACGATGGGTGCCGGCGTCGCGGTGGCGGTCGCCAAGAGCGGCCGCCGGGTGATCGGCATCGAGGCCACCGAGGACTCGGCCGCCCGGGCACTGGCCCGGATCGAGGAGGCCACCGCGCACGCGGTGGACCGGGAGCGGCTGACCGCCGAGGAGCGCGCCGGGCTGCTGGCCCGGATCTCGGTCGGCCACGAGCTGGCGGCCGCCGCCGGGGCGGACCTGGTGATCGAGGAGGTGCCCGAGCAGCTGGAGCTGAAGCGGGAGGTCTTCGCCGAACTGGACCGGATCTGCCCCAAGGACACGGTCCTGGCCACCGGCACCACCGCGCTGTCGGTGACCAGGATCGCCGCGGCGACCGCCCGTCCGGAGCGGGTGCTCGGCCTGCACTTCTTCAACCCGGTGCACGGGATGAAGCTGGTCGAGGTGGTCCGCACGGTGCTGACCTCCCCGCGGACCGCCGAGGACGCCGCCGAGTTCGCCCGCGACCTCGGCAAGGAGCCGGTGGCGGCCGGCGACCGGGCCGGCTTCGTGGTGAACGGCCTGCTGTTCGCCTACCTGAACCAGGCCGCCGCGATGTTCGAGTCCAAGTACGCCTCGCGGGAGGACATCGACGCCGCGATGCGGCTCGGCTGCGGCCTGCCGATGGGCCCGCTGGCGCTGCTCGACCTGATCGGCATCGACACCGCGCGCACCGTGCTGGAGGCGATGTACGAGCAGTCCCGGGACCGTCTGCACGCGCCCGCCCCGATCCTCGGCCAGCTGGTCGCGGCCGGGCTGCTGGGCCGCAAGACCGGGCGCGGCTTCTACATCTACGAGGCGCCGGGCTCCTCCCGGGCGGTGGACGCGGCGACCGGGCCGGCCAGGCCCGGGGTGCCGGGGCGGCAGGTGCGCACCGTCGGCGTCTGCGGCTCGGGGACGATGGCCACCGGGATCGCCGAGGTGTTCGCCAAGGCCGGGCACCCGGTGCTGCTGGCGGCGCGCAGCCAGCAGAAGGCCGAGGCGGCCAAGGCGCAGCTGGCGAAGTCGCTGGAGCGTTCGGTGGCCAAGGGCCGGCTGTCGGCCGAGGCCCGGGACGCCGCGCTGGCGCTGGTCACCCCGGTCGGGCAGTACGCGGAGCTGGCCGAGGTGGACCTGGTGGTCGAGGCGGTCGCCGAGGACCTGGCGGTCAAGCGGGAGCTGTTCGCCACCCTGGACAAGATCGTCAGGCCGGGCGCGGTGCTCGCCACCACCACCTCCTCGCTGCCGGTGATCAGCTGCGCGACCGCCACCTCGCGGCCGCAGGACGTGATCGGCATGCACTTCTTCAACCCGGCCCCGGCGATGAAGCTGGTCGAGGTGGTCTCCACCGTGCTGACCGCGCCGGACGTCACCGCGACCGTGCTGGAGCTGACCGCCGAGGTCCGCAAGCACCCGGTGGAGTGCGGCGACCGGGCCGGCTTCATCGTCAACGCGCTGCTCTTCCCCTACCTGAACGACGCGGTGCGGATGCTCCAGGAGCACTACGCGACGGTGGACGACATCGACACCGCGATGAAGCTCGGCTGCGGCTACCCGATGGGCCCGTTCGAGCTGCTGGACGTGGTGGGCCTGGACGTCTCGCTGACCATCGAGCGGGTGCTGCACCAGGAGTTCCGCGAACCCGGCCTGGCCGCCGCGCCGCTGCTGGAGCACCTGGTCGCGGCGGGCTGCCTGGGCCGCAAGACCGGCCGCGGCTTCCGCGACCACGCGCGCCGGTGACCACGCCGCAGGCCGGGGGCGGCCCGTACGAGACGCCGTACGGGGCCCCGCCGGCCGGACCGCTCGCCGCACAGCCGTACGGGGCGCAGCCGCACGGGGCACCGCCGCACGGATCCGCGTCCGCCACGCCCTCCGCGGCGTCCGCGCGCCCCGGCTGGAGCCCCGGGACGGTGTCCTCGCGCTGGCCCCGCCCGGCCGTGACCGGCCCGGTCGCACCGGTGCGACGGGGAAGGGCCGCGGCCGCGCCGTCCGGGCCGTGTAGCGTTCCGGACATGGATCGGGTTCAGTCAACCTCCCCGCAGCACCCCACCGGGCCGCACGGCGGCACCGACCGGACCGCCCCCTCGACCGGGGGCACCGGACCGGAGGGCGGGCCGGGCAGCCGCCGGGCGGCGGCGCAGCGCCAGCAGATGCGCCAGGACCTGGCCACGGCGGCGATGGAGCTGTTCGCCTCGCAGGGCTACGAGGAGACCACGGTCGACCAGATCGCGGCCGCCGCCGGGGTGGCCCGGCGCACCTTCTTCCGGTACTTCCGGTCCAAGGAGGAGGCGATCTTCCCGGACCACGACGACACCCTGGTCCGGGTGGCCGACCTGCTGGCCAGCGCGGAGCCGGAGGAGCACCCGCTGGACGTGGTCTGCCGCGGCATCAAGGAGGTGCTGCGGATGTACGCCTCCACCCCGGGGGTGTCGGTGGCGCGGTACCAGCTGATCCGTCAGGTCCCGGCGCTGCGCGAGCGGGAGATCGCCGTGGTGGCCCGCTACGAGCGGCTGTTCACCCGCTACCTGCTGGGGCGCTTCGACACCGGCGAGTCCATCCCGTCCGGCTGGCAGCGGGGCGGCGAGGACGACTCGATGCTCGCCGAGGTCTCGGCGGCGGCGGTGGTCGCGGCACACAACCACGTACTGCGGCGCTGGCTGCGGGCCGGCGGCCGGGGCGACGTGGAGGCGCAGCTGGACCACTCCTTCGAGGTGATCCGGCGGACCTTCTGGGCCTCCAGCGCACCGGGTGCCAGACGCCGGGGCTCGCTGGTGGCACCGGGTGCCAATGGGACCCCCGGGGACACCGGGGCGCAGAGCGCACTGAGTGCCAGCCCCGGGGGTGAGGTACTCATCACAGTCGCCCGGACGGACGCTCCACTGGACGTCGTGGTGGACAGCATCCGAGCCGCGCTGAGTGGCGTCCAGGAGTCGTAGACGCGGTATTCACGCAGGTCAGAGCTTTACATCGGGCCCGCGCCGACCGATCGGCGCGGGCCCTTCGCATGCCCGCTCAACGCGCGTCACGCAGCCCCGAAGGCCGCCCGAATTCGTGACACCCGGTGTCTTTACGAGTGGCACAGGGTGCCACTACCTTGTTACTCACCAGTCGCGGCGCCGCGGCTCCCCACCTCGGCGCGCCGCCGTCCGGCGTTCCCACACCCCGGGAGCAGAGCCAGCACGGCCCGGTCCACCCGGGCGCCCAGCCTGACCCGCCCACCACCCACCTCAGCGAAGCCGGTGTCCGCTCCCGGCTCCCCCAGACGCCCTGTGCCCCTCACACAGGTACGCCTTCGGAGGCAGCCATGCAGGAAATCCTCGACGCGATCCTCAGCACCGACAGCACGTCGGCGGACTTCGCGGCGATCAAGCTCCCCGAGTCCTACCGAGCGGTGACGCTCCACAAGGACGAGGAGCAGATGTTCGCCGGCCTCGACAGCCGCGACAAGGACCCCCGCAAGTCCCTTCACCTCGACGAGGTGGCCCTGCCCGAGCTGGGCCCCGGCGAGGCCCTGGTCGCCGTCATGGCCAGCGCGGTGAACTACAACACCGTCTGGAGCTCGATCTTCGAACCGGTCTCCACCTTCGGTTTCCTGGAGCGCTACGGCCGGCTGTCGCCGCTGACGAAGCGCCACGACCTGCCGTACCACGTCGTCGGCTCCGACCTCGCCGGCGTGGTGCTGCGCACCGGTGCCGGGGTCAACGCCTGGAAGCCGGGCGACGAGGTCGTCGCGCACTGCCTCTCGGTCGAGCTGGAGTCCGCGGACGGCCACAACGACACGATGATGGACCCGGAACAGCGCATCTGGGGCTTCGAGACCAACTTCGGCGGCCTGGCCCAGCTGGCCCTGGTGAAGACCAACCAGCTGCTGCCCAAGCCCAAGCACCTCACCTGGGAGGAGGCCGCCTCCCCGGGCCTGGTCAACTCCACCGCCTACCGCCAGCTGGTCTCGCGCAACGGCGCCGGCATGAAGCAGGGCGACAACGTGCTGATCTGGGGCGCCAGCGGCGGCCTCGGCTCGTACGCCACCCAGTACGCGCTGGCCGGCGGCGCCACCCCGATCTGCGTGGTCTCCAGCGACCAGAAGGCCGAGATCTGCCGCGCCATGGGCGCCGAGGCGATCATCGACCGCTCCGCCGAGGGCTACCGGTTCTGGAAGGACGAGAACACCCAGGACCCGCGCGAGTGGAAGCGCCTGGGCGCGAAGATCCGCGAGTTCACCGGCGGCGAGGACGTGGACATCGTCTTCGAGCACCCGGGCCGGGAGACCTTCGGCGCCTCGGTGTACGTCACCCGCAAGGGTGGCACCATCGTCACCTGCGCCTCCACCTCCGGCTACATGCACCAGTACGACAACCGGTACCTGTGGATGTCGCTCAAGCGGATCGTCGGCTCGCACTTCGCCAACTACCGCGAGGCCTTCGAGGCCAATCGCCTGATCGCCAAGGGCAGGATCCACCCGACCCTCTCCAAGGTCTACTCCCTGGAGGAGACCGGCCAGGCCGCCCTGGACGTGCACCACAACAAGCACCAGGGCAAGGTCGGCGTGCTCTGCCTGTCCCCCGAGGAGGGCCTGGGCGTGACCGACCACGAGCTGCGGGAGAAGCACCTGCCCGCCATCAACCGCTTCAGGAACGTCTGATGACCGAACCTCAGAAGCGCGACCGCCCCTGGCTGATGCGCACCTACGCCGGCCACTCCACCGCGAGCGACTCCAACGCCCTCTACCGGCGGAACCTGGCGAAGGGCCAGACCGGCCTGTCCGTCGCCTTCGACCTGCCGACCCAGACCGGCTACGACTCCGACCACGTCCTCGCCCGCGGCGAGGTCGGCCGGGTCGGCGTCCCGGTGGGCCACGTCGGCGACATGCGCACCCTGTTCGACGGCATCCCGCTCGAACGGACCAACACGTCCATGACGATCAACGCCACCGCCATGTGGCTGCTGGCGCTCTACCAGGTGGTCGCCGAGGAGCAGGGCGCGGACACCGCCACGCTCACCGGCACCACCCAGAACGACATCGTCAAGGAGTACCTGTCGCGTGGGACGCACGTCTTCCCGCCCGGCCCGTCGGTGCGGCTGATCACCGACATGATCGCCTACACGGTCGGCAACATTCCCAAGTGGAACCCGATCAACATCTGCAGCTACCACCTGCAGGAGGCCGGCGCCACGCCCGTCCAGGAGATCGCCTACGCGATGTGCACCGCCATCTCGGTGCTCGACGCGGTGCGCGACTCCGGCCAGGTGCCGGCCGAGCGGATGGGCGAGGTGGTCGCCCGGATCTCCTTCTTCGTGAACGCCGGGGTGCGCTTCGTCGAGGAGATGTGCAAGATGCGCGCCTTCGCCCGGCTGTGGGAGAAGGTCACCCTGGAGCGCTACGGCGTCACCGACCCCAAGCAGCGCCGCTTCCGCTACGGCGTCCAGGTCAACTCGCTCGGCCTGACCGAGGCCCAACCGGAGAACAACGTCCAGCGGATCGTCCTGGAGATGCTGGCCGTCACCCTCTCCAAGGACGCCCGCGCCCGGGCCGTCCAGCTGCCCGCCTGGAACGAGGCGCTCGGCCTGCCCAGGCCCTGGGACCAACAGTGGTCGCTGCGCATCCAGCAGGTGCTGGCGTACGAGTCGGACCTCCTGGAGTACGGCGACATCTTCAACGGCTCCGAGGTGGTCGAGGCCAAGACCGAGGAGCTGCTGGCCGGCGCCGAGGCCGAGATCGCCAAGGTGCTGGAGATGGGCGGGGTGATCCCCGCCGTCGAGTCCGGCTACCTGAAGTCCAACCTGGTCGCCTCGCACGCCGCCCGCCGGGCCCGGATCGAGTCCGGCGAGGACAAGATCGTCGGGGTGAACTGCTTCGACACCACCGAGCCGAGCCCGCTCACCGCCGACCTCGACAGCGCGATCATGGTGGTCGACCCGGCCTCCGAGCAGTCCGTGCTCGCCGCCCTGGAGGCCTGGCGCGCCGAGCGCGACGAGGCCGCCGTCCAGGAGTCGCTGGCCGAGCTCAAGACCGTCGCCGCCACCGAGGCCAACCTGATGCCGGCCACGCTCGCCTGCGCCCGGGCCGGCGTCACCACCGGCGAGTGGGCCTTCGCCCTGCGCGAGGTGTTCGGCGAGTACCGCGCGCCCACCGGCGTCGGCGGCGCCCCCGTCGCGGTGGCCGCCGAGCCGGGCGGCGAGCTGGAGCAGGTCCGCGCCGCGGTCGCCGCGACCGCCGAGGAACTGGGCGCCGGCAAGCTGCGCCTGCTGGTCGGCAAGCCCGGCCTGGACGGGCACTCCAACGGCGCCGAGCAGATCGCCGTCCGGGCCCGCGACGCCGGGTTCGAGGTGGTCTACCAGGGCATCCGGCTGACCCCGGAGCAGATCGTCTCCGCCGCCGTCGCGGAGGACGTGCACTGCGTGGGCCTGTCCATCCTCTCCGGCGCGCACAGCGAGCTGGTGCCCGACGTGCTGACGCGGCTGCGCCGCGCCGGGGTGGAGGATGTCCCGGTGATCGTGGGTGGCATCATCCCGGCAGCGGACGGCGAGGCCCTCAAGGCCGCCGGCGTCGCCGCCGTGTTCACCCCGAAGGACTTCGGCATCACGACCATCATCGGCCGGATCGTGGACGAGATCCGGCTGGCCAACAAGCTCCAGCCGTGGACGCCCGCACCGACCGCGGCCACGAACTGACCAGCTGACCAGCTGACCACTGGGAAGGAACCCTCGATTCTTATGACTGCAGTCAACCGTCTGCGCCCGCGCCGCTCCTGCCTCGCGGTGCCCGGCAGCAACCCGCGCTTCCTGGAGAAGGCCCAGGGCCTGCCGGCCGACCAGGTCTTCCTCGACCTGGAGGACGCCTGCGCCCCGCTGGTCAAGGAGAGCGCGCGCCACAACATCGTCGACGCACTCAACAACGGCGACTGGGGCGGCAAGACCCGCGTCGTGCGGGTGAACGACTGGACCACGCATTGGACCTACCGCGACGTGATCACCGTCGTCGAGGGCGCCGGTACCAACCTCGACTGCATCATGCTGCCCAAGGTGCAGGACGCCGAGCAGGTCAAGGCACTCGACCTGCTGCTCACCCAGATCGAGAAGACCATGGGCTTCGAGGTCGGCCGCATCGGTATCGAGGCGCAGATCGAGAACGCCAAGGGCCTGATCAACGTCGACGCCATCGCCGAGGCCTCGCCCCGGCTGGAGACCATCATCTTCGGCCCCGCCGACTTCATGGCCTCCATCAACATGAAGTCGCTGGTCGTCGGCGAGCAGCCGCCCGGCTACGGTGCCGACGCCTACCACTACATCCTGATGCGCATCCTGATGGCCGCCCGCGCCAACGACCTCCAGGCGATCGACGGCCCGTACCTCCAGATCCGCAACCAGGAGGGCTACCGCGAGGTCGCCCGCCGCTCGGCCGCCCTCGGCTTCGACGGCAAGTGGGTGCTCCACCCGGACCAGGTCTCCGCCGCGAACGAGATCTACTCGCCCGCCCAGGAGGACTACGACCACGCCGAGCTGATCCTCGACGCGTACGACTACTGCACCTCCGAGGCGGGCGGCGCCAAGGGCTCCGCGATGCTCGGCGACGAGATGATCGACGAGGCCAGCCGCAAGATGGCGCTCGTCATCGCCGGCAAGGGCCGGGCCGCGGGCATGCAGCGCACCACCAAGTTCGAGATCCCGGAAAGCTGAGGGCCCACGCCATGCAGTTCGGACGCACCTACGAGGAGTTCGAGGTCGGCGCGGTCTACAAGCACTGGCCCGGCAAGACGGTCACCGAGTACGACGACCACCTCTTCTGCCTGCTCACCATGAACCACCACCCGCTCCACATGGACACCAACTATGCGGAGAAGACGACGGACTTCGGCAAGAACGTCGTGGTGGGCAACTACATCTACTCGCTGCTGCTCGGCATGTCCGTCCCGGACGTCTCCGGCAAGGCGATCGCCAACCTGGAGATCGAGTCGCTGCGCCACGTCGCGCCGACCTTCCACGGCGACACCATCTACGGCGAGACCACCGTGCTCGACAAGTGGCCGTCCAAGTCCAAGGACGACCGCGGCATCGTGTACGTCGAGACCAAGGGGTACAAGCAGGACGGCACGGTCGTCTGCATCTTCCGCCGCAAGGTGATGGTGCCGACCGAGACGTACACCAAGGAGCGCGGCGGCGAGCAGCCCGGCCGTCCGACCCCGCTCGCCTGAGCCGCTCCCCCTTCCCAGGTCCACCTCTCCCCTTTATAGGGAGCCCTCCTTCCGGGGCGGGCCCCCTCGAGAGACCCCGGACGGGCAGGCCGCCGTCATCGGCCGCGCCCCACCCGGTACGGGGGCCCTGCTGCCGCAGCCACGCCGGCAGGGCCCCCGCAATCCCCCCCCCCGGGGGGATGCCCCGACTTTCCGCAGACCCTCAGACCTTTCGGAGCCGCACGATGGGACGCCTCGCACAGACCGACGGCCTCACCGAGATCCAGCGGGACATCCTCGCCACCGTGCGGGATTTCGTCGACAAGGAGATCATTCCGGTCGCGACCGAGCTGGAGCACAAGGACGAGTACCCGACCGCCATCGTCGAGGGGATGAAGCAGCTCGGCCTGTTCGGCCTCACCATCCCCGAGGAGTACGGCGGCCTCGGCGAGTCGCTGCTCACCTACGCCCTGGTGGTCGAGGAGATCGCCCGCGGCTGGATGTCCGTCTCCGGCATCGTGAACACCCACTTCATCGTGGCGCACATGATCAACGCCCACGGCACCCAGGAGCAGAAGGACTACTTCCTGCCGAAGATGGCGGCCGGCGAGATCCGCGGCGCCTTCTCGATGTCCGAGCCGGGCCTCGGCTCCGACGTTTCGGCCATCTCCACCAAGGGCGTCAAGGACGGGGACTTCTACGTCCTCAACGGCCAGAAGATGTGGCTCACCAACGGCGGCACCTCCACCCTCGTCGCGGTCCTCTGCAAGACCGACGAGGGCGGCAACACCCCGTACAAGAACATGACCACCTTCCTGATCGAGAAGGAGGCCGGTTTCGGGCCGAACCCCAAGGTTCCCGGCCTGACCGTGCCCGGCAAGATCGAGAAGATGGGCTACAAGGGCGTCGACACCACCGAGCTGGTCCTCCAGGACGTCCGCATCCCGGCCGACCGCATCCTCGGCGGCGTCCCGGGCCGCGGCTTCTACCAGATGATGGACGGCGTCGAGGTCGGCCGCGTCAACGTCGCCGCCCGCGGCTGCGGCGTCGCCCGCCGCGCCTTCGAGCTCGGCATCTCCTACGCCCAGCAGCGCTCCACCTTCGGCAAGAAGATCGCCGAGCACCAGGCGATCCAGTTCAAGCTCGCCGAGATGGCCACCAAGGTCGAGGCCGCCCACCAGATGATGGTCATGGCCGCCCGAAAGAAGGACAGCGGCGAGCGCAACGACCTCGAGGCCGGCATGGCCAAGTACCTCGCCTCCGAGTACTGCAAGGAGGTCGTCGAGGACGCCTTCCGCATCCACGGCGGCTACGGCTTCTCCAAGGAGTACGAGATCGAGCGCCTCTACCGCGAGGCCCCGATGCTGCTCATCGGTGAAGGTACTGCGGAGATCCAGAAGATGATCGTCGGACGCCGGCTCCTCGAGGAGTACCGGATCGCCGACTGATCCCCGGGCCGCCGGTCGACGGACCACGTCGCCCGGGCGGCCCCTCGAACCGCCGGTCGACGGGCGTGCGGGCCCGTCCCGGCGGAGCGCCGTGCCCCGTCACGGGCCCGGCCTGGTCCGCCTGGGTCCGGCACGGCCCTCCCGAAGCGGCCGCAGGGCGTACAGCTGCAACGACACGCCCTGCGGCCGCTTCCGCACACCCGCTTCCGGCCGCTACGGCCGTTTCGCCCGGCGGGTTCCGTCGGCGTACCCGTTGAGACAAGAGTCACCAGCCCCGTCAGGTCCCTTGGGAACCGGACCGGGTCGGGCTACGGTCGTAGGAGTGGACGCGCACACGCGCCGCCACCGGACACATGAACGAGCAGGCGGGTTGCCCACCCACCGTGTGCTCCCGATAGCATCCACCGGGACAGCAAGCCGTCCCTCTATTACCGATCCCGCGGTGGCCCCCGTCCAGCGGCCATGATCCCCCGCGACAAAGGTCTTCGATGCCCATCAGCCCGTCCCCTCACACCTCCGTCACGGACCGCGATGCCCTCGCAGCCCCGACGGCCGGTCGGCGACCCCGCGTGACCATCGCGCGCGGAGCCACCCCCTGGTTCGTCCCCACCCTCGCCACGGCCGCCGTGACCACCGCCCTCACCCGGCGCAGCGGCAAGTGGGCCCTGGCGGCGGTACCCGCCTGCGCGCTCAGCGCGGGCATGCTGTGGTTCTTCCGCGACCCCGAGCGTGAGATCGGCACGGGCAGAGTGATCTCCCCCGCCGACGGCGTGGTGCAGAGCATCGACGCCTGGCCGGACGGTCGCACCCGGGTCGCGATCTTCATGAGCCCGCTGAACGTCCACGTCAACCGCGCGCCCCTGCCGGGCACGGTGACGTCGGTCGAGCACGTCGCGGGCGGCTTCGTCCCCGCGTTCAACAAGGACAGCGACCAGAACGAGCGGGTCGTCTGGCACTTCGACACCGAGCTCGGCGACATTGAGATGGTCCAGATCGCGGGGGCCGTGGCCCGCCGCATCGTGCCGTACGTGGACGCCGGAACCAAGGTCGAGCAGGGCGACCGGATCGGTCTGATCCGGTTCGGGTCCCGGGTCGACACCTACCTGCCGGCCGGCGTCGAGGTCGGCGTCGAGGTCGGCCAGAAGACCACAGCCGGGGTGACGCGCCTTGACCGTGACTGATCCTGAAACAATCGTCGGCCTGGACGACGAGGAGACGGCCCTGCGCCGCCGCCGCTGGGCGCGCGACCGCGAGCTGCGCGCCCCGCGCTCTCCTCAGCACCTGTCCACCGCCGACTTCCTGACCCTGGGGAACGCCGTCTGCGGCTTCCTGGCGATCTACTCGATCACCACCGGGGTCCTGGTCCCGCACATCACCAACCCGGACGCCGCTCCGGACCGGCACAGCGCCGCCACCGCGGTGACGCTGCTGCTGATCGGCTCGATGTGCGACCTCTTCGACGGCCTGGTGGCGCGCAAGCTGCGCTCCTCCGCCCTCGGAGCGGAACTGGACAACCTGGCGGACCTGATCAGCTTCGGCATCGCGCCGGCCTACTTCGTCGCGGTCTGGGGCATGGTCTCCCAGGGGTCCAACACCAAGCTGTCGGCGCTCATCGCGATCACGGTGCTGCTCGCGGTGGTCCTGCGGCTGGCCCGCTTCTCGGCCGTCAAGATGCGGCCAGGGGTGTTCCAGGGCATGCCCTGCCCGATGGGCGCGATGACGGTGATCGCCATCGTGCTGCTCGACCCGCCGTTCCTGCCCGGTCTGCTCGCCATCTTCGGCGCCGCGTACCTGATGGTCAGCCGGATCGAGTACCCGAAGCCGCAGGGGCTGCTGGCCACCGCCACGCTCTGCTGGATCGTGGTCTCCATCGGCTGCCTGGCCGCCTGGGCCACCGGCCTGCCCGGTGGCGACAACCTGATGCACGTCGGCGCGTTCGCCCAGATCACGCTCGCCGCGATGGCGCCGCTGCTGGTCATCCGCCGCAAGGTGGGACAGAAGGTCGGCGACGTCCGCGCTCGGCGGGCTGAGTCTCGGATCGGCTGATTCCCCGCAAAAGTCATAAGAGTCAGGGCCCGGAACCTGTTGGTTCCGGGCCCTGACTCTTATGACTTTTCACGACACTCGACCGCCTCGGGTGCGGCCACCCAAGACGCGGTCGGTGCTGACGACGACGTGAACGACGGAGGCGCGGTCGGTGCTGACGACGGAGCCGCCGTCGCCGTGGACGACGAACTCCATCTCAAATGTCATAAAAATCAGGCGCCACCGGTGTGCACGCTGAACGCCGAACGACGGGCCGCCCGGGCCACGCCCGGGTCCGGGTGCACGCCCGAGACCGCTGTCAGCACCGAGGCCGCCCGCGGGTGCCCGGACTGCCGGGCCCGGGCGAACAGCCGCACCGGGTCGCCCGCCGAGGCGCCCTCGACGTGGCCCACCAGCAACTCGGTCTCCCCGTGGTCGAGCACCGCGGCCGCGGTGTCCACCCAGAGCCAGGCCGCGTCCTCCGCGCCCAGCACGTCCGCCGGGGAGACGCCCTCGTCCGCGCGCTCCGCCAGCCACAGCAGCGCGTAGGGGCGCAGCACCGGCGCGTCCACGGCCGCGCGCACCGCCTGCTCGGCCGGCCCTCCGGCCACCCGCAGCGCCTCGAAGGCCAGGCCACGCACCAGCGCGTCGTCGCCCCGGGCGGCCTCCAGCAGCTCGCCCACCGCGCGGTCCGCCGGACGGGCCGCGACCCAGGCGCGGAACTCGGCGCGGGCCGGGCCCGGCGAGTAGTCGGCGCAGGCGTTCAGCAGCTCGAAGGCGCTCTGCTCGATGTGCCCGGCCGCAGTCTGGGCGACCGTGCAGATCTCCTCCAGCTTGGCCCGCACCGCCCAGTGGCCGAGCGGCGACAGCTCCGCGGCATCGTTCCTGCGTACCAGGGCGCCGACCGCCGCCAGGCCGTCCAGCATCCAGTCCAGGACGGCGGCCACGTCCGAGGGCGCGGCCGGGGTGTCGATCTGCGGCGCGCGGCAGGTGCCGCGGACGGCGGAGACGGCCGAGGCCGCGTGCGGCACCGGCGACAGGCCCGGCCCGCCGAGCCCCGCGCCGACCCGGCGCTCGTCCAGCCCGCGGCGCAGCAGCTCCAGCAGCTCGCTCTCGGCGACCGGGCCGTCCACCAGGTGCAGGAAGGAGAGCAGCTGCGGAGCCTGGTCCACGGCCTGCCCGGCGAGTACGGCGAACACGCCGCGCAGCGCGGCGGGCGGCACCGGGGCGAGCAGGGTCCAGGCGTCGAACAGCGCCGACCAGCCACGCACCACGGCCTCGTCGTCGTGCTCCCAGGCGTGCAGGCGCCAGCCGGGGCCGGCTCCGCCGTCCCGGGCCTCGACCAGACCCACCAGCAGCGCCTGCCCCCATGCCTTGGCGGCGGCGCCGACCGTCATGGCCAGCGCCCGGCCCGCCGCACGGGCGTCCTCCGGGAGCAGCTCGCCACGCTTGTCGACCTCGGCCAGCTCGCCGGCCCAGCGGGCGACCCGGACGGCGTCCACCAGCATCCGGCGGGCCAGCGGCGCCAGCTCGGCGGGTGCCGGGAAGCCCTCCGGCACGGGAACCCGACCTCGCCCGGGAGCCGGAGCCGGCCCCCGTCGCCGGGGTACTCCGTTACGGGGGACACCCGCCCCGCCCGGCCTGCCACCGGCGGGCCGTTGGGCCGTTCCGGGGAGACGGGTCACCGTCGCACCGGTACCGATCGTCGGCGGGAGCGGGGCATCACGGTCGCGCGGGTTCCGAGACGTCACGTCGAGCAGTCTTCCCCTTGTACCGGCCTTCTGTCACATCCGGTTGTCCGTACGACCGGGCGAGCGGCGGTGGCACCTCCGCAAGATCGGGCAACAGCGGCAAACCGCCTGGCCGGAAACGTATGGCCTGCCCATGCCATCCCGGGCGCCCCGGTTGCCGGGAATACTCGACCGGTCACCGTGCGTACGGGTGGGGGGTAAGGGTCCGGGCCAACTATTGCCCCTGGCGACGCGCCGGATTTCGCACGGGCAATCCCCTCCCCCGGCTTCCGGCCGGGCTGTCCAGCCCGAATCCGGACGGATGGCGGGCGGGGGCGGGGGGATCGTGCTGCACGAGAAGTCGGACAGGCCGACTTCTCGTGCGCGCTCGACGTAATGGCAGGAACGTTCATTCGTGGACGGGGGGAAGCTGAGCGGAAAAACCGACGGGACCCGGCCGAACGCGCCCGCGCGGAGAGGGGGGCTCACGCGGAACGGCTCGTACGGCAGGACTCGCGCGGAAAGGCTCGCACGGAAAGGCTCGCGCGGAAGGCGGCTAGAGCAACGGAGTGAGCCACCGGCGGAGCAGTTCGGTGTAGCGCTCGGGGGCGCTGTTCCAGAGGGTCGCGTGGTCGGCGCCGGGGAAGGCCTGGAGGCTGACCACGTCGCGGCGGGCGGCGGCCAGCTTCTCGGCGGCGCCGAAGGGGGCTATCCGGTCCTCGGGGCTGTGCAGGAGGAGGGTGGGCACCCGCAGGTCGGCGCCCTCGGCGATGCGGCCGAAGTCGGCGAGGTCGACGCCGGTCCGGCCCTCGGCGGCGAGGGCGCCGAGCTCCGCCGCGACGCCCGGGAAGCCGGAGCGGGCGGCGTCCCGGCGGGCGGAGGCCGGGAGGTCGAGCACGGGTGAGTCGAGGACCAGGCCCCGGACGGCGTGCGACCAGGCGGAGCGGGCCGCCGTGTGGAGGACCATGGTCGCGCCGAGGGACCAGCCGTAGAGGATCACCGTGCCGGCGCCGCTGTCCAGCGCCAGCCGTATCGCCGCCTCGACGTCGCGCCACTCGGTCTCGCCGAAGTGGCTGAGCCCGTCCGGGGAGGCGGGGGCGCCCCGGTCGCCGCGGTAGGTGACGGCGAGGGCGGGCAGGCCGAGCCGGTCGAGGACGGGGAGCACCGGGAGGGTCTGCCGACGGTCGGCCTCGGGACCGTGCACCAGGATCACCCAGGTGCCGCGTTTGCCGTCGAGTTGCCAGGCGGGAAGGGCGCCGAGCTCACCGTCGACGGCTATGTCGGCGAAGGCGAGGCCGAGCGCCTCGGTGGGGTCGCCGAGGTGGACCCGCGGGGTGAAGCGGACCTCGGTGCCGGGGGTGAGGGTGCCCCGGTCGGCGCGGACCAGCCGGCGGGTGACCTCCTGCTCGTCACTGTGCAGGATCTCCTCGACGACCGCGTGCCCGCCGTCCGCCCACTCGACCGCCCAGCGGCCGGGGCGCAGGCTCCCGGGGCCGCGGGTGAAGGTGATCCGGCCGGGGGCGAGGCCGCGGACCACGACCGGAGCGGACTCCTGAACGGTGGTCACCGGACGGACCATCCGCTCGGAGGCCCGACGGCCGATCACCAGCACGGCGGCCCCGACCGCGGCGGCCGCCACGACGGCTGCGGTTCCCCAACGCATTTCGCTCCCCGCTCTCCTGCCTCACGGCCCGGACGGTGTTCGGGCACCAGTTCACCGGCGCCCCGCCCGCCCGGCCACCGGACTGGGCCGTCCGGGTCACCCGGGCGGCGGCCCGGCCCTGCCGAGGAGCCGGCGACCCTGGCGCTGCCGAGGTGGCGCCGGGGACGGGTGGTGAGGACGGCGGGCCCCGGGAAGGCGAAGGCCGAGGACGAGGGCAGCGGCAGGCCCCGTCCTCGGCCCGCAGCGCCGGCCGGTCCCACGGGGCGTCAGCGGCGTCCGCGTGTGACCAACCCCTCCGTGACCTCGGTTGACTCCCGGTTCGGGCCCGTGATGGGATCCTGGGGCCAAACGGAGGCATGGAGAGGAAGCCGGTGGAAGTCCGGCGCGGTCCCGCCACTGTCACCGGGGAGCACGCTCGGAACATCGCCACGGCGGGCCGTCGACGGCCGCTGGAAGGCTCCGAGGGTGCGTTCGACCCGGAAGCCAGGAGACTCTCGCCGCCGTCACGTCGATCCAGGGCGCGGACCCTGAGTGAGGACACGCACGCGATGCAGGCTGCCCCGCCCTGCCCGACCCCGAGCTGCCCTCCGCCGTGCGACCGATGACCCCGCCCGCGCCTTCCCCTTCCGTGCGCCCGCTGACCCGCGCCGCCGCGTTCGCGCTCGGCGCCGTCGCGGGCTACGCCGCCGACGCCCGTTTCGCCGACCCCCGCCGGGGCCACCCGGTGGCCGTCTTCGGCAGCGCCGCGACCCGGCTGGAGCGGCGGCTGTGGCGCGACGGCCGAGCCGCCGGGGCCGGGTACACGGCGCTGTGCGTGGGCGCGGTCGCGGCGGGCGCGCTCGCCCTGGACCGTACGGTGGGCCGGCGCCCGCTGGGCCGGGCGGCGCTGGCGGCGGCCGCGACCTGGACGGTGCTCGGCGGCACCTCGCTGACCCGGGAGGCGCGCACCATCGGCCGCTCGCTGGCGGCGGGCGACCTCACGGCCGCGCGGGAACGGCTGCCGCACCTGTGCGGGCGGGATCCGAGCGCGCTGGACGGGCAGCAGATCGCCCGGGCGGTGGTCGAGTCGGTGGCGGAGAACACCGCCGACGCCGTGGTCAACGCGCTGACCTGGGGCGCTCTGGCCGGCACGCCCGGCCTGCTCGCCTTCCGCGCCGTGAACACCCTGGACGCCATGGTGGGCCACCGCTCGCCGCGCTACGCCCGGTTCGGCTGGGCCTCGGCCCGGCTGGACGACCTGGCGGGCTGGCCGGGCGCCCGGCTGACGGCGCTGCTGACGGTGGCCGCCGCGCCCGAGCCGCGGACGGCCTGGCGGGTCTGGCGGCGCGACGGCTCCGCGCACCCGAGCCCGAACGCGGGCCAGGCCGAGTCGGCGTTCGCCGGCGCGGTGGGCGTCCGGTTGGGCGGGACGCTGCGGTACGGCGAGCGCGTGGAGAACCGGCCGGTACTGGGTGCGGAGCTGCGGCCGGTGACGGTGGACGACATCGAGCGGGCCTGCGCGCTCTCCCGGCGGGTGGGCGCGCTGGCGCTGGGTACGACGGTCGCGGGGCACGTCCTGCTGCGGGTGCTGGCGAAACGGCTGCTGACGGAACGGGTGCCCGCGGAACGGGTGCCGGCGAAGCGACTGCTGCCGAGGATGAGGGGACGGGGATGAGCAACGCACTGCTGGTCGCGGGGACGACCTCGGACGCGGGCAAGAGCGTGGTGACGGCCGGGATCTGCCGTTGGCTCGCCCGCCAGGGCGTGCGGGTCGCGCCGTTCAAGGCGCAGAACATGTCGCTGAACTCCTTCGTCACCTCCGACGGCGCCGAGATCGGCCGCGCCCAGGCGATGCAGGCGCAGGCCGCCAGGGTGGAGCCGGAGGCGGCGATGAACCCGGTGCTGCTCAAGCCGGGCGCGGACGGCCGCAGCCAGGTGGTGCTGCTCGGCAGGCCGGTGGCCGAGGTGGGCGCGCTGGACTACCGCGAGCGCAAGCCCGTCCTGCTGGAGCGCTCCCTGGAGTGCCTGGCCGACCTGCGCCGCCGCTACGACGTGGTGGTCTGCGAGGGCGCGGGCTCGCCCGCCGAGATCAACCTGCGCGACCGCGACATCGCCAACATGGGCCTGGCCACGGCCGCCGCCCTGCCGGTGGTGGTGGTCGGGGACATCGACCGGGGCGGGGTCTTCGCGGCGATGTACGGGACGCTGGCGCTGCTGTCGGCGGAGGACCAGCGGCACGTGGCGGGCTGGTTCGTCAACAAGTTCCGCGGCGACGCGCGCCTGCTGGCACCCGGGCTGGACATGCTGCGCGAGCTGACCGGCCGTCCGGTGCTGGGCACGCTGCCGATGCTGCCCGGGCTCTGGCTGGACGCCGAGGACTCGCTGGACCTGTCCACGGTGGTGGACCGGGCGGACGGGCCCGGGCCGCTCGGCGCGGACGTGCTGCGGGTGGCCGTGGTGCGCTTCCCCCGGCTGTCCAACTTCACCGACGTGGACGCGCTCGCGCAGGAGCCGGGTGTGCTGGTGCGCTGGGCGACCAGGCCGGAGGAGCTGGCCGACGCCGACCTGGTGGTGCTGCCCGGCACCCGGGCCACCGTCGCGGACCTCGCCTGGTTGCGCGAGCGCGCCCTGGAGCCGGCCCTGCGGGCGCGGGCGGCGGCCGGCCTGCCGGTCCTCGGGGTCTGCGGCGGCTACCAGATGCTGGCGCACTCGATCGTGGACGAGGTCGAGTCGAAGGCGGGCGCCGTCGAGGGCCTCGGGCTGCTGCCGACGCACGTGCGGTTCGGCGCCGAGAAGGTGCTGGCCCGCCCGGTCGGCGAGGCGTACGGGCAGCGGGTCGAGGGCTACGAGATCCACCACGGAGTCGTGACGGTCGAGGGCGGGGACGCCTTCCTGGACGGCTGCCGGGTGGGCGCGGTCTGGGGCACGACCTGGCACGGCGCGCTGGAGAACGACGGATTCCGTCGCGAACTCCTGCGCGAGGTCGCCGAGTTGTCCGGGCGGGCGTTCGTCCCGGCGCCGGACACCTCCTTCGCCGCGGCGCGCGAGGCCCGGCTGGACCGGCTGGGCGACCTGATCGAGGAGCACGCGGACACCGACGCGCTGTGGAAGCTGATCGAGGGCGGGGTGCCGGCGGCCGGATCGCTGCCGTTCCTCCCGCCCGGGGCCCCTGGGAGTGACGCATGACCGACGTCCGCTATCCGTTCACCGCGATCGTCGGCATGGCCGACCTGCGGCTCGGGCTGCTGCTGAACGCGGTCTCCCCGGCCGTGGGCGGCGTGCTGGTGCGCGGCGAGAAGGGCACCGCGAAGTCGACCATGGTGCGCGCGCTGGCCGGCCTGTTGCCGTCCATCGCCACCGTGGACGACTGCCGCTTCGCCTGTGACCCGGCCGCACCCGACCCGCAGTGCCCGGACGGGCCGCACGCCGCCCCGTCCGCGTCCGAACGGCCTTCCCAACTGGTCGAGTTGCCGGTCGGCGTGACCGAGGACCGGATCGTCGGCTCGCTGGACCTGGAGCGGGCGCTGGCCGAGGGCGTCAAGGCGTACGAGCCCGGGCTGCTCGCCAGGGCGCACCGCGGCGTGCTGTACATCGACGAGGTGAACCTGCTCCAGGACCACGTGGTGGACCTGCTGCTGGACGCCGCCGCGATGGGGCGCTCGTACGTCGAGCGCGAGGGCGTGTCGGTGCGGCACGCGGCCCGGTTCCTGCTGGTCGGCACCATGAACCCGGAGGAGGGCGAGCTGCGGCCGCAGCTGCTCGACCGGTTCGGCCTGACCGTCGAGATCGCCGCCACCCGGGACCCGGTCGAGCGCGCCGAGGTGGTCCGCCGCCGGCTCGCCTACGACGCGGACCCGGCAGGCTTCGCCGCGCGGTTCGCCGCGGAGGAGCGGGCGCTCGCCGAACGCATCACCACGGCCCGGGAGTTGTTGCCCGCGGTCGAGCTCACCGATGTGGCGCTGCGTCAGATCACCGCCGTGTGCGCCGCGTTCGAGGTGGACGGACTGCGCGCGGACATCGTGATGGCCCGCACCGCCGTCGCGCTGGCCGCCTGGGACGGGCGCACCGAGGTGCTGGAGGAGGACGTCCGACGGGCCGCCCGGCTGGCGCTGCCGCACCGGCGCCGCCGCAACCCCTTCGACGCGCCGGGGCTGGACGAGGAACAGCTGGACCGCACCCTGGAGGAGCACTCCCGGCAGGACGACCCGGAGCCCGAGGGCGACGGGCCCGGCCCGGACGGCGACGGCGGGCCGGACGGGGGGCCGGAGGACGGCGGCCCCGACGGCGGACCCGACGGCGGCGGCCCTGACGGCGGCGGCGCACCCGAGCCGTCCGACGGCGACCCCGAGGCGTCCGCGCCCGAAGCGTCCGCTCCCGAGACGCCCGCCACCGAGGGCGCCGACGCGCCCGCGCAGCCGCCCGTACCGGCCCAACACCCGACCCCCGCACGGGAGTCGGCGCCGGTCGCAGCCGGGGACCCGTACCGGACCAGGCTCTTCACCGTCAAGGGCACCGGGCACGGCGCCCAGGGCCGCCGCTCCCCCGCCGAGACCACCGGCGGGCACACCATCCGCGCCCGCCGCCCGCAGGGCGCGCTCGCCCGGCTGCACCTGACCGCGACCCTCCAGGCCGCCGCGCCGCACCAGGCGGCGCGCGGGCGCAGCGGGCGGGCGCTGCTGCTGCGCAAGGACGACTTCCGCGAACAGGTGCGCCAGGGGCGGGAGTCCAACCTGGTGCTGTTCGTGGTGGACGCCTCCGGCTCGATGGCCGCCCGGCAGCGGATGACCGCCGTCAAGGGCGCGGTGCTGTCGCTGCTGATGGACGCCTACCAGCGCCGCGACAAGATCGGCATGATCACCTTCCGGGGTGCGGGCGCCGAGTTGGCGCTGCCGCCCACCTCCTCGGTGGAGGTCGGCGCGGCCCGGCTGGAGTCGCTGCCCACCGGCGGACGGACCCCGCTGGCCGCCGGCCTGCTGCGGGCGCACGAGGTGCTGCGGGTGGAGCGGCTGCGCGATCCGGACCGGCGCCCGCTGCTGGTCGTGGTGACCGACGGCCGGGCCACCGGCGGGCGGGACGCGCTGGCGCAGTCCCAGCGCGCGGCCGCGCTGTTCGCGGCGCAGGGCACGGCGAGCGTGGTGCTGGACTGCGAGTCCGGCCCGGTCCGCCTGGGCCTGGCCCGTACCCTGGCCGGGCTGCTCGGCGGCACCACCGTCAGCCTGGACGAACTGCGCCCCGAGGGCGTCGCCTCGCTCGTCCGCGAGAACCGCTCCACGAGCCGGCCCACGAGCCGGTCCGAGAACCGTTCCACGAACCACTCCGCGAACCGCTCCGCGAACCGCGCGACCACCACGATGCGAAAGGCGGCCTGAGCCGACATGCCCAAGGGTGTCCCCGAGAGCGTCCCCGACGACGGCCTGACGACGCGCCAGCGCCGCACCCAGCCGATCACCGCCGTGCACACCGGCCCGGGCAAGGGCAAGTCCACGGCCGCGTTCGGCATGGCACTGCGGGCCTGGAACCAGGGCTGGTCGGTCGGGGTGTTCCAGTTCGTGAAGTCCGCCAAGTGGAAGGTCGGCGAGGAGAACGCGCTGCGCGTGCTCGGCGCCTCCGGCGAGGGCGGCACCGTCGACTGGCACAAGATGGGCTCCGGCTGGTCCTGGATCCAGCGCTCCGCCGAGCAGGAGATGTCCAGCGAGGAGGCGGCCAAGGAGGGCTGGGAGCAGGTCAAGCGGGACCTCGCGGCCGAGACCTACCGCTTCTACGTGCTGGACGAGTTCACCTACCCGATGCACTGGGGGTGGATCGACCCGGAGGAGGTGGTGTCCGTGCTCGAGAACCGCCCGGGCAGCCAGCACGTCGTCATCACCGGCCGGTACGCGCCCGAGGCGCTGACCGGATTCGCCGACCTGGTCACCGAGATGACCAAGGTCAAGCACCCCATGGACGCCGGCCGCAAGGGCCAGCGCGGCATCGAGTGGTAGACCGTTGAACACCGCCCCCGGCACCGCCCCCCGCACCGTTCCCCGCCTCGTGGTCGCCGCGCCCTCCTCGGGCGCCGGCAAGACCACCGTCGCCACCGGCCTGATCGCGGCACTCGCCGCGCGCGGGCTGGCGGTGTCGCCGCACAAGGTCGGCCCCGACTACATCGACCCGGGCTACCACGCGCTCGCCGCCGGACGCCCGGGCCGCAACCTGGACGCCTTCCTGTGCGGGCCGGAGCGGATCGCGCCGCTGTTTCTGCACGGCGCGGCGGGGGCGGACGTCGCGGTGGTCGAGGGGGTCATGGGCCTGTTCGACGGGGCCTCCGGGCGCGGCGAGCTGGCGTCGACGGCGCACGTCGCCAAGCTGCTGCGGGCACCGGTGGTGCTGGTGGTCGACGGCTCCTCGCAGTCCCGCTCGGTGGCCGCGCTGGTGCACGGCTTCGCCTCCTGGGACCCGCAGGTGCGGCTCGCCGGGGTGATCCTCAACCGGGTCGCCTCCGACCGGCACGAACAACTCCTGCGCGAGGCGCTGGAGGAGGGCTCCGGCGTGCCGGTGCTGGGCGCGCTGCGCCGCTCGGCGGCGGTCGCCACGCCGTCCCGCCACCTCGGACTGATCCCCGCGGTGGAACGCTCGGCCGAGGCCCTCAAGGCGGTCGCCGACATGGGTGAACTGGTGGCCTCCTCGGTCGACTTGGACGCCCTGCTCGAACTCGCCCGGACCGCACCGGACTTGGACGCCGAGCCATGGGACCCGTCGGCCGAGGTCGCCCCGGTGGCCGGCCGGCCGCGGATCGCGGTGGCGGGCGGCGCGGCCTTCTCCTTCTCGTACGCCGAGAACGCCGAACTGCTCGGCGCGGCGGGCGCGGAGGTGGTCCCGTTCGACCCGCTGCACGCCTCGGCCCTGCCCGAGGGGACGGCCGGCCTGGTGGTCGGCGGCGGCTTCCCGGAGCTGTACGTCCGCGAGCTGAGCGGCAACGCCCCGCTGCGCGACGCCATCGCCGCGTTCGCCGCCGCGGGCGGGCCGATCGCCGCCGAGTGCGCCGGACTGCTCTACCTGGGGCGGGAGTTGGACGGCCTGCCGATGTGCGGCGTACTGGCCGCCGACGCCCGGATGACCGAACGGCTCACCCTCGGTTACCGGGAGGCGGTCGCCCTGCACGACTCCCCCCTCGCCCCGGCCGGCACCCGGGTGCGCGGCCACGAGTTCCACCGCACCGTCTGCGAGCCCGGCGCGGGCGAACTCCCCGCCTGGGGCTGGCGCCTGCCGACCGGCCCCCGCACCGAGGGCTTCGCCGGCGGCAACGTGCACGCCTCCTACCTGCACCTGCACTGGGCGGGCGCACCGGCGCTGGCGTCCTCCTTCACGGCCGCGGCGGCGGCCTTCGCGACGGGGGCCGCTACGGCGGGTGCGACCTTCGGCGGATAGCGCCGCGGCGGGTGCGCCCCCGCGCCCCCGGCGGATAACGCCGCGACACCGTGCCTGTCCGGGCCTAGGCTGCGCGCATGCATGTGATCGTCCTCAACGGCGGGTCCAGTTCCGGCAAGTCGAGCATCGCGCGGTGTCTGCAGGAGCTGCTGCCGGAGCCCTGGCTGCACCTCGGAGCGGACACCATGGTCGAGGCACTGCCACCCTCGCTGCGCAGCGGCGGCGAGGGGATCGGCGGGCTGGAGGGCGGGGACGGGACGGTCGAGGTCGGACCGGCGTTCGCCGCGCTGGACGCCGCCTGGACGGTCGGGGTGGCGGCGATGGCCCGGGCCGGGGCCCGGATCGTGGTGGACGAGGTGTTCCTCGGCGGCGCGGCTTCACAGGCCCGCTGGCGGGCGGCGCTGAAGGGCCTGGACGTGCTCTGGGTCGGGGTGCGCTGCGATCCCGCGGTGGCGGCGCGGCGGGAGGCCGCACGCGGCGACCGGGTGGCCGGGATGGCCGCCGCGCAGGCAAAGGCGGTGCACCTGGGGGTCGCGTACGACCTGGTGGTGGACAGCTCTCGGGCGGCCGTGGCGGACTGTGCCCGGGCCGTGGCGGCACGGGTGGCGGCCGCCGGCTCGTCGGACGCGCCGGCGGACGGGCGGGCCGGCACCCCCGCGTAGGGCCGCGGGCTACTCCCGGTCGAGCAGCGCGGAGAGGTAGGACGCCGCCTCGTCGCGCAGTTCCTCCGGCGACGGGACGTGCCAGTGCCCGCTGCCCGCCGTCGCGTTGAACAGGACGCCGTCGCACCAGCGGATCAGGCGCCGGGCGTCCGCCGTCGGGTCGGCCGAGCCGCTCCGGGCGAGCAGCGCGGCGGCGATGTCGGCGAAGCGCCCGCCCAACCGGTCGTAGACGGCGCGCAGTTCGGGCCGCCGGGTGGCCTCCAGGGCGAGTTCCAGACGGGCCAGGGTGAGCCGGCGGCCGGTGGTGAGCGCCTGGTGCAGCAGGTCGGCGCCGACCCGGACGAGGAGGTCCCGCGCGGAGGCGGGGGTGGGCGACGCCGCGGCGGAGGGCTCCACGGTGAGGACCGGGTGGTCCTCGGTCTCCCGCTCGACGATCCGGGTGAGCGCGAGCTCCAGCAGGGCGGCCCTGGTCCGGGCGAGGTTGGAGGTCGAGCCTGAGGGCAGTCCGGCCTCCTCGTCCACGGCGCGGTGGGTCAGCCCGCGCAGGCCGCGTTCGGCGATCAGGGTGATGGCGGCGTCGGCGATCAGGGTGGGGCGCGGGGGCGTCATGGGTCCGATCATGGCCTCTCTCCTCGGACGATCCCAAACCACTACAGCAGTAGTTCCCGGCGGACTACATCTGTAGTACGGTACTGGCAGACGCACACTACGGACGTAGTGCGAGGAGAGGAGCCCTCCCATGGGCAGCCCACAGGCCAGTCGGCAGGCGATCGTCATCGGCGGCGGCATCGGCGGTCTCGCCGCCGCCCTCGCCCTCCACCGCCGGGGCGTCCCGGTCCGCGTCCACGAGCGCGCCGACTCCCTCGAACCCGTCGGCGCCGGGCTCGCCCTGGCCCCCAACGCCCTGCGCTCCCTCGACCGGCTCGGTGTCGGCGAGCGCCTGCGCGCCCTCGCCACCCCGCACCCCGCCATCGGGCTGCGCCACCCCTCCGGCCGCTGGCTGGCCCGCACCAGCACCACGGCGTTCGAGGCCTACTTCGGCGACACCATCGCCGCCGTCGCCCGCGCCGACGTCATCGACGCCCTGGTCGACGCGCTCCCGGAGGGCACCGTCCGCACCGGCTCGCCCGCCACCCTCGTCACCCCCGGCGGCCCCACCGAGCCCGCCGTCGTCCGCACCACCGACGGAGAGGAGACGGCCGACCTGGTCGTCGCCGCCGACGGCATCCGCTCCGCGACCCGGAGCCGGCTCTTCCCCCGACACCCCGGCCCCCGCTACAGCGGCTTCACCACCTGGCGCACCGTCGTCACCCCCGACCACCGCCCGGCCGCCGCCGGCGAGGTGTGGGGCCGCGGGTGCCTCGCCGGGATCGTCCCGCTCGCCGACGGGCGGGTCTACGTCTACGGCGCCGCCCTCGCCCCGGCCGGCGAGCGGGCCGCCGACGGGGACGAGCGGGCCGAACTCCTGCGCCGGTACGGCGACTGGTGCGCCCCGGTGCCGCAGCTGTTCGCGCTGGCCGAGCCCGAGCGCGTCCTGCGCCACGACGTCTGGGACCTCGCCGACCCGCTGCCCGCCCACCACCACGGCCGGGTCGCCCTCCTCGGCGACGCCGCCCACGCGATGTGCCCCTTCCAGGGCCAGGGTGCCTGCCAGGCCATCGAGGACGCCGTCGTCCTCGCCTCCCTGCTCACCCCCGGTCCCGACCCGGCCGCCGCCCTGCCCGCCTACACCGCCGCCCGGCTCCCCCGCACCACCGCCGTGGTGGCCGGCTCCCGCCGCATCGGCGACCTCGTCGCCCTCCACTCCCCCGCGGCCACCGGCCTGCGCACCGCCGCCCTCACCCTCGCCGGTCTCCTCCCCGCCCGCGCCCTGCTGAGCCGCTCGGCCCCGACGTACGGCTGGCAGCCGCCGGCCCTGGGCGAGACGGGGTGAGGGGGCGGGCCGTCCCGGACCTGAGGAGCGCGCACACCACGGGCGTGCGGCGTCGGGGCCGGGTTCGGAGGCTACGCGTCGGTGTCCTTCGGGTGCCGGGGCGAGGCGTAGACGAGGTGGACGGTGCGGGCCGCCTCGTCCACGACATACCGCACCCGGCCACCGGCGGTCACCTCGTACTCCCACTGCGGCAGCCCGGCACCCCCGAAGGCCCGGGTCGCCAGGCGCCCCCGAAGCCGGTGCTGACGGTCGGGGTCCCGCCCCGACAACGGGTTCGCCCGGAGCGCCTCGAAGCAGCGACGGGTATTGCCGGGCGCTTCGGCACACAGGTCGCCCCAACCCTTGGCAGCCTCGCTCGTGCCGAACCGAAGGCGCCACTCACCGCCGACGGGTGGCGGCGGAACGTCGTCGCCACGCTTGGGGCTCACGGCTCGATCACCTCGCCGTGATCGTCGCCGGGCAGGGGCCCAGTGAGCTCAGCCGTCAGTTCCGGATCCGCGAGGACTCTGGCCGTGGCACGCCATTCGGCTATCACCCGGTGCAGACCGGCATGCACGTCCAGCTCGACGACGTCACGGGTCACGTCGACGAGGTCGACGACGAACTCGCGAACCTCCTCGGCTGACAGGTGCCTGGTCCAGGGGAAGACCGCAGGAAGCGCCAGCAGCACGGCCCGCGCGCCTTCGTCGCTGCTGATCAGCGCGGCGAACAGGCGCGCCGTGACATCCGCGGTCTCCTCGCGCTGACGGTCATGGCGCGCGGTGGTGAGGTACAGGTCCTCGCCGTCCCGCCGCGTGACGTGCACGCGCTGGGCCCGCTCCACAGTGTCCGCGACACGCTTGGAGTTCTTCGACAGCTCTGAGAACGCCACGGTGAGAGTCGACATGGCTCGACGGTAGTTCGGAACACATTCCGAAGTCAATCGCGACGGGGTCACCAGGCCGCGCGTGTCGGTGGGTGTTGCGATGATGCGTGCCATGGGTGACTCCGGCCGACGGGCCATTGCCGAGTACTGGGACGCGGCCGCCGCGGCCTTCGACCAGGAGCCCGACCACGGGTTGCGGGCGGGGCCGGTACGGGCGGCGTGGGTGCGGCGGGTGCGGGGGTGGGTGCCGGGTGGGCCGGCGGACGTGCTGGACGTCGGGTGCGGCACCGGGTCGCTGGCGCTGCTGCTCGCGGCGGACGGGCACCGGGTCACGGGGGTGGACCTGGCGCCGCGGATGGTCGGGCGGGCCAGGGCGAAGCTGGTCGCGGCGGGGCTGACGGCGCGTTTCCTGGTGGGCGACGCGGGCGCGCCGCCGCTCCGGGACGGAAGCTTCGACGTCCTGCTGTCGCGCCACCTGCTCTGGACGCTCCCCGAGCCCGAGCGGGCGTTGCGCGCCTGGGTGCGACTGCTGCGGCCCGGCGGCCGGCTGGTCCTGGTCGAGGGCCGCTGGCGCGAGGCCGGGCGGGCCGCCGACGTCCCGCCGCCGTACCCGGCCGGTGCGGGGCGGCTGCCGTGGGGCGGCGGGGTCGGGGTGGAGGAACTCGCCACGGCCGTCCGGCCGTTGGTGTCCGAGCTGCGGGTCGAGCCGCTCGCCGGGGAGGCCGAGCTGTGGGGTGGCCCGGTGGACGACGAGCGGTACGCGCTGGTCGCGCGACGTTGAGCGGCCTGCGGGGCGTCCGCGTCAGGCGCGCCTGCCGAAGGTGCCGTTGAGCGGGTCGGACCGGTGGCAGGCGGCGCAGCGCAGCCGGGTGTAGATCGCCACCGCGCCCATGAAGACGTCCTCGCGTCCGTCGGCCGGGGACGCGGAGGAGGCGGGCTCCCCGCAGTCCAGGCAGACGCGGCGCGGCCGGGCGGCGATCGAGCAGGCGCGGCAGACCAGGTGGGTCGGGTGTTCCGCGTGCACGACGACGGGCTGCGGGCCGCCGTACAGCAGGTGGTCGCACCACGTGCAGGACTCGTCCCGCTGCGACGCCAGCATCCGGGCCCGGGTCTCCTGCTGCCACTTCGCGGCCTTCTGCACCGGCACCCTGACCGGCGGCCCCCACCCGGAGGCGGTGAGCCACTGGGCGCCCTCGGCCCCGGCGGCCCGCAGCTGGTCGTCGACGGCGATGTCCCTGGGGGTCTTCTTCTTCATCGGGGCCTCTCCTCCGGTGGGCTTCCGCAGGGGATAACGCGGTCGGGACGCGCCTGGACACGCCGCCCGGCGCGCGGCCCCGTCGGTGCGGCCCGTTTGTGCAGCCCCGGCGGCCCAGGCGGGGCCGACTCGGACGGCCCGATCCGGACAGCGGCCCGACTGGGACGGCGGCCCGATTCAGAGGAGCGGCTCGGTGTCCCCGTGGGCGATGAGGAGCTTGCGCAGCAGGGTGTCGAGCCGGGTGCGCTCCTCCGCGTCGAGGGCGGAGAGGATGCGCTCCTCGTTGTCGACGTGGCCGGCCAGGGCGCCGTCGATCAGCTCCTTGCCCGCCGGGGTGAGGCGGACCAGGACGGCGCGGCGGTCGCTCGGGCAGGGGTTGCGTTCGACCAGGCCCTTGGCGGACAGCCGGTCGACGCGGTTGGTGATGGCCCCGGAGGTGACCATCGCGGACTTGAGCAGCGCGCGGGCGTTGAGCTCGTACGGCTCGCCGGAGCGGCGCAGGGTGGCCAGCACGTCGAACTCGGAGGAGTCCAGGCCGCAGACGGTGAAGTACTCGCGCAGGGCGTTGTCGACCCGGACGTTGAGCCGTCGCAGCCGGCCGATCAGGGCCATCGGCCCGGCGTCCAGGTCGGGGCGGGCCCGGGCCCACTGCTCGACGATGTCGTCCACGGTGTCGCGCTGCTGCATGTCCGCCGCCCTCCCGGAGCCGTCTGTCCGCGACCGCCCGAGGCCGTCCGGACCCGTCTGTCCAACCTGGATATCTTAACATTCACATACTTGACGTTCACCGATCCCGGGCGTAGAAAGTATCTCAACGTTCAGATAATCAACGTTCAGGGGGAAGCCATGGCCGTCATGGACCGCAAGCGCGCGGGGATCGCCGTCACCGCCGCACTCGCCCCGGCCGCATGGGGCACCACCTACCTCGTCACCACCCAGCTGCTGCCCGAGGGCCGCCCGCTGCTGCTCGCCGCGCTCCGCGCGCTCCCTGCCGGGCTGCTCCTGCTGCTGATCGGCCGCCGACTTCCCAAGGGGCGCTGGTGGGGGCGCGCGGCCGTACTCGGGATGCTCAACATCGGGCTGTTCTTCCCGCTGATGTTCGTCGGCGCCTACCGCCTGCCCGGCGGCGTCGCCGCCACCATCGGGGCGATCCAGCCGCTGCTCGTCGCCGGGTTCTCGATCGGCGTGCTGCGGGTGCGGCCCGGACGGCGGGCGGTGGTCGCCGGACTGGTCGGGGTCGGCGGAGTGGCCCTGCTGGTGCTCAAGAGCGGCGCCCGGCTGGACGGCGTCGGCATCGCCGCGATGGTCGCCGGCATCTCGCTGATGGCCATGGGTACCGTCCTGACCCGCCGCTGGGGCCGCCCCGAGGGCGCCACCCTGCTCGACCTCACCGCCTGGCAGCTCCTGGCCGGCTCGGTCTTCCTCGTCCCGCTCGCCGCCCTGGTCGAGGGCGCGCCGCCCGCGCTGAGCGCCACCAACCTGGCCGGCTTCGCCTACCTCGGCCTGTTCGGCACCGCGCTCGGCTACTTCCTCTGGTTCCGCGGCATCGAGCACCTCGGCGCCGGCCCGGCCTCCTTCCTCGGCCTGATCAACCCGGTCGTCGCCACCCTCGGCGGCCTCCTCGTCCTCGGCCAGACCCTCACCCCCTGGCAGCTCCTCGGCCTCCTCCTCGCTCTCGCCGCCATGCTCGTCGGCCAGGCCCCCGCCCGCCGCACGCCGGCCCCGACGCCCGCTCCCACTCCCACTCCCACCGCGGCGCCTCTTGCCCCCACACCCGACCCCACACCGGCCACCACCCGCTGAGCACGCCACTCCGAACACCTGCCGGGTACCCACCCGCAGGCGTTCGGCCGTTCCCGGCTTCTCGGCCCCGCCCGGTCTCCACATCGAGGGCGTATGGCGCCGCCACGCGGGTAGGGGGCCGTTGACCCGACCCAACCAGAGCGGGAGAAAAGGGGATTGCCCGATGGCCGATTCCGACGGATTGCGTTCCGCGATCGCCGCACAGGTCGAAGGATTCGCAACGGCCGGCGGTGCAGGCGTGCGCAGCGTCCTGGTCAAGACGCTCGACGGCCTCCGACTCACCGTCGCCCACCGTGCGGACCAGGTGCTCCCCTCGGCGAGCCTGGCCAAGATGATCCTCGGGGTCGCCCTCTTCGACTCGGCCGAACGCGGCGAGCTCGACCCCGACGAACGCGTCCGGGTCGGAACCCTCCCGGGCACGATGTACCCGAGCGTGCTCCAGGCCCTCGATCCCGACTCGACCGTCACCGTACGGGAGTTGTGCGGGTTCGCCTTGGTGACCAGCGACAATCCGGCAGCCGAACACGTGCGCACCGTTCTGGGCCAGGAGCGGATCGACGCCACGGTCAAGGCTGTCGGGCTGCACAGCACGTCCTTCCCCGCCGGGTTCTCCGAACGGGAACTCGGTCCGCTCGGCCGGGCCAACGTCACCACTGCCGAGGACATGCTGCGGCTGGTCGAGCACATCGACCGGACGCCGCACCTGGAGCCGGTCCGGCGCTACCTGGTCAACTACCTGCGAAACGACCGGATTCCGTCCCGGCTGGACGACGATGTCCCGGTCCGGCACAAGACCGGGAGCCTGCGCGGCATCGTGAACGACGCGGGCATCGTCCTGCATCCCGCGAACCGCATCGCCATGGTCTTTCTGACCGAGGGACAGACGGATAACGTTCGTACGGCACAGGAGATCGGGGAGGTCTCCGAACGGATCGTCCGGATCATCGCAGAGGGGTCGGCGCTCTGACGCGGCCCGCGGGGGTGGCGTGTGGCCGTGTCTCGTGAACGACAACTGCGCAAGATCCTCGCGCTGGTCAACACCCTCGCACTGATGGTGGGGCTGGTGTGTGTCGTGACTGCGGCACTGATAACCCACCAGCAGGTCCTCGCCACCGTCCTCAGCCTCATCGGCGGCGCCTTCGTGTCGGCGGCGGCCGTCACCCTGGCGATCGGATCCCTCACCGTACGGGAAACCACGGAGCAGGTGGACAGCGCCGTACTCCGCGGTATGCAGGACGTCCTCGGCCCGGTGCGCGACCCGCTCTTCGCCGGAGCGCTGTCCGCCTACCGCTACGACTGTCTGCTCTCGCCCGCACCGGGCGGTGACGCCCACCCCGATTACCTCTACCAGAGCTTCCGGATCTCCTACCGGATCGACGCCCTGCCCGGGACGGTGACGATAGCCTGCCTCGCCTCCAACGACGACGCAGGCCTGGACGGCTTCACTGGGCCCGAGTGCCTGCTCCGCTGGATGATCGACGACAACCTGGATCCCGACGACCCCGAAGTCTTCACGGTCGGCGCGGTCCGGGTCGACAACCGGGACCTGGACCGCGCGTCCGCCACGCACGAGGACATCGTCGGCGGGCGCGCCAGGATCGAACACTTCTCGGTACCGCGCGAGGCCCAGAGCACCGCGGGCCATCTGGTGGAGCTGAGCGTCACAGCCCGCAAGTTCGTGGGCAACGACCGACGGATCCGCATCCAGGCCCAGGTGTTCCGCCATGTCACCGATGCCGAGTACCGGCTCACCGTCGACCCGGCACTCCGGCCGACCCGCCTGAGCGTGAACGCGTCGGAGATCAGCGCGCTCGGCGCCGCCCATGGCGCCAGCGTCCGGGCCACCTTTCCCGCGCCGTTCAACAACACTGCCGGACTGATCCAACTCCCGTTCCCGCTCCAGCCGGGCAGCGTCATGGCCTTCACCATCGACCGGGACGTGGCCTGACCCACCCCGGCGGGGGGTCAGCCGGTGGCGCGGATGTAGATGTCGGCGGCGCCGGGCAGGCCGCCGGGGATGGTGGCGACGTAGATGCGGCGGGCGGTGGGGGTGCGGGTGGGGACGGCGGAGGGGCTGGGGGTGGGGGCGGGGGTCCAGGTCGGGGTGGGGGTCGGGATCGGGGCCGGGTCGTCGGAGGTGGGCTCGTCGGGGGTGGGCTCGTCAGGGGCCGGGGTGGCGGCGGGGGCGACGGCCGCGGTCGGGTCGGCGGCGGGGTCCGCGGGGGCGGCGAGAGGGTCCGCCCGGTTTCCCGCGGTGCCGGCGGTGCCGCCCGGGCTGCCGGGGTCGGCCTCCGGCGACGGGCCCTCGGTGGCTGTGGAGGCGGAGGCGGACGGCGTGGCGGCGGGCAGCAGCGGGGAGGCGGGGAGTTCCGGGGCCTCGGCCGGTTCGTCGCCGCCGAGGGCGGCGACCAGGTCGGCCGGGAGCCGCGAGGCCGGGCCGGGTGAGGGGAGGTCGTAGGCGCTGAGGAAGTCGCCGAGGCCGGGGGCCCTGCCACCGCCGAGGCGGTAGTGCAGGTAGGCGACCGGGGCGCCGTCGGAGGTGTGGGTGTAGACGGCGCCGACCGGGACGTAGAAGCGGCCGACCCCGGGGTGCTGGGACGGGTGGAGGCCGGCCAGGCGTTCGGCGCGGTCGCGGTCGGTCTCGCGGCCGGCGCTGCCGGCGGTGAGCGCGTTGACGCCGCGCACCACGAGGGCGGCGGCGACGGACACGCAGAGCACCAGCCCGACGGCGACGGTGCGCCGTAGGACCGGGCGGCCGTGCAGGGCGGGCCAGGAGTCGGTCACCATGCGCTCGGGTGGGATGCCGTCCACGGTTGTCTCGCTCCCCCGTTCGATCAGAACGCTCGATCAGGACGTCTGATCAGGGCATTCGTTCAATATGCCCGATCAGGGACGTCACACTCTGCTCGACGTGGGACCGTAGCCGAGAGTTCCTCAGCCCAGGTAGGCGGGGGCGACCGCGGCCTTGGTGACCGGCTGCGCGCTGCCCGAACCGTCCGCCGGGACGGTCCACAGATCGGCACCGTAGTCGCCGGGCAGCGCGTAGACCAGAGTGCCGTCGCCGGACCAGAGCGCCTGGTCGTCGATGTTGCGTTGCTCGGCGGTGGCGGTCTCGGTCATCGTGGCGAGGTCGAGCACGTACAGCCGCCACGGGGAGTCGGCGGGCAGGCCGGGGACGCGCTTCTTGTACGCGACGCGGGTGCCGTCCGGGGAGAGCGAGGGGCACTCGACGTTGTCGTGCAGGGCGGTGAGGGTGCGGGCGGCGAGGTCGCCGCGGACGAGGTGGGTCCGCCCGGCGCTGGCGAGGGTGGCGTAGAAGGTGTTGTCGTCGGCGAAGGTGACGCCCCAGATGTTGACGTCGTGCGCCTGGTACGGGTGGCCGTCCAGGACGACGGCGAAGTCCTCCAGGTTCTCCCGCAGGTTCCAGTCCCGGACGTCCACGATCGAGGTGCGGGTGGAGAAGTCGCTGCCCGCGTACGAGTCGCCGCTGACGAAGACCGTCCACGCGGCGAGGTGCCCGGACGGCGAGACCCGGGAGCGGGTGGGGATGCCGGCCGCCGGGAACGAGCGGAGTTCGCGCAGGTGGTCGTCCAGGACGACGGCGCGGTAGCTGTCCTCCAGCGCGCCGCGCTGTGCCTGGAGGCAGATTCCGGTGCCGGCGGCGGCGTGGAAGCGCAGGCACTGGACGCCGGAGGCGGTGCGCGGTCCGTCCGGGTGGTCGGCGGCGACGGTGGTGATCTCGTCCCGGTGCGGGCCCCAGGCCATGTTGCGGAACAACAGCTGTCGTCCGCCGCTCTGCACCTGTAGTGACACCGGCCCCGACTCGACGGACGGCCCACCGGGCTGGGCCTGGTCCCGGCGGGCGGTGCGGCCGGCGGCGTTCAGGACGGCCCCGGTGCCGACCGCGCCGAGCAGGACGACGGCGACCAGCAGGATGATCACCCTGGTCCGGTTCCGCAGGTTCATCGGGTCTCCTCCTGGGTCGTCTCCGACGGCTTCGCGGCGACGGCGGGCTCGGGCTGCCCGCCGACGGATTCGGGCTCGCCGCCGCCCGGTCCGGACGGGCCCGGGGCCACCGGTCCGGACGGGCCCTGATCCACGGCGCCGGACGGGCCCGGGGCCACGGCGCCGGACGGGCGCAGCACCGCCGCCGCGCCGAGCACGCACAGCGCCAGCGCCCCCGCCGACCAGCCCAGCGCGGCCGGGCCGCCGACGGCGCCCCACAGCGCGCCGAACAGCAGCGAGCAGGCGAACCGGGCCAGCGCCTGCCCGGTGCCGACCAGGGCGAGCCCGGCGCCGCGCTGCTCGGCGGGTACCGCGTCGGCGGCCGCGGCGGCGAGCACGCCGTCGGTGGCCGCGTAGAAGGTGCCGTGCAGCACCAGTACGCAGAGCACCGCCGGCAGCCCGCGCAGCGGCGAGAGCAGCAGCCCGTACGCGAGCAGCAGCACCCCGTGCCCGGCCAGGAAGAGCCGGTGGCGGCCGATCCGGTCGGCGAGCGCGCCGAGCGGGACGGCGAGCAGCAAGAAGGCGGCGGCGGTGCCCAGCGGCAGCAGCGGGAACAGGGAGACGGGCAGGTCGAGGCGGCGCTGGACGAGCAGGTAGAGGAAGGAGTCGCTGACGGTGGTGAGGCCGAGCAGGACGGCGCAGAACGTCAGCCTGCGCAGCCCCGGCAGCCGCAGCAGGGCGAGGCCGGCGCGCAGCGAGGGTGCGGAAGTCGACAAGTCGTCACCCTGCTGCCGGTTCGGCACGAACAGCAGCAGGATCAGCACGCCGAGCGCCGCGACGCACGAGCTGACGGTGAACACCGCGTCGTAGCCGTGCCGCTCCCCGCCGTCGGCGAGCAGTGGCCCGCCGGCCAGCCGCAGCACCAGGAAGGCGGTGAGCGGGCCGAGCAGGGCGCCGGCCGTGTCCATCGCCCGGTGCACGCCGAACGCCCGGCCACGATGGGCCGGTTCGGTGGCGAGCGAGATCATCGCGTCCCGCGGCGCGGTGCGCAGACCCTTGCCGGTGCGGTCGACGGCGATCACGGCGCCGATCAGCGGCACGGTGTGGACGAACAGCAGCAGGGGCCGGCACAGCGCGGACAGCCCGTACCCGACGGCGGCGACGGCCTTGTGGCGGGCGGCGCCGTCGCGGCCGCGGCGGTCGGAGAGGTGGCCGCCGACCAGCCGGACGAGGGCGCTGAAGCCGTTCTGGATGCCGTCGAGCAGGCCGAAGCCGAGCGGGGAGAGGCCGAGGCCGGTGAGCAGGTAGAGGGGGAGGACGGCGGTGACCATCTCGGAGGAGATGTCGGTGACCAGGCTGACCGTGCCGAGGGCGATGACCGCCCCGGGCACGGCGCGCAGGCCGGTACCCCGCCGCACCGGGCCGGCGGCCGGGGAGGCGGCCGGGGAGGCGGCCGGGGAGGCGGAGGCGGTCGGCGCGGCCTGCGTGGCCGGCCCGCCGGGGGCCTTCGAGCTGCGGGAGTCCGCGACGTACACGGGCGTCAGTTCCAGATTCCGGTGATGTCGGCGGCGCCGGCGGAGTTGCCCGCGTGGGCGTTGACCCCGGCCAGGTCCTCCAGGGTGTGCAGCACGTCGTAGTGGTTGTAGGTGGTGGCGGTGCTGCCGCCGGGTGCGACGTGGGCGCCGTAGACCAGGGTCGGGATGCGGTTGCCGGACAGCTTGTCGTCCTCGTCGAAGGTGAGCAGCAGCAGGCTGTTGTGGCTCTTCGCCCACTGCGCGTACCCGTCGAGGTTGGTCCGGAGCCAGGAGTCGCCGGTGCCGACGGAGCAGTCGTGCATGTCGTCGCAGAGGTCCGGGACGACGAAGGAGACCTTCGGCAGGGTGCTGTAGTCGCTCGGGAAGGCGTCCATGCCGTACGAGCTGGAGGTGGGCACGTTGCCGAAGCCGAACCACGGGTTGTGCTTCTGGGCGTAGTCGCCGCTGCTGCAGTCGGTGGCGCCGGGGGCGGGCAGGCCCTCGTTGTAGCTGGCCCAGGTCTGGCCGGCGCCGATCAGCTCGGAGGCGAGGTTGGGCTCCCGCAGGGCGCCGACGTCCACGCAGCCGTCGTCCACGATGCCCTGGGAACTGCCGGAGAACAGCATGTAGTAGTTGGGCTGGCTGGGGTGGGTGAGCGCGTAGGAGTTGGTCAGCGTCGCGCCGCCGGCCACCAGGGTGTTGTTGATGTACGGGGCCTTGGAGCTGCCGATCACCTGCGTGTAGGCGTGGTTCTCCAGCACGACGACGACCACGTGGTCCGGCGCGGGCAGCCCGGCGGCGGCGTCGGCGGCCGCGCTGCCGCCGGCGGCCCACAGGCCGAGCGAGCCGGCGACCAGGCCGAGGCCGGCGGCCAGCGCGGTGAGCGGGCGGCGGCGGAGGGGGCGCGGGAGGGCGCCGGGGACGCCGGGGACGGGAGTTCCGGGGGTGCGCAGTCGTGCGAAGGCCATGAGGTCCTCCGGAGGTCGGGGCTTCCCGGGCGGGAGCGCCGAGAACAGTACGAGCGCCGCAGTGTCGTGTACCCCACAACACAAGTGAAGAACAGACGAACAGCTGCCGCGCGGCGGCCCCGGGGCGGACCGGCGGCGGCGGGCACGGCGTCGGGCACGGCGCCCGGCACAGCGCCGGACCTGGCGTCCGACGTCACACCCGCCACGATTGACCCGTTCCGGCCGGGCGTGGTGGGATCACCGGAGTTCGGGACGAAGGGGTGCGGCACGTGAGCGGACCGGTCGCCGTCGTCCCGCGCACCCTGGTGGTCGGGATCGGCGCGAGCAGCGGCGCCGAGCGGACCGAGGTGCTGCGACTGTTGACGGACACCCTCCGGGAGGCCGGGCTGGACCGCTCCGCGGTGGCCCGGCTGGCGACCGTGACGGGCAGGGCGGACCACCCGGCGGTGCGCTGGACGGCCGACCGCCTCGGCGGGGTGCCGGTGGACGAGCACCCGCCCGAGGCCCTGGCGGGCGTGCCGGTGCCGAACCCCTCCGCCGCGGTCGGTACGGCCGTCGGCACCGCGAGCGTGGCCGAGGCGGCGGCGCTGGCGAGCGCTCCGGGCGGCCGGCTCCTGGTCACCAAGCGGAAGTCGGCGCGGGCCACGGTCGCGATCGCCCGGGCCGCGGCACCGGACGGGCCCGCCGCGCCGGTCGCGCAGGTCGCACCGCCCGTCACGCCGCCCGCCGCACCTCCCGGCCCGTACGAGCCCCACCCCGCGCCACCCCGCACGACGAGCCCCACCCGCACCACCGGCACCACCGGCACCACCGGCACCACCCCGCAAGGAGACCCCACGTGACCACCCCCGAACCCGACCTGCGCCACCACGGCGACGCCGAGGTACGCGCCGACGGGCTCGGCCTGGTCGACCTCGCCGTCAACGTCCGCACCGGCACTCCCCCGGCCTGGCTGCGCGAGCACCTCGCGGCCACCCTCGGCGACCTCGCCGCCTACCCCGACCAGAGCAGCGCGCGCACCGCGGTGGCCGCCCGGCACGCCCGCCCGGTCGAGGAGGTGCTGCTCACCGCGGGGGCCGCGGAGGCCTTCGTCCTGCTGGCCAGAACTCTGACGCCCAGTCACATCACCGTGGTCCACCCGCAGTTCACCGAGCCGGAGGCGGCGCTACGGGACGCCGGACACCGGGTGCACCGGGTGCTGCTCTCCCCCGAGGACGGTTTCCGGCTGGGCGCCGTCCCCGAGGAGGCGGACCTGGTCGTCCTCGGCAACCCGACCAACCCGACCTCCGTGCTGCACCCCGCCGAGGCCGTCGCCGCACTGGCCCGGCCGGGGCGCACCCTGGTGGTGGACGAGGCGTTCATGGACACCGTCCCGGGCGAGCGGGAGTCCCTCGCCTCCGTCCGGGACCTGCCCGGCCGGGTCGTCGTGCTGCGCAGCCTCACCAAGACCTGGGGCCTGGCCGGACTGCGGATCGGCTATGTGCTCGGGCCCGCGCCACTGATCGCCGACCTCGCCGCCGCCCAGCCGCTCTGGCCGGTGTCCACCCCGGCGCTGGCCGCCGCCGAGGTGTGCAGCGGCCCGGCGGCGCTCGCCGAGGCGGACCGGGCGGCGGCCGAACTGGCGCTCCGGCGCGACCACTTGGTGAAGGGCCTGGCCGCCTTCCGCTCGGTGCGGCTGTACGGCGAACCGGCCGCCTCCTTCGTCCTGGTGCGACTGCCGGAGGCGGCCGCCGTCCGGCAGCGGCTGCGCGAGCACGGTTTCGCCGTCCGGCGCGGGGACACCTTCCCGGGGCTGGGCGAGGAGTGGCTGCGGATCGCCGTCCGGGACGAGGCGACCACCGACCGCTTCCTCAACGCCCTTGAGGCCGTGCTCCGTTCGGCCTGACCGCCAGAGGGGACGGCCGAACAGGAACCCCTACCGGAGCCCGAGCGCCTCCGCCGCCAGGGCGGTGCCCCGCACCCGCGCCGCGATCTTGGCGAAGGCGGTCTCACGCGCGGTGGAGGTGTCGTCGGCGAACGGCGAGAACCCGCAGTCGTCGGTGGTGCCGAGCTGGTCGACCGGGATGTGCCGGGCCGCGGCCAGCACGCGGTCGCGCACCTCCTCCGGGGTCTCCACCCTGGGGTCGATCGGGTCGGTCACCCCGACGAACACCCGGATCCCGGGGCGGAGTTGCTCCGCGATGACGGCGAGAACGCGGTCGGGATCGGCCTCGCTCGCCAGCTGCACGTAGAAGTTGCCGACCTTCAGTCGGAAGAGCTTCGGCAGCAGCTCGGCGTAGTCGACGTCCAGGCTGTGGGTGGAGTCCTGGTCCCCGCCCGGGCAGGTGTGCACGCCGAGGCGGGCCCGCTCCTCCTCGGTGAACCGGTCGAGCACCCGGTTGTTGAGGGCCACGAAGTCGTCCAGCAGACCGCCCGACGGGTCCAGCTTGAGCGACAACCGCCCCTCGGTGAAGTCGAGTTGGACGACGTGGGCGCCCGCGTCCAGGCAGCCCCTGATGTCGGCCTCGGCCTCGTCGGCCAGGTCCTTCAGGAAGTCCTCGCGCGAGTAGCCGTCGATGCCGTCGGCCGGGTAGAGCAGGCTGAGCGCCGAGGGCGCGATGACGGCCTGCTTGACGGGCTGCGAGGTGTGGCGGAGGGCCTCGCGCAGGTAGCTCTCGGCGCGGACCCGGTACCGGAAGGGCCCGGCGGTCAGCCGTGGCAGCTGCCGGGTGTGCCCGTCGGCGAAGGGGATGACGGCGCCGTCCCCGTCGAGGGCGGTGAGCCCGGCGAGGGGGTACGTGACGAAGCTGGGCTTCGCCTGCTCGCCGTCCACCAGGACGGGGCAGCCGAGTTCCGCGAGCCTGGCCAGGGTGTCGGCGGTGGCCTCGTCCTGCAGCT
Organism: Kitasatospora sp. NPDC048298; assembly: GCF_043201465.1. Taxonomy (NCBI): domain Bacteria; kingdom Bacillati; phylum Actinomycetota; class Actinomycetes; order Kitasatosporales; family Streptomycetaceae; genus Kitasatospora; species Kitasatospora sp. NPDC048298. The sequence continues at coordinate 101,041 of NZ_JBICYZ010000004.1, forward strand.
TCTTCAGGTCGGCGTCGGACAGGCGCCCTTCGGCGTGCTCGGCCAGGGCGTTCAGCAGGGTGTTCGGCCGCGGGATGCTGCCGATGGGCTCCGTGGAAATGGTCATGATGGGACGTTAGAAAGCGCGGTGCGACGTGCACAACGGGGCGCACGGCGCACTCCACCGGATCATTCACGCCCTGCGCGCCCACCCCCCAATGGTTCACGCCCCCGGAACAGCGCGACCCTCCGCCCACTCCCGCAGCCTGGCGAAGTCGTCGGCCAGCAGGCCGATCCGGGGGTTGACGTGCAGGGCGAGCGCCGGACCCGGGTGGTGGGCGGCGATCCACTCCTCGTCCTGCGGGCCGAGCTCGTCGTCCACCCAGACGAACGGGCGCCCGGCGGCCCAGGCGACCACGTCCCTGGTCTTCCAGTGCAGCCCGCCCGGATCCGTACCGAACAGGTCGGACCAGCGGATGTACGGGAGTTCGGGCAGGCCGATGTGCGGGCCTATGTGGGTGTTCGCCTCACCCATCCACCCGGTGGCCCACACCAGTTCGTACGGCAGCGCCAGCAGCTCCTCGCCGTGCGAGGGGTTGAGCCAGACCCGCAGCGGCTTGACCCGGACGGCCGGCGGCTTGGCGTGCTTGGCGCGCGTCGCCTGCCGGGCCTGGACCGCCGCCAGGTACTCCTGCTTCGCCACCCACCAGGAGGGGCGCAGGCGGTGGGTGGCGTAGCCCTCGGGCCTCCGCTTCGGCGCGGCATAGGGGTTGAGCGGTCCGTCCACGTCGAGGAGGAGCAGGGGCTGCTGGGTCATGCCATGAATTCTCGATCCGGCAGGGGCGCTTGACCAGCGATTTGCCGGTCACGATCGGGTTCCCGCACCAGGAGTCGCGGGCGGCTCCAGAGGCCACGGGTGGACCCAGGAGTTACGGGTGGACCCAGGAGCTACGGGCGGCTCCAGAGGTTGCGGGCGGCGAGCAGCGGGAGCACGCCCTCACCGAACCAGTACGCCTCCTCCAGGTGCGGCATCCCGCTCAGCACGAACTCGTCGATACCCAGGCCGTGGTACTCGCAGATCAGGTCCGCGACCTCGCGGTGGCTGCCCACCAGCGCCGTCCCCGCGCCGCCGCGCAGCAGCCCGATGCCGGCCCACAGGCCGGGGTGCACCTCCAGCCGCTGCGCCGAGCCGCCGTGCAGCGCGAGCATCCGCCGCTGCCCCTCCGACTCGCTCTCGGCGAGCGCCCGTTGGGTCTCCCGCACCCGGCGCGGGTCCATCGCGGCGAGCAGCCGTTCGGTCTCCGCCCAGGCCTGCGCGGCGGTGTCCCGGGTGATCACGTGCAGCCGGATGCCGAACCGGACGGTCCGGCCGCGGGCGGTGGCCAGTTCGCGGATCCAGCGGATCTTCTCGCGGACCTGGGTGGGCGGTTCGCCCCAGGTCAGGTAGACGTCCGCGAACCGGGCCGCGACCTCGCCGGCGGCCGGGGAGGAACCGCCGAAGTACACCGCCGGCACCGGGTCCGGCAGCCGGTTCAGCCGCGCCCCCTCGACCCGCAGGTGGGGGCCGTGGTGGTCGACCGTCTCCCCCGCCCAGAGCCGCCGGGTGACGTCCAGGAACTCCCCGGTCCTGGCGTACCGGGCGTCCTTGTCCAGGAAGTCCCCGTAGGCACGCTGCTCGGCGGACTCCCCGCCGGTCACCACGTTGAGCAACAGCCGCCCGCCGGTGTGCCGTTGGTAGGTCGCGGCCATCTGCGCGGCCAGCGTCGGGCTGATCTGCCCGGGCCGGAAGGCCACCAGGTACTTCAGCCGCTCGGTCACCTGGCTCAGCATCGCGGTGGTCAGCCAGGCGTCCTCGCACCAGGCCCCGGTCGGCGTCAGCACCCCCTCGAAGCCCAACTGCTCGGCGCTGCGGGCGATCTGGCCGAGGTAGCCGATGCTCGGCGGCCGGTCCGACCCGGCCGCGCCGGGCGTGGAGCCGTGCCCGCCGCCGACGATCAGCCGACTGTCGCCGTTGGTGGGGAGGAACCAGTGGAAGGTGAGAGCCATGGACGGACACACTCCTGGGGCCGGTACTGCCTGAGGTCGGTTCACGGAACCCACCGACCACGACACCCGTCCGCCCACACCCGCCCCAGATCCACGTGCAGCCTGCGCACGAGGAGGGGCCGGTCCGAAGCAGTCACGGCCCGATTCTCCGCGAACTCCCCCACCCGATCAAGGCCCACCGTCCGCCCCCGGCACCACCACCCGATCAAGGCCCGCCGTCCGCCCCGGACACCACCACCCGTCCCGAGGGCCACGCACGCGACGGAACGCCCGCAGGCCCCCTCCTGCACCGGGAGGGGGCCTGCGGGGTGTGGTGCGGGTGCCCGGGTGGGGCGGGTGGATCAGACCTGGCCGGCCTTCTCCAGGGCCTCGCAGCAGGTGTTGATCAGGAGGCGGGTGACGACGTAGGGGTCGACGTTCGCGTTCGGGCGGCGGTCCTCGATGTAGCCCTTCTTGTCCACCTCGACCTGCCACGGGATGCGCACCGAGGCGCCGCGGTCGGAGACGCCGTAGCTGTAGACGTTCCACGGGGCGGTCTCGTGCTTGCCGGTGAGGCGGGACTGGATGTCGTCACCGTACTGGTTGACGTGCTCCAGCACCTTCTCCTGGGAGGCGCCGAGCGACTCGCAGGCGGTGATGATGGCGTCGTAGCCCTCACGCATCGCCTTGGTGGAGAAGTTGGTGTGGGCACCCGCGCCGTTCCAGTCACCGCGGGCCGGCTTGGCGTCCAGGGTGGCGTCGATGCCGAACTCCTCGGCGGTGCGGTAGAGCAGGTAGCGGGCGATCCACATGTCGTCCGAGGCGGTCAGCGCGTCGACCGGGCCGATCTGGAACTCCCACTGGCCGGGCATGACCTCGGCGTTGATGCCGCAGATGGCCAGGCCGGCGTCGATGCAGCGGTCCAGGTGCAGCTCGACGATCTCGCGGCCGAAGACCTCCTCGGCGCCGACGCCGCAGTAGTAGCCGCCCTGCGGGGCCGGGTAGCCACCCTCCGGGAAGCCGAGCGGGCGGGAGCCCTTGAAGAAGGTGTACTCCTGCTCGATGCCGAAGATCGACTCCTGCGCGGCGTACTTCTCGGCGACCTCGCGCAGCAGGGCGCGGGTGTTGGAGACGTGCGGGGTGCCGTCCGTCTCCAGGACCTCGCAGAGGACCAGGATGTGGTCGCCGCCGCGGATCGGGTCCGGCGTCACGCGCACCGGGTCCAGCACGCGGTCCGAGGCGTGGCCCTCGGCCTGGCTGGTCGAGGAACCGTCGAAGCCCCAGGTGGGGATCTTGTCGGCGTTGGGCAGGACGCGAGTCTTGGAACGGAGCTTCGCGGTCGGCTTGGTGCCGTCGATCCAGATGTACTCGGCCTTGATTGCCACGTCGTGTCCCTCGCATTGCTGGGTGGTGGGTGCCCGCGTAGCGTTGCAAGCCGCCGTTTCCCGGTTGTTCCTCTCGTGTAACGCGCATGTGAACCAACCGTCCGCATTGACACCGTCACGGTGCGGGAGTGCCGCGGGCGGCACTCCCGCCGTTCCGGGTGCCGTCGGTGACGGCACCTGTGTCGTCGGTGACGGCACCTGTGTCGTCGGTGACGACGGATGCGGTCGTGGGCGACCGCCGTGGTCAGTGACGGCGGGCGTGCGCGGCGCGGCGGCGCCGGGTGGCCCACAGCGCGGCCGCCCCGCCCGCGACCAGGGCGGCGGCCCCCGCGGCGAGCGGGCCGGTGGCGCTGCTGCCGCCGGTGGCGGCCAGCCTCTCCGCCTTCTCCGTCTTCTCGACCGCGGCCTGCGGGACGGCGGTGCGGGAGGCGGTGGTGTCGGCGACCGGCTGGGCGGCGGGCGCGCCGCCGCCGGTGGCCTGGCCGGAGGGTACGGCCGGAGTGGTCTGGCCGGACGGAGTGGCCTGGCCGGCCGCCGGCGAGGAGGGCTTCTCGCAGCTCACCGAGGCGACGGTGACCTTCCCGGTGACCTTGGCGACGTTCAGGTTGAGCGGGTTCACCTCCACCTGCACCTCCAGCGCGGAGGCGGCGGCGGTGGTCGTCGTCACGGTCTTCTTGGAGAACTCCACCGAGACGCTGCCGATCAGCGGCACGTCCACCTTGGTCGGCCCGTAGAGGCCGACGGTGACCGGCTTGCCGAGCACGCTGAGCCTGACCGGCGCGACCACGTCGGCGGTGGGCTGCCCGTCCACCGGACAGGTCGCCTCGGCGCTCATCGCCTCCAGGCCGAGCAGCGCGGTGACGGGCAGGCCGGGGGCGTGCACGTCGGCGTTGACCAGCTTGACGGAGGCGCTGGCGCCCTTGGCGTCGACCCTGGTCACCGACTTGCCGATGTCGGCCTTGACCAGCTCGACCGGGCCGGTCTGGTCGACCCCGGCCACGGTGGCCGTCAGGACCGACCCTCCCCCAGCCTCCGGCTGGGGGGACCCCCCTCGCTGGGCCGGCGACTCCACCTTGTTCAGCGCGATGTTCACCGGGATGTCCACGGCCTTGTTCAACAGGCTGACGTCCAGGTCGAGTTCGGCGGTGACGGCGCGCGCCTTGCCGGGCGACGGGGCGGGCTCGGCCGCCCGGACGGGCCCGGCGGTGAGCAGCGTGCTCGCCACCACGGCGGTGGCCGCGGCGGCGGAAACGATTCGGCGAGAAGACATGGCGATACCCCCACACAGATGAAACGATGAGCCGCCAGTCTTCTCGAACAATCCGTCACATGAGTAACACAGAAAGTCATTTCACTCGTTGGAGTGAGATTGGCGTTCTGCGCTGACTCGACTCTGCTAGGGCCGGTCCGCTACGGCCGGTCTGCTACGGCAGCCGCCAGTCCACCGGCTGAGCCCCCTGCCGCACCAGCAGCTCGTTGGCCCGGCTGAACGGCCGCGAGCCGAAGAAGCCGCGGTCGGCCGACATCGGGCTGGGGTGGACCGACTCCACCGACGGGACGTTGCCCAGCAGCGGGCGCAGGTTGCGGGCGTCGCTCCCCCAGAGGATCGCCACCAGCGGGCCGCCGCGCGCCACCAGCGCCCGGATCGCCTGCTCGGTGACGGCCTCCCAGCCCTTGCCGCGGTGCTGGCCGCTCTTGCGCGGCTGGACGGTGAGCACCCGGTTGAGCAGCAGCACGCCCTGCCGCGTCCACGGGGTGAGGTCCCCGTTGGTGGGCTGCGGCAGCCCCAGGTCGGTGCCGTACTCCCGGTAGATGTTGATCAGGCTCGCCGGGATCGGCCGCACCTCCGGCGCCACCGAGAAGCTCAGCCCGACGGCGTGGCCGGGGGTCGGGTACGGGTCCTGCCCGACGATCAGCACCCGCACGTCGGCGAAGGGCTGCTGGAAGGCCCGCAGCACGTTCGGGCCGGAGGGCAGGTAGGTGCGGCCTGCGGCCAGTTCGGCGCGCAGGAAGTCGCCCATCTCGGCGACCCGTCCGGCGACGGGTTCCAGGGCGGTGGCCCAGCCGGGCTCGACGATCTCGTTCAGTGGACGCGGTGCCATGGTCGCCACCCTATCGGCCTACACCGACAGGGCTTTCAGCGGATGATCATGCGATCGAAGGGCCGCCATGGAAGGCCGGCGCGACGGCCCGGACCAGCGCGCACGACGGTACGGACGAACCCGCACGACGGTACGTACCGGCCCGCACGACCGTCCCGCCGGGCCCTCGCAGCAACCTCGCGCGACTACCCGACCGGCCGTCCCCGCAGCACCACCAGCCGCGGGGCCGCGAGCACCCGGACGTCCGCCCGCGGGTCCTGCGCGTACACCACGAAGTCCGCCGGCGCGCCCTCCTCCAGCCCGGGCCGCCCCAGCCACTCGCGCGCGCCCCAGCTCGCCGCCGACAGCGCCTCGGCCGGGCTCAGCCCCGCCTTCACCAGCTCCGCCACCTCGTCCGCGACCAGCCCGTGCGCCAGCGAGCCGCCCGCGTCCGTCCCGACGAACACCGGGATGCCCGCGTCGTGCGCGGCGCCGACGGTGTCGTACCGGCGCTCGTGCAGCCGCCGCATGTGCGCCGCCCAGGCCGGGAACTTGGCCTCGCCGCCGGCCGCGAGGTCCGGGAAGGTGGCGATGTTGACCAGGGTCGGCACGATCGCCACCCCGCGCTCGGCGAAGGCCGGGATCAGCTCCTCGGTCAGCCCGGTGGCGTGCTCGACGCAGTCGATCCCGGCCGCCAGCAGGTCCGGCAGCGACTCGGCGGAGAAGCAGTGCGCGGTGACCCGGGCGCCCTCCTGGTGCGCCGCCGCGATCGCCTCGGCCAGCGCGTCGCCGGGCCAGCAGGCGGCGAGGTCGCCGCGCTCGCGGTCGATCCAGTCGCCGACCAGCTTCACCCAGCCGTCCCCGCGGCGGGCCTCGGCCCGGACGTAGGCGGCCAGGTCGCCGGGCTCGATCTCGTGCGCGTAGTTGCGGATGTAGCGGCGGGTGCGGGCGATGTGCCGGCCGGCCCGGATGATCCGGGGCAGGTCCTCGCGCTCGTCGATCCACCGGGTGTCGGCGGCCGAGCCGGCGTCGCGGATCAGCAGGGTGCCGGCGTCCCGGTCGGTGAGCGCCTGCTTCTCGCTGGTCTCGGCGTCCACCGCGCCGTGCGCGTCCAGCCCGACGTGGCAGTGCGCGTCCACCAGGCCGGGCAGCACCCAGCCGGTCACCGTCCGCACGTCCTCGGCGGTCGGCGGGCGGGTGAGGCTCACCCGGCCGTCCACCACCCAGAGTTCGTCCCGGACGTCCTCGGGACCGACCAGCACCCGACCCCGCACGTGCAGCACCGCGCCATCACTCATGGCCGCACTCTACCGACGGGCGGGTTCCGTGTAAGCAGTCATGATGCGGCAGACTCGTTTCCGCACCCCACCCCCGCGAAAGGCGAAAAAGACGTGAGCCCCTTCCTCGACCTGCCCCCGCTCAGCGCCGCCGGGTTCGCGGCGATCGAGGACCAGGTGGCCGCGCTGCTGCACACCGAGGCCGACGTGATCGTCACCCAGGGCGAGGCGCTCCTCCCCCTGGAGGCCGCGATCCGCGGCGCCGCGCACCCCGGCTCGACCGCCCTCAACATCGTCACCGGCCCGTACGGGCAGACCTTCGGCAACTGGCTGCGCTCCTGCGGCGCGAAGGTCGTCGACCTGGCCGTGCCCTTCGACAGCGCGGTGAGCGCCGAGCAGGTGGCCGCGGCCCTGGAGGCCCACCCGGAGATCGACTTCGTCTCCCTGGTGCACGCCGAGGCCGCCACCGGCAACACCAACCCGGTCGCCGGGATCGGCGCCGTGGTCCGCGAGCACGGCGCGCTGCTGATGCTCGACGCGGTGGCCTCCGTCGCCGCCGAGCCGCTGCTCACCGACGAGTGGGGCGTCGACCTGTGCGTCATCGGCGGCCAGAAGGCGATGGGCGGCCCGGCCGGGGTCTCCGCCGTGTCCGTCTCCGAGCGCGCCTGGGAGCGGATCGCCGCCAACCCGGCCGCCCCGCGCCGCTCCTACCTGTCGCTGCTCGACTGGAAGGAGCGCTGGACGGACGCCGGCCGCGCCGTCCTGCCGCACGCCCCGGCCCAGCTGGAGATGCTCGCGCTCGGCGCCTGCCTGGACCGGATCGCCGCCGACGGCCTGCCCGCCGTGATCGCCCGCCACCGCGCCGCCTCCGCCGCCACCCGGGCCGGCGTCCGCGCGCTCGGCACGCTGGCCCCGTACGTCGTCGAGGACGCCCACGCGGCCCCGGTCGCCACCACCCTGCGCACCCAGGACGGCGTCGACGCGACGGCCCTCGCCGCCCGCCTCGACCCGGCCCTGCCCGTCCAGCCGGGCGGCGGCGCGCTGGCCGGCTCGATGCTGCGGGTCAACCACTACGGGCAGGCGGCCGCCCTGGACACCGTCCGGGCCTGCCTGTCGGCCCTCGCGGACGCGACGGACGCCGACCCGGCGCCCGCCCTGGCCGCCGCCGAGGCCGCCTGGAACGTGACCGTCCGGGCCTGACCCGGTACGGCCGAGGCCCCCGGAGGACGTCCTCCGGGGGCCTCGGCCGTCTGTCGCGCGCTCCGGTGCCCGTGTGCCTCGGTGCCCGCGGGCTCCGGTGCCCGTGTGCTCCGGTGCCCGCGGCCGCCTCTCGCGGACCTCAGTGCCCGTTGGTGTCCACCACCTCGACGCCCCGGATGTTCCGCTCGATCTCCTCCGCCGGCAGCGCGATCGCCAGCGCCCAGTAGTAGACGACCAGCGAGAACGCCACCACCACGACGATGTCCCACCACAGCGGCAGGTTCCCCCGCGAGCCCACCCCGAAGGTGCCCTGCCAGGAGATCAGGCCCATGCCGACCAGGTAGACCGGCAGCCACTGACCGGCCCGGAAGTCCATCCGGGGCGCGTTCGGCAGCCCCTTCGAGCGCGCGTACCAGGAGTACCCGCCGAGCAGCACGTAGCCGATCACGATCGCCAGACCGAGGCGCCACAGGGTGTCCCAACCGGACCAGTAGATGACCAGGCCGGCCACCACGAAGGCCAGCGGCGAGACCACCGCGCCGCCGGGCAGGTGGTACGAGCGCTCCATCTCGGGCAGCCGCTTGCGCAGCACCCCGAAGGCCAGCGGAGCGCCCGCGTACATCAGCACCACCGCCGAGGTGATGAACCCGACCAGCCGCTGCCAGCTCGGGAAGGGCAGGAAGCAGACCACCCCGGCCACCCAGGCGATCAGCAGGCCGAGCCAGGGCACCGCGCGCTTGTCGGTGGACTGCAGCACCTGCGGCGCGTAGCCGTTGCGGCTCAGACCGTAGGTGACCCGGGAGCTGGAGGTGATGTAGACGAGCCCGGTGCCGGCCGGCGAGATGACCGCGTCGATGAACAGCACGGTGGCCAGCCAGCCCAGCCCGATCAGGGTCGCCAGGCCGGCGAACGGTCCGCTGATCCCGGGGTAGTCGAGCGTGCTCCAGCCATGGGCGAAGGTCTCCGGCGGCAGCGCGCCGATGAACACCACCTGGAGCATCACGTAGACGACCGTGCCGATCACCACCGAGCCGAGCACCGCGCGCGGGATGTCCCGGCGCGGGTTGCGGCTCTCCCCCGCCCACTGGATGGCCTGCTCGAAGCCGAGCAGCGCGAAGATCACCCCACTGCTGCTGATCGCCGTGAGCACGCCCTTGGCACCGTCCGGCGCGAAGCCGTGGACGTCGAAGTTGGAGCCGTGGAACTCGCTGATGCCGAGCGCGAAGATGGTCAGCACCGGGATGGCGACCTTCCAGACGGTGGCCGCGCTGTTGGTGTGGGCGAGCAGCCGCACGCCGAGGAAGTTGACCGCGACGAAGACCCCGAGCAGGACGGCCGCGACGACGAACCCCCAGCCGGTCAGCGTCAGGTTCTTGTTCAGCAGGCCGTCCGCCCAGCTCCAGTGCTGGGCGTAGTTGATCATCGCCTGCACCTCGATCGGTGCGATGGTGGAGGCCTGGAGCCAGGTGAACCAGCCGAAGGACATCCCGGCGAACCCGCCGAAGGCGTAGTGCGGGTAGCGCGCCGTACCGCCCGCCACCGGGAACAGCCCGCCCAGCTCGGCGTGCACCATCGCCAGCAGGACGATCGCGACCGCGCCGATGCCCCAGGACAGCAGCGCCGCGGGCCCGGCCGCCACCGCCGCCTTCTGCGCCCCGAACAGCCAGCCGGAGCCGATGATCGCCCCGACCGAGGCCCAGAGCAGTCCGATGACGCCGACCTCACGCCGCAGTGCGGTGTGCCCCGAGCCGGGCGGGTTGGAGGAGGAATGGGCCATGGCCGATCGCCTCTCGAAGCAGGAGGAATTCCTCCGACAGTCCCCACCCACCCGCCCCGAAACGCCCCGCGCCCCGCACCCCTCACTCGAACAGCCCTCCGGAACCACTCGCCGGACCACCCGCCACCGCACCTGCCGACGCACCTGCCGACATGCTCGCCGCGCCGACCTCCGGCACAGTTCCCGCATCGTTCACCTGCCCGGCACGTGGACCTCACCGAAGGCAGGCAGGCTCCCGGACAGGGCGTGAAGTTGGCTATACAACTTCACCCGACCAGACCCCCGACACGACTGCCCCGACACGACAGCCGTAGTGCGCCGAGGAGAAGACCGATGACCGAACTGCCGCCGTACTGGCTGCGCGACAACTGCCCGTGCGCCGAGTGCCGGGACCCGCGCAACGGGCAGAAGCTGTTCCAGATCGACGACCTGCCCGAGGGCCTCGCCGTCGCCGGGAGCACCGAGGCCGACGGGCACCTGGAGGTGCTCTGGTCGGACGGGCACCGCTCCCGCTACCCGCTGGAGTGGCTGGACCGGGCCGACGAGGGCGACGGGCGCACCGAGCGGGGCAAGCGGCTCTGGACGGCGGCGGACTTCGCGCCCGGCATCCCGCGGGCGCGCTGGGAGGACTACCTGGCCGACCCGGCCGAGCAGGCCGCGGTGCTGGCCGCCGTGCGGGACAGCGGCTTCGCCGTGCTGCGCGGGGTGCCGGCCGTCGAGCGGCAGGTGCTGCGGGTGGCGGAGAGCTTCGGGTACGTCCGGGTCACCAACTACGGGGAGCTGTTCGACGTCCGGGTCGAGCCGGACCCCAACAACCTGGCCTTCACCAGCGTCGCCATCGCCCCGCACACCGACAACCCGTACCGGGACCCGGTGCCCACCCTCCAGCTGCTGCACTGCCTGGAGAACTCGGCGACCGGCGGCGACTCCGGACTGGTGGACGGCTTCAAGGCCGCGGCCATCCTCCGGGAGGAGGCGCCGGACGCGTTCGAGGTCCTCACCCGCACGCCCGTCCCGTTCGTCTTCCGCGACCGCCGCACCGAACTGCGCGCCGACCGCCCGCTGATCGACGTGGACCCGCGGGGCCGGATCCGCGAGGTCAGGTTCAACAACCGCTCGATCGGCACCGTCCGGGCCGACGACCCGAAGGACCTGGACGCCTTCTACGCCGCCTACCGCCGCTTCGCCGCGATCACCCTGCGCCCCGAGCTCCAGCTGACCTTCCGCCTCGGCCCCGGCGACTGCCTGGTCTTCGACAACACCCGTCTGATGCACGCCCGGACGGCCTTCCAGCAGGACGGCCACCGCCACCTCCAGGGCTGCTACGCCGACCTCGACTCGCTGAACAGCACCCTCGCCGTGCTGCACCGCCGCGCCGCCGCGCTGGACGCGATCGCCGCGCTGTTCGCGGGCGAGGGCGCCGGGGAGTACCTGGGCGAGGAGGTCACCATGGCCGAGCACATGCTCCAGGCCGCCGCTGCCGCCGAGGCCGCCGGGGCGCCGGAGCACCTGGTCGCCGCCGCGCTGCTGCACGACATCGGACACTTCCACGGCGCCCTGCACGGGCGGGACCTGATGGAGGGTCAGGACAACCGGCACAGCGACTCCGGGGCCGACTGGCTGGCCCGCTGGTTCGGCCCGGAGGTCACCGAGCCGGTCCGGCTGCACGTGGCCGCCAAGCGCTACCTGTGCGCGGTCGAGCCCGGCTACCGGGAGCAGCTCTCCGAGGCCTCCGAGTACACGCTGAGCGTGCAGGGCGGCCCGATGGACGAGCGCCAGGCCGCCGCCTTCGCCGAACTCCCGGGCGCCCGGGACGCGGTGGCGGTGCGGCGCTGGGACGAGCAGGCGAAGGTGGCCGGCGCCCCGACGCCGGGCTTCGAGCACTACCGCCCGCTGCTCGCCGCGCTCATGCGGTGAGGACGCCCGGACGCCGAGGTCGCCACGACCTCCGCCCGCCGAGACACCCGCGCGGCACGCGCGAGGAGCTCAGTCCAGCTCCCGCGCGTGCCGCGAAAGCGCCGACGTGGCCAGGGAGTTGTGCACGCTGAACGCCACCGTCCCGGGCAGGTAGCGGTCCTGGGACCACTCCACCGGCGTGCCCGTCGGGTCGGTCGTGCGGCGCCGCTCGCGCAGCAGCGGGCCGCCCCGGCGGCAGCCGAGCAGCCGGGCGTCCTCGGCGTTGGCCGGGACGACGTCGATGGTGTGGTCGGCGTCGGTGAACAGGATGCCGTGCTCGCGCAGCACTTCGGTGTGCGAGACCACGTCCGGCGGCAGTTCGGCGACGATCTCGCCGACCCGCGGCGGGTAGACGGTGCGCTCGACCATCACGGGCGTGCCGGAGAGCGTCCGCAGCCGGACGATGACGTACACCTCGGCGCCCGGCTCCAGCCGCAGTTGCTCGCGCTCGGCGGCGTCGGCCGGGCGGCGCACCAGCGAGTCCAGGATGCCGCCGGGCTCCTCGCCCATCGAGTACGCCCAGTGCGTGAAGCTGAGCAGTTCGGAGAAGCTCTGCACCCGGGCGCCGCCGAGGACCACCCGGCGGGTGCCGCGGCGGGAGGTGACCAGTCCGTCGGAGCGCAGCACGGCGAGCGCCTGGCGGACGGTGCCGCGGGAGACGCCGTACTGCTCGGCCAGCGCGCCCTCGGCGGGCAGCCGGCCGGCCTCGCCGAACGCGCCGGTGGTGATCGCCTCGCGCAGGTCGGCGGCCACCTTCCGGTACAGCGCGCCGGGGCGCTCGGCCGGGGGCTCGCCGGCGGTCGGGCGCCCCCCGGCAGCCGAGCGCTCCCCGCCGGCCGAGTGGTCCCCGGCGGCCGGGTGCCCCTCGGTCTCGGGGCGCTGGGGCTCAGTTGCCACGTCAGTCAATGTCCCTCCTGGGGCGGTGTCCTGCGCAGCCGTACCGGCGCGGACAGCCCGACCTTATCCCGCTGCGCCTTCGAAGCATCGCACCGAACGGTTCACGCTCCGATGGCCGGATTCCACCGTTCCCGCAGCCGACCCCGGTTCTGGCCCGTCCGTTCACCTTCCCGTCACCGGGCTCCGGCGTACTTACTGCTGTCAGCGAAGTTGGCTAGTCAACTCGGACGACGTCGATCGATCGCCCACCCGGCCGGTCCGCCGCCCTTCGCGAGACGCAAGCCCGCGGAACCCCCCGCGAACGCCCCTCGCAGTACGCCCCCTTAACAGGAGACTTCCCCGTGACCGTGCACCGCGCCCGCGCCGCCGCCTTCGCGGCCGTACTGACCGCCGCCGCGCTCTCCCTCACCGCCTGCGGCTCCGCCGGTTCGAGCGCCAAGTCCGGCGACGCCGCCAAGGGCGGTGCCAAGGACGCCAAGACGGCCACCTCGGTCGCCGACTTCGGCGGCATGGACGGCCTGGTCGCCGCCGCCAAGAAGGAGGGCAAGCTCCACGTCATCACGCTGCCCCGGGACTGGGCCAACTACGGCAAGATCATCGACAGCTTCAAGGCCAAGTACGGCCTCGAGGTCGAGGAGGAGAACCCGGACGGCTCCAGCCAGGACGAGATCAACGCGATCAACTCCCGCAAGGGCCAGGACCGCGCCCCCGACGTGGTCGACCTGGGCAGCGCCTTCGCCCTCCAGGCGGTCAAGGACGGCATCCTCGCCCCCTACAAGGTGTCCACCTTCGACAAGGTGCCGGACACCATGAAGGACGCGAACGGCGCCGCCGTCAACGACTACGGCGGCTACGTCTCCATCGGCTGCGACGCCAAGAAGATCGCCGTCTGCCCGACGACCTTCGCCGACCTGCTCAAGCCGGAGTACAAGGGCCAGGTCGCCCTCAACGGCAACCCGACCAAGTCCGGCTCCGCCTTCGGCGGCGTCTACGCGGCCGCGCTCGCCAACGGCGGCTCGCTGGACAACATCCAGCCCGGCATCGACTTCTTCGGCAAGCTGAAGCAGTCCGGCAACTTCAACCCGGTCGAGTCGACCCCGGCCACCATCGAGAAGGGCGAGACCCCGATCTCGATCGACTGGTCCTACCTGAACGCCGGCTACACCGACGAGTTCAAGGACAAGGGCGTCGACTGGAAGGTCTCCATCCCGGTCGACGGCTCCTACGCCCAGTTCTACAACCAGGCCGTCAACAAGTGGGCCCCGCACCCGGCGGCCGCCCGCCTGTGGCAGGAGTACCTGTTCAGCGCCGAGGGCCAGAACCTCTTCCTCGGCGGCTACGCCACCCCGTCGACCTTCGAGGCCCTGAAGAAGGACGGCACCCTGGACGCCGCCGCGGCCGCCAAGCTGCCGACGGTCGAGAAGCCGTTCACCACCTTCCCGACCGTCGACCAGATCAACGCGGCCAAGAAGATCGTCACCGAGAACTGGACCAAGGCCATCGCGGGCTGACACCCCGGCCACGTACCGTAATTCGGGCTGAGAAAAGGCACTCATGACCACGGCTCCCACCCCGGTGCCGACCACCCCCGCCGCCACCTCCCCCGGTGGCGGCGCGGGGGCGTCCGCCACCGCCACGACGTCCTCCCCCACCATCACCGCCCCCGCCCCGCGGCGCCGGCCGCTCGCCCGCCTCGGCGGAGCGTCCTGGCTGGCCGCCGTGCCGCTGCTGCTGTTCTTCCTGATCGGCTTCGGACTTCCCACCGTCGCCATCGTGATCGGCGCGTTCACCACCTCCAGCGACGCGGAGACCGGTGCGGGGCAGTTCACCTTCGACAACCTGACGGCCTCCGTCCAGGGCGGCTACCAGACGGCCATGCTGAGCAGCCTCAAGCTCTCCGCGCTGACCGCGCTGCTCGCCACCGCGCTCGGACTGCCGCTCGCCCAGGCCGTCGTCACCTCCCGGCGCGGCTGGCTGCGCCAGGCGGTGCTCACCGCCTCCGGTGTGCTCGCCAACTTCGGCGGCCTGCCGCTCGCCTTCGCCTTCGTCGCCACCCTCGGCAACGCCGGCGAGATCACCAAGCTGCTGCACCTCACCGACCACGGCTGGTCGCTGTACTCCTTCACCGGCCTGACGGTCGTGTACCTGTACTTCCTGATCCCGCTGATGGTGCTCACCATCACCCCGGCCCTGGACGGCCTGCGGACCCAGTGGCGCGAGGCCGCCCAGAACAACCGCGCCACCGGCCTGCAGTACTGGATCCACGTCGCCCTGCCGATCCTGGCCCCCTCCCTGCTCGGCGGCTTCGTGCTGCTCTTCGGCAGCGCCTTCGCCGCCTACGCGACGGCCGCCGCCATGGTCGGCGCGACCGTCCCGCTGGTCAGCCGCTCGATCGCGGACGCGCTCTCCGGCAACGTGCTGGTCGGCCAGGGCAACCTCGCCCTCGCCCTCAGCCTCAACATGATCGTCGTGGCCGTCCTGGTGATGGCCGTGTACCTCCCCCTCCAGCGCCGGAGCGCCCGATGGCTCAGCTGACCACCCCCGCCCGCCCCGGCCGACGCACCGTGCGCTGGTGGCGCGGCGCCGTGCTGGCGCTCGCCGGCGTCTACTTCGTCGTCCCGCTCGCGGCGTCCTTCTGGTTCTCCATCGACGACCCCAAGGGCATCTCCTTCGAGGCCTACACCGGGCTGCTCTCCGCCCCCGGCTTCCTGGACAGCCTCTGGCTGACCCTCGGCCTGGCCGTGGTCACCGTCGTGGTGCTGCTGCTCCTGCTCGTCCCGGCGCTGATCTCCGTGCGGCTCGGCTCGCCGAAGCTGCGCCCGGTCATCGACGTGCTCTGCACCCTGCCGCTGGTCGTCCCGCCGGTCGCGCTGACCGCCGGCCTGATCGGCGTGCTCCGCTGGGGCCCGGACTACCTGATGGACTCCCCGTTCTTCCAGACCTTCGTGTTCATCCAGGACCCGGACTTCCCGCTGGTGCTGGTCATCGCGTACGTGCTGATGGCCCTGCCGCTCGCCTACCGCGCCCTGGACGCCGGCCTGCGCTCGATGGACGTGCGCACGCTGGTCGAGGCCGCCCGCAACTGCGGCGCGAGCTGGCCGCGCGCGGTGTTCACGGTCGTCCTGCCCAACCTGCGCGGCGCCCTGCTGAACGCCTCCTTCCTCACCCTGGCCCTGGTCCTCGGCGAGTTCACCACCGCGTCGATCCTCGGCTTCCAGCCCTTCCCGGTCTGGATCTACTCGGTCGGCAACAGCCAGGCCCACATGTCGGTCGCGGTCTCCATCCTGAGCCTGCTGCTCACCTGGCTGCTGCTGCTCCTGCTGGCCACCGCCGGGCGCGAGCGCCACGCCAAGACCGCCACCTCCTGAAACCCCCCGGAGTCACCAGTCATGACCACGGCCACCGCCATCGCCAACGGCGTCTCGCTCTCCCCCGGCAGCGCCACCGTCGAATTCCGCTCCCTGCGCCGCGCGTTCGGCACCACCACCGCCCTCGACGGCCTGGACCTGACCGTCCACCCGGGCGAGCTGCTCGCCCTGCTCGGCCCGTCCGGCTGCGGCAAGACCACCGCGCTGCGCATCCTCGCCGGCTTCGAGCAGCACGACTCCGGCGAGGTGCTGGTCGACGGCCGGGACATCACCGCGATCCCCGCGCACAAGCGCGACGCGGGCATGGTGTTCCAGTCCTACAGCCTCTTCCCGCACCTGACCGCGCTGGACAACGTCGCCTTCGGGCTGCGGATGCGCGGCACCGGCAAGGCCGAGCGCCGCAAGCGGGCCCAGGAACTGCTGGAGCTGGTCGGCCTGCCGCACCGCGCCGACCACTACCCGCACCAGATGTCCGGCGGCCAGCAGCAGCGCATCGCGCTCGCCCGCGCGCTCGCCCTCCAGCCGCGCGTCCTGCTGCTGGACGAGCCGCTGTCCGCGCTGGACGCCAAGGTCCGCCTCCAGCTGCGCGAGGAGATCCGCCGCCTCCAGCAGGAGCTGGGCATCACCACCCTGTTCGTCACCCACGACCAGGAGGAGGCCCTGTCGATGGCCGACCGGGTCGCGGTGCTGCGCGCCGGGAAGCTGGAGCAGTGCGCCACCCCGTCCGAGCTGTACGGCCGGCCGGCCACCGCCTTCGTCGCCGAGTTCGTCGGCACCATGAGCCGCATCCCGTGCACCCGCGCCTCGGACGGCGTCGAGGTGCTCGGCCGCCGCCACGCGGTGGACGGCGAGATCCCGGCCGACGGGGAGCTCCAGGTGCTGGTCCGCCCGGAGAACGTCACCCTGACCCCGGCCGAGGACGGCCCCGCGCTGGTGGTCACCGCCTCCTTCCTGGGCGCCGTCACCCGGCTCACCGTCCGCCTGGACGACGGCACCGAGGTCAAGGCCGACCTGCCCACCGAGGCCGCCGCCGCGCTGCCGGCCGGTGCGCGGGCCGCGCTCACCCTGCCGGAGCGCCCGGTCCTGGTGGACCGCCGCGCGGCCTGAGAGCCTCGTACCTCCCCGCTCCGCCCGACGGAGCACCGCCGAACCACCGAAGAGCCACCCGAAGGTACCGCCATGCCTGACTCCGCCATGCCCGGATCCCCCGCCCTGGCCGATTCCCCCGCCCTGCCCGCCGCCGTCCTGTTCGACATGGACGGCACCCTGGTCGACACCGAGCAGCTGTGGTGGCAGGCCGCCGCCGAGCTCGCCGACGAGCTGCACCGCCCGCTCACCGACCAGGACGCCCCCGAGGTGCTCGGCCAGGCCGTCGAGCACACCGCCGCCCACCTGCACAGGGTCAGCGGCACCGCCCTCGGCGTGGCCGAACTCGCCGCCCGGCTGGACGAGTCCTTCGCCGCCAAGGTCGCCGCCGAGACGGTGCCGCGCCCCGGCGCGCTCGCCCTGCTGGCCGCGCTGCGCGACGCCCGGGTGCCCACCGCGCTGGTCTCCGCCTCCCCCCGCGGGGTGGTGGACCTGGTGCTGTCCGCCATCGGCCGGGACTGGTTCGCCGTCACCCTGGCCGCCGGGGAGACGGCGCGCACCAAGCCCGCGCCCGACCCGTACCTCGCCGCCGCCGAGCGGCTGGGCCTGGACCCGGCCGACTGCCTCGCCGTCGAGGACACCCCGACCGGGGTCGCCTCCGCCACCGCGGCCGGCTGCGCGGTGCTCGCCGTGCCGTCCACCGCGGTGCCGATGCCGCAGGGCGAGCGGATCACCCTGCTCGCCAGCCTGGAGCAGGCCGACCTCGCCCTGCTCGGGAAGCTCGCCGGAGCCGGCGCGGTTCGACCCTGACATGCCCTATCTCCTGCTCGCCCTCGCCATCGCCAGCGAGGTCTGCGCCACCAGCTGCCTCAAGCTCACCGAGGGGTTCACCCGGCTCTGGCCGAGCCTCGGCGTCGGCATCGGCTACGCACTCTCCTTCCTGCTGCTCGGCCGCGCGCTCAAGCACATACCGGTCTCGGTCGCCTACGCGGTCTGGTCCGGGGCCGGCACCGCGGCGGTCGCCGGGATAGGCGTGGTCGCCTTCGGCGAGTCGCTCGGGCGGCTCCAGTGGCTGGGCATCGCGCTGGTGATCGTCGGGGTGGTGGTGCTCAACCTCAAGGGCGGCCACTCCTGACCGTCCCCGAGCACCACTGACGGTTTCTGACGGACCGTCAATTCCACCCAAGCCTTTCAACTCGCCTGTCGGGGCGGGAAGTCGGACGCGCCGACCTCCCGCCCCGAGGGCTTCGCTACGGTGTCCCCATGACGGACCCCCGGCCCCACCACTACCGCTTCGTCCACCGCGAGCTCGCCCGCCAGGTGCTGGAGTTCGGCCCGCGCGTGGCCACCCCGACCCCGGACGGCGGCAGCCTGCTGCCCGTCGTCACCCAGATCTGGGACGACCTCGGCGCGTCCCTGCCGCCCGAGGACCGCCTGCCCGGCCACGGCCTCGACTGCCGCCACCTGTCGGTCGACGGCCACCACATGCTGCTGGTCACCCTGCCCACCCCGGTCGGCGCCACCGAGGCCCACTTCGTCGCCGCCGTCCAGCCCAAGGGCGCCAGGGCCGTACGCTACGTGACCCTCGAGCACGCGCTCAGCCCCCTCGACGGCAGCCCCGGCACCGTCCTCGGCGAGTGGACCGCCGAGAGCCACCTCAACCACGGCTCCGGGCCCTCCCCCGTCGCCGAGTTGTTCGTGGCGGCCGTGGTGCAGCTCGTCGGCCAGAAGAAGCGCGGCTTCTGGCGCCGCTGAGCCCCCGTCGCGGATGTCCGCCCCAGGGCCGGGCCGCCGGCGTCAAGAAGGCGTCGACGGCCCGTAAAAGTCCCGTGATGACGGCCCCCGGCGCCGGTTCCCGCGATCACCGGCGCGTCCCCGAGGACTATGCTCGCCCGGTTCGACAAGCGACGCATCGGGGGGCGACAGTGTCCGACTTCAAGGTCAGTACCGAATTCCTCGCCAAGTTGGCCCAGGACCTCAGAGGCTGCGGCGACGAACTGGAGCAGGGGCTCAAGGCGTTCGAGGCGGCCGGCCACACCGGCACCGGCTACGACTTCCTGGACGACGCCTGCGGCCACTTCAAGGACAAGTGGCAGTTCGGTCTGAAGAAGGTCCGCGAGTGCGTCAAGGTCCTGGACGAGGGCCTCGCGCAGGTGCAGAAGAACTACGACGGCACCGAGCAGAGCATCGTCAAGGTCCTCGCCCCGGCGGGGCAGTCGTGAGCGCCCCCGCGCCGGCGGCGCCCGACTGGTCCGGTCTCGGCTTCGACCCCACCCCCGGCGACTCCGGCGCCGTCACCGCGCTCAGCAACGGCCTGCGCCGGGTGGGCCAGCACCTGAGCGGCGTGCACACCACGCTCGCCCAGCTCTCCGCCGACCAGGGCGAGTGGACGGGCGAGGCCGCCAAGCAGTTCGCCCAGCAGTTCGGCAAGCTGCCCGGCTACCTCCAGGACGCCTCCGAGTCGATCACCGCCGCCTACACGGCGCTCGACGTCTGGTACAAGGCGCTGACCGAACACCAGCCCAGGGCGGCCGAGTTGGCCGCCTCCGCGGTCGCCGCCAAGAAGAAGAAGGACGAGGCGGACCGCGCCCACAGCGCCGCGGCCGCCGCCCCCGACCTCCAGCTGGCCGGGCGGTACTTCCCCGACGACGCGAGCCTCGCAGCCGCCGAGCAGCGCTACAACACGGCGAAGGGCCACCTGGACTCGGCCGCCGAGCTGCTCACCAGCGCCACCAACGAGCTGGCCGGCCTGCAGAAGCAGGCCCACGAGCTGGCCGGCACCCACGAGGCGGACGCCAGGAAGACCGCCGAGGCCGTCCGCAAGGCCGCCGACAGCAAGGCCCCGCCGGAGCCGGGCTGGCTCAGCAAGGTCGGCGACTGGTTCGGCAAGCACGGCGGGGACCTGTTGACGGTCGCCTCGGGCATCTGCGGCGTCGCGGCCATCTTCTGCCCCGCGTTCGCGCTGCCCGCCATCCTGCTGAGCGCCGCCGCGGCGGGCTGGCACGCGCAGCAGTACGGCATCAAGGGACTGCTGCCGACCAGCATGGCGAACCTCGGCAACGACCTCACCCTGGCCGGCGACCTCCTCGGGGCGCTCCCCGGAGGTGCCCTCGTCAAGGGCGGGGTCACCGCGTTCCGGGGTGCCCGCGCCGCCGAGGGCGGGGTCAAGGCCGTGAGCGCCACGGCCAAGGAGGTCCGCACCGCCGCCCGGGCGATCGACCCGGCCAACCCGGTCTTCACCAACCTGGTCGAGAAGCCCGCCGTCAAGCTCGGGCTCTCCAAGGCCGCCGCGATGAACGTCTCCGACGGCGTGCAGGCGACCGGCGGGCTCGCGCTGACGGCCCCCACCGCGATAGGCCTCACCACGGACGACCCGAGCCCGGGACTGGGCGCCGCGATCAACTACACCACGGGCGGCGGCACCGCGCTCAACGGTGCCGGAGGCGTCATCGGCGGCAGCGGCAAGGGCCGCATCCTGCCCGCGCTGCTCGGCGGCGGCAGCGCGATCGTCACCGGAGTCTGGGGAGTGGGACATGACTGACACGACCGCCCCGTCCCTCTGGCTGTCCCTGCCCGAGGGCTTCACCGACATCGACCTCGCCGAGGACCCGGGCGACCGGATGTGCCGGATCGTGGACGGACTCGACGCGCTCACCGACGCCGGTCCGGAGCAGAAGCTCGGCATCGCCGTCTCCGCCGAGCTCGCCCTCCAGGCGCAGCTGCGCGAGGGCGCGGTCCACATCTCCAACTGCCTGGTGCAGACCGAGGAGGGCGCGATCGTCCAGGGCGTGTTCAGCCTGTTCCTGCGCGAGCAGGAGCAGGGCGCCCCGGGCGGCTACCCCCAGCGCGCCGCCCGGGAGCTCGCGGCCGCCTGGCCGGACGCCGACGTCGCCGTCCTCGACTTCCCGCTCGGCCGGGCCGCGGTGACCGTCCGCGACCTGTCCGTCCCCGTGCCCGGGACGGCCTACGGCCTGCCGGGATCGGGCGTCGCCCGGGTCCGCCAGTTGGAGGCCCTGTTCGCGCACCCGTGGAGCCCCCACGTGCTCGCCGTCGTCTTCACCACCCAGCACCCGGACTACTGGGACGGCTGGTCGGTCCTGGTGGGCGCCGCCATCGGCGGGATCTCCTTCCACCCACCACGCGACGACACCCGCGACGCCCTGCCGCCCGAGCGGCAGGACAACATCCGGAAGGCCTTCGGATGACACTCGACCAGCCGGCCGAGGAGGGGCGCAGCGGGCTCCGCCGGTTCGGCGGGGCCCTGGGCCTCGTCGCCGTCACCACCGCCGTGCTCCTCGGCGTCATGGCGTTGAACGTCTACGTCAACGCGTACCTCGCCGCTGTGGTGGGGCTCGTCTACCCGCTGGTCGTGCTGTACGCGTTCGCCGTGCGCCGTGACGCCGACAGCAACCCCCGGTTCCGGAAGAACATGGTCGCCTGGGGACTGGGCATCTCCGCCGTCGGCTTCGTCGCGTACCTGGCGGGCGCCGAGGCCTGGGCGAACCTGATCCTCGGCTCGGGGCGGACGGTGCAGGCCGTGGTGACCGACTCGGAGGTGACCAACGTGCTGCACGACTCCGGTCGGGCGTACAGCCTGGTCGCGTCGGGGTCGGCCGACGCGGTGCCGGGCGGCCCCCTCAAGGAGGACTCCCACCGGTTCAAGCGCGGTGACGTGGTCACCGTCCGGATGGACCCGGCCGGGCGGGTCGCCCCCAAGCTCCCCGGCGAGGCCGACTCCCCCGGCTACCTGCTGCTGTTCCTCGGCTGCAACGTCCTGATCGACGGCACCGTGCTCTGGTCCGTGCGCAGGCCCGGGGCGTCGTTGGCCTGAGCCGGCCGCTCGCCACCCCTGCCGCCCGTCCCGGCGGACCGCGGCGGGCGGGCGTCGCACGCTTTCGTCGCGACACCCGCCCGCCCCCGGAACGCCCGGTCAGCCCAGCAGCGCGGGCAGTTCGGCGATCGAGCCGAGGACGTGGGTCGCGCCGTCGGCCCGCAGGCGGGCCTCGTCGTGGGCGCCGGTGAGGACGCCGGCGACGACCGGGGCGCCGGCCCGGGTGCCGGTCAGCATGTCGTAGCCGGTGTCGCCGGCGACGGCGATCTGGCGGACCGAGTCGGTGCCGGTGCGCAGCAGCGCGGTGAGCACCATGTCGGGGTACGGACGGCCGCGGCCGGCGTCGGCCGGGCAGAGCGTCAGGTCGGCGACGGACTGCCAGCCGAGGGCGCCCAGGATGCGGTCCTGGGTGGTCCGGGAGAAGCCGGTGGTGAGGACCACCTTGCGGCCCTGGCCGCGCAGTTCGGCGATGGCCTCGGCGGCGCCGGGCAGCGGGGCGCAGTGGCCGGCGTCGACCAGCTCGTCGTAGGCGGCCTCGAAGGCGGCGTTGGCCAGCCGGGCCTTCTCCTCCTCGCCGAACAGGTGGCGGAAGACGGAGATCTTGGACTCGCCCATGGTGGCCCGGACGTGGGCCAGCATCGGGTCGAACTCCGGGCTGCCGGCCTCGACGCCGAGCTTCGCGGCGGCCGCGGTGAAGGCCTGCTCGACCAGGCCGTCGTCGGCCACGGTGGTGCCGGCCATGTCGAGGACGACCAGGCGGATGTCGTTGGTCATGACAGCGTTCCTTACAGGTTGGCGAGTTCGGCGGTGGTCTCGGCGATGGCGGGCGAGCAGGTCATGCCGCGGCCGCCGGGGCCGGTGACCAGCCAGACGCCGTCGCGCACGCGCTCGCGGTGGACCACCCGGGTGGAGTCGACGCACTGGGCGTACACCCCGGCCCAGCGGCGGCGGATCCGCGGCATCGGACGGCCGAGCAGCTCCTCGACGACGCCGACCAGGTGGTCGTACGGGTCCTCGACGACGTCGAAGCCGAACGGCTGGTCGTACTCGTGGGTGTCGCCGATGGTCAGGCCGCCGTCGCGGCGCTGGACCATCAGCAGCTGCATCTTGTGCTCGGCGGCGACCGGCGGCTGCGGCTGGGTCTCGCGCAGCCGGTCCAGGGCGGTGCCGGCGAAGGCGGGGTAGTAGCGGAAACTGTCGCCGTCGGCGACGGAGGTGGTCAGGGTCTCGCCGAGCGGGTCGGTCTGCATCATCTGGAGCCGCACCCGGCGGACCGGCAGGGCGGGGGCGAGTTCGCGGACCAGGCCGCCGAGCCAGGCGCCGGTGCAGAGGATCACCAGGTCGCCGGTGTGGACGTCGCCGTGGTCGTCGCGGACGGCGTTCTCGCCGACCACCTCGCGCACCTCGCGTCCGGGCAGGAAGGTGTACCGGCCGGTGGACTCCAGGTACCCGCGCAGCGCGCGCTGGGCGGTGCGGGGCTCGACGGCGGCATCGCGCTCGCACCACAGGGCGCCGAGCAGCTTGCCGCGCAGGGCCGGGTTGACGGCGCGGGTCTCGTCCGGGTCGAGCAGCTTGTAGCCGCGGGCGGCGGCGTCCGGCAGGGTCAGGGCCTGCTCGGCGACGGCGAGTTCGGCCTCGGTGCGGATGGCCGTGAGCGAGCCGTTGGCCCGGAAGCCGAGGTCGGGGACGCGGGAGCCGATGGACTCCCACAGTTCGCGGGCCCGCAGCGCGGTGTCCAGCTCCTCGCCCTGTGCCCGGCCGCTGACCCAGACCAGGCCGAAGTTGCGCACCGAGGCACCGCGCGCCTCGGTCTCGCGCTCCAGGTGGATGACCTCGTGGCCGCGCTCGACGGCCTGCCAGGCGTGCATGCTGCCGAGCACGCCTGCTCCTACGACGATGACTCTCATGCGTCCAGGCTGGTGCGCCCAGGTGTCCCAGGGGCGTCGACCCGCCGTCCCGCAGATGAACCACCTGGGAAGTTGTACAGACAACCCGCGCCGGGCCGGTGGGGGCCACGACCGCACCACCCGCGCCCGGACACGAATGAGCCGGGCGGGCGCCCCCGGAGGAGGCTCCACACCCGGCTCACATGCCCCACCCGTCGTCCGAGGCCGGACAAGGGGCGGAGGAGGACTACGGAACGGCGGCGGCCCAACGGCCGGCCGCGGCCCGGATCACCCGGATCAGCGCCCCTGCGCCCGGTACCCGGAGTAGCCGTGGGCGACCACCGGCAGCTCCCCCGCGCCGAGCAGCGGGCGCAGCGCACCCGCCCGCATCCGGTCCACCAGCGGCCCGCAGCGTCCGGCGAGCGGCGCCAGCAGCACCGCGACCAGCAGCCCGACCAGCGCGCCGACCGCCACGTCGTGCGGATAGTGCACGCCGACCCAGACCCGGGAGGCGGCCATCAGCACCGCGAACAGGCCGGCCACCCAGCCGAGCCGCCGGTTGACGAACCAGAGCGAGGCCGCAGCGGCGAAGGCGATCACCGAGTGGTTGCTCGGGAAGGACCAGTCCCCGGTGCCCGGGCAGGTCTCCAGCGCGACGCTGCCGGGGATCTGCGCGCACGGCCGGAGTTCCTCGACCGCGCCCTTGAACACCGAGTTGACGCCGTACGCGACGACCACGATCAGCGGCGAGGCGAGCACCCTGGCCATCACGGCCGAGTCCGCGCCGCGCGCCCGCCACCAGGCGTAGACCATGAAGACCGCGAACAGTCCGAGGCCGAGCGCCGACCAGACCTTGATCAGCTCGTCCAGCCAGTGCGGCGCCGACTGCGCCCAGCCGTTGACCCGGCTGTACAGGCCGCCGTCGATTCCGCTGCCGTCGTACACGGCGAGCGCCCGGGAGGACATCACGCGTCACCTCCGTGACGTCGCGCCTTACGGGCGCGGAACAGTTCGAGAACAATGGGGAGCACGGAGACAACTACTACCAGACCGATGATCGGCAGCAGGTACTGGTCGATACCGGGGATGGACGAGCCCAGCCCGTAGCCGGCGAACACCACGCCGACCGTCCAGAGCACGCCTCCGGCCACCTGCCAGAAGGTGAACGAGCGGACCGGCACCTCGAGCACGCCGCAGAGCGGATTCAGCACCGTACGGACCACCGGGATGAACCGGGCGAGCACGATCGCCTTGCCGTGGCCGTACTTGGCCAGCAGCTCCTCGGCCCGCGCCACGCCCTCCAGCAGGCTCCTGCGCCTGGTCCTGGCGAGCAGCGCCCGGCCGCCGCGCCGGCCGATCAGGTAGCCGACCTGCGCCCCGCCGAGCGCGCCGACCAGGGCCGCGGGCAGCACCTGCCACAGCTCCAGCTGCGGCCCCTGGGTGGCGCCGGGCACGCAGAGCAGTCCGGCAGTGAACAGCAGCGAGTCGCCCGGCAGAAAGAAGCCCACCAGCAGGCCTGTCTCGGCGAACAGCACCACGGCGATGCCGAGCGCGCCGAAGGCGGCGAGAAGTGAGGACGCGTCCAGCGGGTTCACCGCGAGGTGAACGGCCGGATCGGCGAGGAACTGAAGCAAGGCCGACGGACCTCCCGTACGTTGGAGGGCGGTTCGCACCGGAACCCGCCCTGATCGTCTACAGTCGCGTAGACGGTCTACATGACTGTAGACGAAACTTGGAGGAAGCGCCGCCATGCCCGACGTACCGTCCGCCCGCCGGCCCGCCGGGGAGCTGGAGGCCGAGGTGCTGGCCGCCCTCTGGTCCACCCGGCAGCCGATGACGCCGCAGGACGTCCAGGCCGCGCTCGGCGGGGACCTCGCCCGCACCACCGTCGCGACGATCCTGGCCCGGCTGTTCGACAAGGGGACGGTCGAGCGCACCCGGGCCGGCCGCGCCTACGCCTACGTTCCGACCGTCCAGGACACCGCGGGGCTCGCCGCCCGCCGGATGCACACCGAGCTCGGCCGCGAGGCCGACCGCTCCACCGTACTGGCCCGCTTCGTCTCCGACCTCTCTGCCGAGGACGAGCAGCTGCTGCGCGACCTGCTCGGCGACGGCGCCCCGGACGCGCCGGAGGCGGACCCGACGGGGCCGGGCGCACCGGGAGCGGCCGGCCGATGATGCTCGCCGTCTGGGTCCCGCTGCTGCTGCCCTTCCTGGCCGCCCCGCTGGCCCGCCGCCTCGCCGAGGCGCTGCCGCCGCGGGCCGCCGCCTGGATGCTGGCCGGCAGCGCCGCCGTCCTGGCCGGCGGCACCCTCTGCTCGCTCGGCCTGCTGGCCGTCGACGGGCTGCTCCAGCTCCCACCGGTCGCCGCCCTCGGCCACCTCTCACTGCCCTGGCTCACCGCGGCCTCGCCCGACGCGCCGTTCGCGGCCGTGCTGGCCGCCCTGGCGCTCCTCGCGCTCGGCGCGCTGGCGGTGCGCACCGCACGCCGGCAACTGCGGGAGCTGCGCATCGCCAGGGCCGCGCTCCCGGCCCACGACGCGCCCCGCACGGAACCCTCCGGCGGCACCGACGGCAGCCTCGCCGACCGCGCCGGCGCCGTGGGTGTCGGGGGTGCCCTCGGTGCCGTGGGTTCCGCGGCTGCCGACGATCACCGTACGGACCGGACCGGCGCCCACCACCCGCTCCGCGAGCGCTCCTCCGTCCAGCATCCGGACATGCGCCCCCCACACGCCTCCGTGCGCCGGTCACGCCTCCCGGCCTGGCCGGCCGCCCTGCCACGGCCCGCCGCACTGCTCCGGACGGCCACCCGCCTGCGGCCCGCCGCACTGTTCCGGACCGCCGACCACCCGCTCACCGTCCTGGACGACGAGTGCGCCGACGCCTTCGCCCTGCCCGGCCGCCTGGGCCGCCCCGGCCGACCGGGCGAGCCCGGCCGGATCGTGGTCACCTCCGGCATGCTGCGCGCCCTCAGCGCCCCCGAGCGCTCCGCCCTGCTCGCCCACGAACGGGCCCACCTGACCGCCCGCCACCACGTCTTCCTCGCCCTCGCCGAGCACGCCGCCGGCATCCACCCGGCCCTGCGCCCGCTGCGCGCACCCCTCGGGTACCACCTGGAGCGCTGGGCCGACGAGGTGGCCGCGACCCGGGTCGGCGACCGCGCGGTGACCGCCCGCGCGGTCGGCCGGGCCGCCCTGGCCGCGAGCCGTTCCCCCTGGCCGGGCCGCCCCCGGCTGGTCGCCGCCGCCCACTCGGGACCGGTCCCGCGCCGGGTCGCCGCCCTGCTCCAGCCCCGCCCGGCCGGCGCCCCCGGCACCTGGCTGCGGGCCGCCGCCGTGGCCCTGGCCGCCTGCCTGGTGCTGAGCACCGGCGCCACCCTGGAGGCCACCGCCGACCTGCACCACACCGTGGAGGCGGCCCAGCAGGGCACCGGCGCGCGGCACTGATCCCGCCCGGCCCCCGGGCCCCGCCGCCGAACGCCCGCCGGGCGCCGCCGGGGCCCGGGGGCCGACCACGGTTCCGTACCGCCCGGTAGGCGGAGTTGCCGGACCCCGTCCCCAGCGGCCCACCGCCCCCGTACGCTTTCGTCAGCGCGTCGGCCCCGGCGCGTCCTCGAACGGTGGCGAGGAGCGAAGCGCGTGCGGCAGACCGGACGGCAGTCCCGACGACCAGAGCGCCGCACCCCGCCGACCACGACGGAACTGGCCAAGGTCCACGACCGCACCCTCGCCGACGCCGCCGCCCGGGAACTGGCCGCCCCCGCCCTCACCGCGCAGCCCGCGGGCCCGGGCCTGCTCGAACCCCGGCCCGAGATCGGCGACTCCTGGGCCCGGCTGCGACGCCTCGGCCTCGACCCCGACAGCGGCGCCGCCGCCGTCCTGCTCGGCCCCGGCGAGATAGAACAGCGCCGCCGCACCAGCGGGCTCGACACCGTCCTGCCGGTGCTGCGCGAGACCCTGCTGGAGGTGGGCGGCGCGGCCCCGCTGCTGGTGGCCGTCGCCGACGCCGAGGGCCACGTGCTCTGGCAGGAGGGCGAGCGCGGCCTGCGCCGCAGCGCCGACCGGATCGGCTTCATCACCGGCGCCCGCTGGACCGAGGAGCGCGTCGGCACCAACGGCATCGCGGCCGCCCTGCGCATCCGGCGCCCGACGCACGTCCACTCCGCCGAGCACTACCTGCGCAGCCACCACGCCTGGACCTGCGTCGCCGCGCCGCTGCGCGACCCCGGCACCGGGCAGCTGGTCGGCGCCGTCAACCTGAGCGTCCCGGCGCACAGCGTCCGCCCGTACCTGCTCCAGCTCACCGCCACCGCCGCCCGGCTCGCCGAGACCGAGCTGCGCGCCCGACGGCTGGAGGCGCTGCACGAGCTGCGCGCCCTGGCCGCCCCGCTGCTCGCCCGGGTCGGCGGCCCGGCGCTGGTGGTGGACGCGGCCGGCTGGACCGCCGCCGCGGCCGGGCTGCCGCCGGTCGGCCGGCTGCGGGTGCCCAGCGGGGGCTGGACCCCGGCCGCCGTGCACTGGGTGCCGGGCCTGGGCGAGTGCGTGCTGGAGCCGCTCGCCGACGGCTGGCTGGTGCGCCCGGTGCGGTCACCCGAGGACGGCGGCTCCGGCGCGGTGACCGCCGAACAGGCCGAGGGCGCCCACCTCCGGCTCGACCTGCGGCGCCCGGACCGTCCGGAACTGTCCGTCCGGAGCGCGGCCGACAGCTGGTCGCACCCGCTCAGCCCGCGCCACGCCGAACTGCTGCTCCTGCTCGCCACCGGACGCGAGGGCAGCACCGCCGCCCAGCTCGCGGAG
This sequence comes from Kitasatospora sp. NPDC048298, assembly GCF_043201465.1. NCBI lineage: Bacteria > Bacillati > Actinomycetota > Actinomycetes > Kitasatosporales > Streptomycetaceae > Kitasatospora > Kitasatospora sp. NPDC048298. Next base: position 129,585 of record NZ_JBICYZ010000004.1, read on the forward strand.
GCCCTGTTCGACGACGCCCGCCGGACGGTGACGGTCCGCGCCGAGCTGTCCCGGCTGCGCCGCTACCTGGGCGGACTGCTGGCCCACCGGCCGTACCGGTTCGCGGAGTCGGTGTTGGTCACCGTGGACGGGCCGGACGACCCGTACGACCTGCTGCCCGCCTCCTCGGCCCCGGCCGTCCGGCGGCTGCGGGCCGCGCTGGCCGCGGGGACGGCCCGGCTGCCCGGTACGCCGTCCCTCCCGCCGCCGCGCGCCGCCGGTCCGGCGGGGCGTCGCTGACGCCGCGGCGCCGCGGCACCGGCCTCGGTCGGCCTCAGCCGTCCGCGAGCAGGGCGGCCAGGTCGGCGTCGGTGGGGCCGCAGACCCGCTCCTGACGCTCGGAGACCAGCGCGTAGGTGCGGTCCAGCCAGGCCTGCACCCGGGGCCTGGGAGCCTCCAGCAGCGCGCTGCCGTGCGGGGACTCGAGCGCCAGGTGCAGCGTCGCCCCGTGGCACGGGCAGTACGCCGGCCACAGCTTGACGTCGCCCTGGCCGCTCAGCGCGCGCAGGCCGTCGCGCAGCAGTTCGCGGGAGAACACCCAGTCGGCCTCGTCGGGCCGCCCCAGGTGGAAGGTCAGCAGCACCTCGTACGGGCGCGCGGCGTCGAACCGGAACCGGGTGAGCACCTCGCCGACCACCTCCTCGCCCAGCGAGATTCGCAGGATCAGCACCTCCTCCTCCACCGCCGCCGGAGCGGCGGTGGAGCCGTCCCCATCGCCGCCCGTGGGGGTGGCGGCGAGGGGTGCACTGGAGGCTGCGGACAGCGGGTCGGGCGGCATGACGGTCTCTCCGGGGCGGCTTGGGATGCCCTCAGCGTGCGTCACACCCGGCGCACCGGGCAAGGGTTGCAAGGGGGTTGCAACGCCCCCCGTCCGGCGCGGCCACTCCTTACCGCGCTTGTCGGACGGAGTGTCAACTTCCGTGTATCGAACGGGTGTCCACGAAGTGGATGGGAACCGACCGGGGCGCGGTCGCCCGCTGGTACGCTCTCCCCCTCCCCGCGCGGGCCCGCGCGGAACCGGTCCTCGGCGGCCGGAGCCGGGCCCGGCGGCGACGCGTGGGAGAATACGGCGACGCGACGGCGGCTTCGGGGAGGGAGGGGTCCGGTGGCTGTGCGCGAGGACACCGCGCGAGACGTGCAGCACGAGCCCGCACGGCACGGCCGGCACGGGCGGCCGCGCCCGTTCGGCGGGCTGTTCCGACTGCCCACCCTGCGCTTCTCCGGCGCCGCGATGGCGATGTCCACCGTGGTCGGCATCAGCATCGCCACCACCCTGCTGCTGAACGAGCAGCAGGGGATCGGCCGCCGGGCCGGCGTCGCCCGGGTCGGCACCACCCCGCCGCCCACGCCGGGCACCACCGACCAGACCGAGGCGGCCTCCGCGCAGACCCCGACCGACGGCCCGTCGCCCGGCTCCTCCTCCGGCCGCCCCGTCGGCGGCCGGCCCTCACCGAACCCCTCCTCGCGCCTCTCGGCGCACCCCACGGGGCCCGCGCCGGTCGCCGCCTCCCCGTCCGCGCCCCACGGCGGGAGCCCCGGCGCGCCCCAGACCGGCGGCCAGGCCTCGGCCGGGCAGGACGCGCCGGCCTCCGGCACCCAGCTCGCCGGCACCGAGGCCCGCGTCCAGGTCGACCCCTCGCCCTCCCCTTCCGTCTCCGTCCCCCCGGTCCCGAACGCCAAGCAGCCCGGCTACGCCCCGGGTCCGGCTCCCGCCCCGGGCGCCGGGCAGCCCGACCAGGGCGCGGCCGCCACCGGCCCGGCGCCGAACCGCCCCGGGCTGCGGCCGACCGCGCCCACCCGCCCCGTGCCGCCGCCGCTCGCTCCCCTCCCGGCCGCCGGGGAGGCCCCGGCCGACACGGTCGACGGCAACGGCAACGGCCCGGCCGGCCCCCGGCCCTCCGCGGACACCGACCAGGCGCTGACCGGCGCCGCCCGGCTCTCCCCGCTCGGCCGCGACGGCCTGCGCCACCGGCTCACCCTCGCGGTGGCCGAGCCGGTCACCGCGTTCCAGGCCGAGTTCCGGCTCGCCCCGGGCGAGTCGGCCCCCGGCAACGGCACCGCCTGGACCGACCTGCCGGGCGCCGTGGTGACCGCCCAGCAGGAGCGCGGCACCCTCGTCTACCGCTTCACCACCCCGCCGGGCACCGACGTCCGGCCCGGCACCTACACCTTCGGCGTCCTCGGTGCCCGGCCGGCCGCCGACCCGTCCGCCGGGGTGCGCAGGGCGGCCCCGGTGGAGGGCTGGAGCGTCTCCGCCTTCGCGCTCGACCACCCCCGCGCGGTGGCCGCGCTCGGCACCTTCGGCCCGGTGCAGCCGCTGCCCGCACCGGCCTCCGGGACGACCCCCGGGGCGGGTGCCGGGGTGGCCACCGCCCCTGCCGCCACGGCACGCTGACCTGCCGAAGGCCGCCCTGTAACGGTCGTTCGACGATCCGGCAGCAGGCCGTTCCGGACGGGCGCATCCCCGTACCCCCGTTCGTTACTGTGGGCAGCACCCGGCCCGGCGCCCCCGACGGCCCCGGCCGGGCCGCCGATCCGCACCCGAGGAGGAGTCCGTGTCCACCGTCCTGACCCAAGGCGGCAACGCACCGCTGACCGCCGCGCGAGTGACCGTCGAGGTCACCGCGCCCAAGGCGCTGGACGTCTCCGGCCTGCTGCTGACCGATGCCGGAAAGGTCCGCTCGGACGACGACTTCGTCTTCTTCAACGCCCCGAACGGCCCCGGCGTCAGCCACCGCCCGGCCACCGCCGGCTCCCCCGACGCGATCACCGTCGACACCCGGGCCGTCCCGGCCGGCATCACCAAGATCGTGGTGACCGCGAGCCCCGCCGACCAGGTCTCCACCTTCGCCGGGATGGAGCCCACCGCCACCGTCCGCGACGCCGACACCGGCCAGGCGCTGGTCACCTTCACCCCGCCGCAGCTGGGCCTGGAGACCGCGCTCATCGTGGTCGAGGTCTACCTGCGGGGCGGCGTCTGGAAGGTGCGCGCGGTCGGCCAGGGCTACGCCGACGGCCTGGCGGGCATCGCGACCGACTTCGGCGTCACCGTCGAGGACTCCCCGGCTCCGGCCCCGGCCCCGGTTTCGACCCCGGCGCCCGCCGCTCCGGTCGCGCCCTCGGTCGCGCCTCCGGTCTCGGTGGACCGGACCGTCCAGCTCCCGGCCCCGCCGGCCGCCCCGCCGATGCCGCCCGCACCGCCGACCGCCCCGGTCGACCCGCGGATCGCGCTCGCCACCGGCCAGACCTCCGCTCCGGCTCCGGCTCCGGCTCCGGCTCCGGCTCCGGCTCCGGCTCCGGCCAAGATCACCCTGGACAAGGGCCGGGTCAACCTGGTCAAGGGCAGCTCGGTCTCCCTGGTCAAGAACGGCCGCCCCTTCCTCTCCTCCATCCGGATGGCACTCGGCTGGAAGTCCGCCGCCCGCGGCCGCGCCGTCGACCTGGACGCCTCCTGCCTGGCCTTCGACTCCCGGCACAAGCGGCTGGAGACGGCCTGGTTCATGAAGCTGAACATCTTCAACGGCGCGATCTCCCACTCCGGCGACAACCTGGTCGGCGGCGAGGGCGGCGACGACGAGGTGATCACCGTCCACCTGGAGGGCCTGCCGGCCGAGGTCCACGGGCTGGTCTTCGTGGTGAACTCCTTCTCCGGGCAGAAGTTCACCGACGTGCGCGACGCCTACTGCCGGCTGCTGGACGCCCGCACGGAGGAGGAGCTGGTCCGCTTCGATCTCACCCACTCCGAGCCCCACACCGGTGTGATGATGTGCAAGCTGGTCCGCCGCCCTGGCGGTGAGTGGGAGATGACGGCGCTCGGCGAGTACGTCGACGGCAAGACCGCGCGGGCGATGATCGAGCCCGCCGCCGCGGCGCTCTGACCCCCGGCGTCACCGCGACGCCCGTGGATTCACCCCCCTGAGGCATCAAGTCGTCCACACGGCGACTCGATTGACTCTCAGGGGGGTGAACCGCACTCTCCCCCGCACCCCGAGGAGGAGAGCCGTGCCAAGCTTCCTGTCCCGCCTCGCCGTCGCCGGCACCGCCACCGTGCTCGCCGCCGGGCTGATCACCCCGACCACCGCCCAGGCCGCCACCCGGCCGAGCGACCGCGCCGCCGCACTGCGGTGGACGGCCCTCGGCGACTCCTACACCGCCGGGGTCATCGAGGCCACCGGCGACGAGACCGACCCGCGCGACGGCTGCGCCCGTACCGTCGAGTCCCACCCCGAGATCGTCCGCCGCGACCTGGGCTCCCTGGTCGACCTGCGCAACGTCAGCTGCAGCGGCGCCACCACCGACGGTGTCGACGTGACCGCCCAGGCCCCGCTCGGCCGCCCGCTCCCGCCGCTCGGCACCGACCCGAACGGCCCCTACCCGGCCGTCCCGCCGCAGATCGACGCCGTCGACGCGGCCACCGACCTGGTCACCGTCGGGGTCGGCGGCAACGACCTCGGCTTCGCCGAGATCCTCAAGAGCTGCATCGAACTCGGCGCCGTCCGGCTCGGCCAGGGCACCCCCTGCAAGGACAAGTTCGACGCGAGCCTGCCCGACCGCTTCGACCGGCTGCGGAACGGCTACGACCGGATGCTGACCGCGCTGCACGCCAAGGCGCCGTCCGCCAAGGTCCTCGCCGTCGGCTACCCGCACCTCGTCCCCGAGAACGCCGCGCTCTGCCAGTACGGCAACCTCCTGCAGTTCGGCACCTTCACCGCCGGCGACCTCGGCTGGGCCCGCACCGCGCTCCTGGAGCCGCTCAACGCGCTGATCGCCGGGAGCGCCGCCGCCCACGGCGACACCTTCGTGGACCTCTACCCCGCCAGCGCCGGCCACAGCGTCTGCGACGCCGACCACTGGCTGGACGGCGTGCTGACCAGCGTCCTCCCCCTCGAGTACGCCGTGGTGCACCCCAACGCGACCGGCCAGGCGCACACCGCCGCCCTGGTCGAGAACGCCGTCCTCGGTGGCTGACCCGGCCGGAAAACCGTTCGCCCGCCCGCCCGTCGGGGGCCATCCTGGTCCGATGCCCATCGAGATCCGCGAGGCCACCCCCGAGGACTGGCCGGCCGTCTGGCCGTTCTTCCACACCGTCATCGCCGCCGGCGAGACCTTCCCCTTCCCGCTGGACATGGACTCCGAGCTGGGCCGGGAGTGGTGGATGCTCACCACCCCGGACCGCACGGTGGTCGCGGTGGACGAGGACGGGCGTGTCCTCGGCACCGCCAAGATGAACCGCAACCGCCCCGGCAACGGCTCGCACGTCGCCAGCGCGAGCTACCTGGTCGACCCGGCCCACCACGGCAGGGGGATCGGGCGGGCGCTGGTCGAGCACTCCCTCGACTGGGCTCGCCGGAGCGGCTTCCGCGCCATGCAGTTCAACGCGGTCGTCGCCAACAACCACCACGCCGTGCGGCTCTACGAGTCACTCGGCTTCGCGATCGTCGGCACCGTCCCCGAGGCCTTCCACCACCCGGTGGACGGCTACGTCGGCCTGCACGTCATGCACCGGCCGCTGTAGGGCCGTCACTCCTCGATCGCCCCGCCGACCCGCCGCAGGTGCTGCCGGAAGCTGTACGCCGGGTCGGCGGCGCGCCGCTCCAGGTACTCGTCGAAGCCGGTCTGCCGGCGCAGCGTGTCCCCGGAGACGATCCGCGCGGCCTGCTCGCGCTCGGTCCGGGCGATCGCGCCGGCCGTCTCCAGCACCTGCGCGACCCGGTCGGCGGGCACGAACAGCACCCCGTCCGGGTCGGCGAACACCACGTCCTCGGCGCTCACCGGGTGCGGCCCGAACTTCGCCGTCAGCAGCGCCTGCGGCTCCCGGGCGTCCAGCCGCACCGGGCCGAGCGGCAGCGCCCCGTAACTGAACACGGGCAGCCCGATCTCCCGCAGCTCGGCGGTGTCCCGGTGCAGCCCCCACACCACGATCCCGGCCACCCCGGAGGCCCGCGCCTCCAGCACCGCGAGGTCCCCGATGCAGGCCTCGTCGGTGCGCCCACCGTTGTCGACCACCAGCACGTCCCCGTCCCGGGCCGACCCGTACGCCTCCAGGAACACGTCCACGCTCCCGTAGTGCCGCACCGGCAGCGCCCGCCCCGCCACCCGGGCCCCGGCCACCACCGCCGCCACCCCCGTCGGCGCCGCCCGCAGCCCCACCCCGAGCCGCACACAGGCGTCCGCCACCAACGGTGTGGACAGCTCTGCGAAAGCCTTCAGCATCCCCAACTCCTCCGCTCGAAAAGCCAGTTCACCAGCAGGGGAATCCTAGGCGAGACCTCAAACTCACACCATCGAGTGAAACTCCGCCGTATACGGCACAGCCCGGCCGGGCCGCGAATAGCGTGACGGTCCTCTGAAGGAGGGGCATCATGAGTGCTGTGGCGCATGAGCAACCGATCACGGGCTCCCCATCGCAGGCCGACATCCTGCTGGAGAGCTTCCTGAGCCTGCACTCCCCCGAAGGCTTCCGAGCCGAGCTCATCGAGGGAGAGATCATCGTGGCACCACCGCCGGACGGCGATCACGAGGACTACATCGACCTTCTCATCGATCAGGTGAAGGCCAAGTCCAAAGTCCACATGCAAGTGTCCGGAGGCAAGGGCCTGCGGCTTGTCAGCGGCGGTCTCTGTCCGAAGAACCACGTCATCCCGGATGCGACGTTCGCTCCGCGAGAACTCCGACTCTTCCGCGGTGCACCACCGTGGATGGAACCCGACGGCGTGGCCATGGTCGCAGAGGTCACATCGAGCAAGCCCGACCATGACCGCATCACCAAGCGACACTGCTACGCCCGCGCCGGCGTCCCGCTCTACCTGCTGATCGACCGCGAAAAGTCGCAGGTGAGCCTTTTCTGCAAGCCCCACCGCGAGGAGTACACGGAGGTGCATCTCGCCGCCTTCGGCGAACCGCTCGCCGTCCCGGCCCCGTTCGAGTTCGAGTTGGACACCAAGGACTTCCTCTAGGGCCGAGTACGCGGACGGCCCGCACCCCCCGTCAGGGGTGCGGGCCGTGGCCTGGGGCGCCGGAGGTCAGCCGCGGGTGGCCATGGCGCGCAGGAAGAAGGTCAGGTTGGCGGGGCGCTCGGCGAGGCGGCGCATGAAGTAGCCGTACCACTCCTGGCCGTACGGGAGGTAGACGCGCATCGTGTTGCCCTCGCCGGCGAGGCGCAGCTGCTCCTCGGGGCGGATGCCGAACAGCATCTGGTACTCGAAGGAGTCCCGCTTGCGGCCGTTCCACTGGGCCAGCTGGCCCGCGATCTTGATCATGTTGGGGTCGTGCGAGGCGATCATCGGGTAGCCCTCGCCCGCCATCAGGACCTTCAGGGCGCGGACGTACGCGAGGTCGACCTCGTGCTTGCCCTGGAAGGCGACCGACTCGGGCTCCTTGTAGGCGCCCTTGCACAGGCGCACGCGGGAGCCGGCGCCGGAGAAGTCACGGCAGTCGGCCTCGGTGCGGCGCAGGTAGGCCTGGAGCACGACGCCCAGCCAGGGGAAGTCCGCCCGCAGCTCGCGCGCGATGGCGAGGGTGGAGTCGGTGGTGGTGTGGTCCTCCATGTCGAGGGTCACCGTGGTGCCCGCGTCGGCGGCGGCCTCGCAGATGCGGCGGGCGTTCTCCAGCGCGATCTTCTCGCCGTCCACCGGGAGGAACTGGCCGACGGCCGACAGCTTGACCGACACCTCGGCGCCGGCCGCGAGGCCGGTCTCCTTGAGGGCCTTGAGCAGGTGCTCGTAGGCGACGGCGGTGTCGGCGGCCTGGGCGGCGTCCTTGGTGTCCTCGCCGAGGTGGTCCAGGGTGACCTTGCGGCCGGTGGCGATCAGGTCGTCGGTGGCGGTGACCGCGTCGTCGAGGACGTCGCCGGCGACGAAGCGCTCGACTATCGCGTGGGTCGGGGGGAACTTCTCGACCACGGTGCGGACCTGCGGGGACCGGGAGGCCGCGAGAAGGGCGGAACGGAGCATCGTGACTCCTGGTGCTGGTGTTTCCAAGGGTGGCAGAAGGGCCGGGACGGCGGCATCCGGGGCGCCGCGCGCAGCGCGTCCCAAGAAGGGTGGCGGCGGGCGACGGGTGGGAGGGGCCGCCGCCCCGGCGGGCGACGCCCGGCTGCGGGACCGGGCGTCGCGGGTGACCGGTGGCTACTGGGCGAGCCGTGCGATCGGTGGTGCGGGGCTGGTCAGCCCATGTGCGGGTAGCGGTAGTCCGTCGGCGGGACGAAGGTCTCCTTGACCGAGCGGGTGGAGGTCCAGCGCGCCAGGTTCTGCTTGGCCCCCGCCTTGTCGTTGGTGCCGGAGGCCCGGCCGCCGCCGAAGGGCTGCTGGCCGACGACGGCGCCGGTCGGCTTGTCGTTGATGTAGAAGTTGCCGGCCGCGAAGCGCAGCTTGTGCATCGCGTCCTGGGCCGCGGCGCGGTCCTGGGAGATGATCGAGCCGGTCAGGCCGTACGGCGACACCGACTCCATCTGGGCCAGCATCTCCTCGTACTTCTCGTCCTCGTAGACGTACACGGCGAGGATCGGGCCGAAGTACTCGTCCTTGAAGTACTCGCTCGACGGGTCCTGGCAGACCAGGACGGTCGGGCGGACGAAGTAGCCCACCGAGTCGTCGTAGGTGCCGCCGGCGAGGACCTCGACCTGCGGGTCGGCCTGGGCGCGGTCGATGGCGGCCTTGTTCTTGGCGAAGGAGCGCTCGTCGATGACGGCCGACATGAAGTTGGCCAGGTCGCTGACGTCGCCCATGGTGAGGCCGTCGACCTCGGCGGCGAACTCGTCCTTGAGGCCGGCCCAGATCGACGCCGGGACGTAGGCCCGCGACAGCGCCGAGCACTTCTGGCCCTGGAACTCGAAGGCGCCGCGGGTCATCGCGGTCTTCAGGACCTTCGGGTCGGCGGACGGGTGGGCGACCAGGAAGTCCTTGCCGCCGGTCTCGCCGACGATCCGCGGGTAGGTGCGGTAGCCGGCGATGTTGTTGCCGACCTCGCGCCACAGGTGCTGGAAGGTGGCGGTGGAGCCGGTGAAGTGGATGCCGGCGAGCGCCGGGTGCTTGAGCGCGACCTCGGAGACGGCCAGGCCGTCGCCGGTCACCATGTTGATGACGCCCTTGGGCAGGCCGGCCTCCTCCAGCAGCTGCATCAGCAGGTGCGCGGAGAACTGCTGGGTCGGGGACGGCTTCCACAGCACCACGTTGCCCATCAGCGCGGGCGCGGTCGGCAGGTTGCCGGCGATCGCGGTGAAGTTGAACGGGGTGATCGCGTAGACGAAGCCCTCCAGCGGGCGGTGGTCGCTGCGGTTCCACACGCCGTCCGAGGAGATCGGCTGCTCGGCCATGATCTGGCGGGCGAAGTGCACGTTGAAGCGCAGGAAGTCGACCAGCTCGCAGGGGGTGTCGATCTCGGCCTGCTGGGCGGTCTTGGACTGGCCGAGCATGGTGGCGGCGGCCAGGGTCTCGCGCCAGGGGCCGGCCAGCAGGTCGGCGGCCTTGAGGAAGATCGCGGCGCGGGAGTCGAAGGAGAGCGCCTGCCAGGCCGGAGCGGCGGCCAGGGCAGTGTCGATGGCGTCCTGCGCGTCGGCCTGGGTGGCGTTGCGCAGGGTGCCGAGCCGAGCCGCGTGGTTGTGCGGCTGGACGACGTGGATCTCGGTGCCGCCGCCCATCCGGCGCTCACCGTTGATCGTCATGGTCAGCTGGACCGGCTCCTGGCCGCCCAGCTCCTTCAGCTTGGCCTCCAGCCGGGCCCGTTCCGGGCTCCCGGGGGCGTAGCTGTGGACCGGCTCGTTCACCGGCGCGGGGACCTGGGTCACAGCGTCCATAGAGCGCACGCTCTCCTTCGTTCAGTGCGGGGGATCGGCCGGCGCGGGTTGCACACCGACCACAGCACGAACGCTATTCCTGGCCACCGGGCCACATGATTGGCCGGGCGGCTAAATTCCCCCGTACGGCGTTGTCCGGACCGACGAATCGGGTCACGCCGCGGTCACGAACCGCCCTCGGCCGCCCCACTGTTCACACCCCCTCGCACCACCCCGGCCCACCTCGCGCCCCCGGGCTCACGCCCCCGGCTCGCCCGACCGGCTCACGCTCCGGCGCCGGCCTTCTGGGCGTTCACCACCTCGGCCCGGCCGCGACCGCCTCCACCACCGGCCGCCTGGCTCCCCGAGCTGCGCGACGAGGCTCTCGGTGTAGCGCCGCTCGGCGTCCGGCAGCGCGAGGGCACAGTCGTCCTCGATGTCGAAACTCTGTCCGTCCGGCTAAAATCGACCACAAAACGTTGTCCGAGCGGATGAAGGAGGACCGACGTGACCACCTCCGGCCTGCCGCTCCGTCAACTCCTGATGTCCCTCGGCGAACCGCTGGTCGAGCTGCAGGCCGCCCCACAGGGGCTGGACGTCCCGGTGCGCGACGTCGCCATCCTCGACCCGGAGGACCCCCCGACCGCCGCCCCCGGCGAACTCGTGCTCGCGATCGGTGCCCGCGGCCGCGCCGCCCTGCCCGCCCTGCGCGCGGCCGGCCGGTCCGGGGCCGCCGCCGTCGCGGTCAAGCTGGACGGCCCCGGCCAGGCCGACGCGCTGCGCGAGGCCGCCACCGACGCGGGCGTCGCCCTGCTCTCGGTGCGCCGGGAGACGCGCTGGGAACACCTCGACTCGCTGGCCCGGGCGATCATCGCCGGCCCGGACGCCCCGGACGCCGCCGGCGCCCCCGAGCCCAACGCGGGCGACCTCTTCTCCCTCGCCCAGACCGTCGCCGTGCTCACCAACGGCATCGTCTCGATCGAGGACACCTCGAGCCGGGTGCTGGCCTACTCCCGCTCCTCGGACTCCGACGAGGTCGACGACCTGCGCCGGCTGTCCATCCTCGGCTGGCAGGGCCCCGAGCCGTACCTGTCCAAGCTCCGCGAGTGGGGCATCTTCCAGCACCTGCGCAGTTCGGACACCCCGATCGCGGTCGAGCCGCACCCCGAGCTGGGCCTGCGCCGCCGCCTCGCGGTCGGCATCCGGGCCGGGGCGCAGCCGCTCGGCACCATCTGGGTCCAGGAGGGCTCCCGGTCGCTGGCCCCGCTGGCCGAGCAGGCCCTGGTCGGCGCCGCCCGGGTCGCGGCCGCCCAGCTGGTGCGCCGCCGCCGGGAGCTGTCCGCCGACGTCCGGCTCACCCAGACCCTGCTGACCGGTCTGCTGGAGGGCTCCACCGGCCCCCAGTCGCTCGCCACCCACCTCGGGCTGGACCTGCGCCGCCCGGCGACCGTGCTGGCCTACAGCGCGCACACCACCGACGCGCTGCACCGCTCCGACGTCACCGGCCTGATCTCGGTGCACACCGCCGCCCGGCACCGCGCCGCGCTGCTCGCCCCGATCGACTCCCGGGTGTACGTGCTGCTGCCCGAGCTGCCCCCCGGGCTGCCGATGACCACCGTGCGCGACTGGGCCTCCGAGGTGGTGACCGCCGCCCGTGAACACCTGGGGGTCCCGCTGCGCGCCGCGATCGGCTCGACCGTCGACGGCCTGGCCCAGGTCCCCGACTCCCGGGCCCAGGCGGACCGCATCCTCGACGCGATGGGCCGCGGCGGAGTGGACCTCGACGTCGCGGCGCTGATCGACGTCCAGGCGGAGGTGCTGGTCAGCGAGATGCTCGCGCTGCTCCAGGAGCGCACCGGCCTGCGCGACCCACGACTGACCGCGCTCACCGAGTACGACCGCCGGCACGGCACCCGGCTCGCCGAGTCCGTACTGGCCTGGCTGGACGCGCTCGGCGAGGTGCGGGTGGCCGCGGACGCCCTGCACATCCACCCCAACACCCTGCGTTACCGGGTGCGCCGCGCCGAACAGTTGACCGGCATCGACCTCGCCCAGCCGCAGCAGCGCCTGCTGGCGATGCTGCAACTGCGACTGCCCGCGGACGAGTAGTCCGCGGGCAGTCCACCGGTCAGCCGGTTCCGTCGGTCACACCTGACCGCTCATCACTCGCCGTAGCCCTGGCCGCGCTTGTGCTCGTTCAGCCGGCGCCACGGGCCGCTGACGGCCAGCTGGATGCCCGGGGTCTGGATGTTGGCGAACAGGGTCTTGCCGTCGTCCGAGAAGGTCACCCCGGTGAACTCGCTGAACTCGGGCTTCTCGGCGGTGCCGATGTTCAGCTCGTTGCGGGCGATCGGGAAGACCAGGCCGTCCTCGGTGGCGCCGAACAGGTGCGAGACGCCCTCGCCGTCCTCGGCGATCACGATGCCGCCGTACGGCGAGACGGTGATGTTGTCCGGGCCGTCGAAGTTGTCGTGGTCGCCCCAGACATCGCTGTTGACGCCCAGCAGCACCTTCAGGGTGATGGTGCGGCGGTTCGGGTTGTAGAACCAGACCTGGCCGTCGTGCTGGAGCGGGCTCTCCGAACGGGCGAAGCTGGAGACGAAGTAGAAGCCGCCGTCACCCCACCACATGCCCTCCAGCTTGCGGGCGCGGGTGACCTCGCCCTCCTTGAACTGCTTGCGCACCGAGACGGTCTTGGCGTCGCGGTCCTGGACCTTGACCCAGTCCACGCCGTAGGTGGTGCCGACCTTGGTGGCGCGGGAGAGGTCGTCGATGAACTTGCCCTGCGCGTCGAAGACCTTGAAGGCCTCCAGCACACCGGCGTCGTCGGCGAGCTTGCGCAGCTTGTAGCGGCCGTGCTTGAAGTCGGCCGGCGGGGTCCAGCGGAACAGCAGGCCGTTCGGGTTCGAGGCGTCCTCGGTCAGGTAGACGTGGCCCTTCTTCGGGTCCACCACGACGGCCTCGTGCGCGTAGCGGCCGAAGGCCTTCACCGGCTGCGGGTCACGGTTGTAGTCGTCGTCGAACGGGTCGACCTCGAAGATGTACCCGTGGTCCTTGGTGAAGCCGTTCTTGCCGGCCTTGTCCTCGGTCTCCTCGCCGGACAGCCAGGTGCCCCACGGGGTCACGCCGCCGGCGCAGTTGGTGGCGGTGCCGGCGATGCCGACCCACTGCTCGACCGAGCCGTCCCGCTTGGCGTGCACGACGGTGCAGCCGCCGGCCGCGCCCGGGTCGTAGACGTGGCCCTCGATCAGCGGCACCGGGTGCGGCCAGTTGGCGCGGGCACCGGCCAGCTCGTGGTTGACGACCATCAGGTTGCCGCCGTGCTCGTCCTCGAAGGCGGAGGTGCCGTCGTGGTTGCTCGGGGTGAACTCGCCGGTGCGCAGCTTGGTGACGCCGGCCCGGTTGAGGACCTTGTACGAGAAGCCCTTCGGCAGGGAGAGCAGGCCGGCCGGGTCCTGGACCAGCGGGCCGTAGCCGACGGCGGTGCCGGCGGCCGAGTTGGTCCCGGCGGCCGCGGCGACCGGCGCCTCGCCGCCGACCGGGGCGGCGATCGCGCCCGGGGCGCTGGCCAGCGCCTCGGCGCTGCCGGCGATCAGCACGCCGGCCCCGACGAGGGTGGAACGGTTGACGAAGTCCCGGCGGGACAGCGACATGGCAGCAACTCCTGAGGATGAGCGGGGGCGTCGGTGCGGGATGCCGACGCCCAGCAGGCTCCGCCGAACGGGTTAACCCGACATGACGCCCACCTCACACCCAGGCGGCCATTTGCCGACCGATGACTGTCACATGACCTCGGCTTTACACATGTCCCCGTCAGACAGTCAGACAGTCAGACCCGGAACGCCGCGGACCCACCCGGCCACACCCGCCCGACACCCCGTCAGCGCCGCGCCGCCCGCCACTGCTCCCAGGCCGACAGCCACAGCTGCTCGGCCAGCCGCTGCTCCTCCCAGACCCCCGCCCCGCCGCCGCCCGGCCGCTCCCGCCACAACTGCGCCCACGCCCGCTGCGCCGGCAGGCTCGCCACCTCGCTCGCGAACACCGTGTACCGGACGACCTCCTCGACGGCCGCCTCGCCCTCCGCCGTGCCGACGAGCCAATGCGTCTGCTGGGAAAGCCGGTTGAGGTGGTTCACCATCGAGGTCACCGCCGCCGCGGCCTCCTCCCGGGTCTCGGTGGCCAGCCGCATCTGCTGGCGCACCGCCGCCTCCCAGCGCACCGCGCCGACCTCCCCGCGCAGCCCGCGCGGCAGCCTCGGCGTGCGCCCGACCCGCACCTGCGCCTCGATCGCGGCGGACTCGGCGACGCTCTGCTCGATCAGCGCCCGGTGCGCCTCCATCCCGACCACCGGCGGCAGTTCGCGCTCCTCGACCGGAACGTGGCGGGCCCGCCGGGCGGCCAGGTCGCGCAGCAGCTCGGTGCGGCCGCGCAGGCAGCGCTCGAAGTCGCCGATCGACCCGAGCTCCAACGCCCCGGGGGCCACCCCGCGCCCGCACACCGTGACGGTCAGCCCGCCGACCCGCAGCCGCCCCGCCCACACCGGCTCCGGCCCGGCCGCCGCCGGGGCACCGGGCGCCGGCACCGGCCGGTCCTCGTGCACCTCCACCGCGCAGGGCTCGCCGTCCACCGTGATCCATGCGCGCAACGCCCGCACCCGGCCCGGCCCGTCGCCCTCGTCGACACCCAACTGCTCGTAGACGCGGTCCCGTTCGTCCTCGACCAGGTCCTCCAGCTCGGGTAGCTGCTCACCCCGGTCGGCGCCGGGCCGGTAGGTGCGCACGGTCACGTACGGGCCGGCCGCCGAACGCCAGTCACCGCACTGGACCTCGACCCAGCACAGCTCGCCGCCGGAGGTCTCGAAGGCGGCCAGCGCCTCACCGGCCGACGTCCCACCCGTCGGTGTCCCGTCCGCCGGTGTCCTGTCCACCGGCGTCCCGCCGGCCACGCCGTACACCGGGAAGTCGGCCGCCGCCAGGGTCCTGCGGGAGAACTCCTCCTGAACGGCGAACCGGTCGGCGTGCTGCTCCGCGGGCTGATCCCCGGGCTGATCCGCGGACCGCCCGGCCGACCGGTCCGGTGCCCGGCCCGCGGGCCCACCGACGAAACGGTCCTCCCGGACCGGCCGGTCCGGAGCCGGGGCGGCCCCCGGGGAGCCGATGTTCCGCTTCTGGTGCCCGCCGCCGCTCTCCCGCACCATCCTGTGTCGCACCCCCGAGTCCTCGCGCCCGCACCGCTGACGCCACCTTACGTGGCCGCAGCTGCCGGGTCATCAGCTCCGCTCCCGGACCGGGGTGGTGGCCGTGTCAGGAGGCCCGTTGTCAGCCGCCCTCCCTAACCTGGGCGGCATGACAGCACAGAACGACGCAGCACAGGACCGGACCGGACAGGGCACCTTCCCCGCCCGGATCAGCATCGTCACCCTCGGGGTGACCGACCTCGACCGCAGCGCCCGCTTCTACGAGGCGCTCGGCTGGAAGCGCTCCGCCGCCTCCAGCCCGGAGATCGTGTGGTTCCGCACCGCCGACTCCGCGCTCGGCCTCTTCCCCACCGAGGAGCTGGCCGCCGACGCGGGCCTGCCCGTCACCGGCGAGCCCTCCTTCCGCGGCGTCACCCTCGCGGTGAACCTGGAGTCCCCCGCGCTGGTGGACGCCGCGCTGCGGACGGCGGTGGAGGCCGGCGCCGTGGTGGTCAAGCCGCCGGTCCCGACCGACTGGGGCGGCTACTCCGGCTACTTCGAGGACCCGGACGGCCACCTCTGGGAGCTGGCCCACAATCCGTTCTTCCCCTTCACCGAGGACGGCTCGCTGGACCTTCCCTGACCGGGGCCCTCGGAGCACACCGTGGGGCCCCGTCTCCCGGAGCGCACCGTGAGGCCTCAGTTCCTGGAGCGCGCCTTGAAGGCCGCCTTGCGCGCCTCCTTGGCCAGCGCCCGGTCCGGGTGCAGCTCCCCGATGGCCTCCAGGACGTCCGCCGTGTACGGGTGGTCGACCCGCCACAGCTCGCCGAACCACCCGGCCGGATCGCCGTTCACCGGCAGGTCGGTGATCAGTTCGCGCAGCAGCTCGGCGTCCCCGCCGTTGTCCAGCAGCTGGGCGGCGAAGGTGTCGACCACCGTCCACAGCGCCATCGCCCGGTCCGGCACCGGCACGTCCGTCGCCCCCTGCGCGGTCAGCCAGGCCCGTGCCGCACCGCCCAGCTCCGGGTCGTCCATGACCTCCCGGACGGCCGGCGCCGCGTCCGGCCCGAGCAGGTTGAGCGCCGAGACGCAGAGCATCCGGCGCAGCGGGCCGTAGCCGTCGGCGCCGCGCGCCGCCGCGAGCAGTTCGCGCGCCGCCGCCACCGGCTCGCGGTCGGCGGTCCACACCCGCAGCTCCTCCTCGGGGAGCACGTTGGCCGACTCGCACACCCCGCGCAGCAGCTCGGCCGCGTCCCCCTTGGCGAGGTCGCCGACCAGCGGCGCGTCGTAGCCGTCCTCCAGCAGCCACTGCCGGATGCCGTACTGGCCGAGCGGGGTCAGCCGGACCAGCCCGAACCGGGCCGACTCCTCCTCGTCCAGCGGCTCCTCGCCGACCACGGCGGGCTCCTCGCCGTCCTCCTCGTCGAACAGCTCGGGGTCGATCGGGCGGTACTCCAGCAGGCCGAGCTCGGCGAGGTCGCCCAGCATCGGGTCCAGCGCGACCATCACGTCGGTGATGTCACCGAGCAGCTCCTCGCTCGGCTCCTCGCCCTCCGGGACCACCAGCAGCGCGGCCAGCACGCCCAGCGGCACGGTCTCGTTGCCCGGCTCGGCGAAGGCGGTGGTCTCGTAGAGCACCTGCAGGGCCTCGTCCAGCAGTTCGGCGGCCTCGTCGCGGGCCTCCTCGACCTCGGAGAGCGCGTCCTCGTCCTCCTCGACCTCCCCGGCGGGCTCGGCGCCCTCGCCCGCCCCGCCGAGCCCGGCCGGCTCGCCCTCGGCCTCCTCCGGGACGGAGTCCGCCTCGACGGCCAGCTCCCGGACGATCCCGGCGGCGGTCAGCCACAGCTCCAGGACGGTCTCCGGGTCGCCCTGCTCGGCGGGCTCCAGGTCCGGGCCGGGGACGGCGACGTGCTCGCCCTCCGCGGTCGTGCCGAGTTCCACCAGGTCCAGGTCGCAGGCCAGCGACCAGGCCCGCAGCGCCTCGACCTCGGCCTCCTCGGGCACCTCGCCCTCGGCCGGGGCCAGGCCCAGCAGCCGGGCCGCGGGCGCGCGGTCCTCCTCGACCAGGTCCCCGAACTCGTCCACCGCCCGGTGCGGGGCGGCCCAACGGGCCAGCGCCAGCGCGTACCCGAACATCGGTACGGCCTTCGCCTGCTCGGCCAGTTCGCGCTCGGCGGGCAGCTTCACCGGCGGGACCAGGACGGCCGCGTCGTCCAGGTCCTCGTCGTCCAGCCCGTGCGCGGCGAACGCCCCGTAGAGGTCCTGCAGCTCCAGGTCGGCCGGCAGCACGGCCTCGGTGCTGCCCTCACCCGCCGGAGCCCCGGTGTTCTTGCGACGTCGTCCGGCCATCGTTGTGCGCTCTCCCTCAGCCAGCGGTCAGCCAAACAGCGCCGCGTACCGATCCACCACCTCAGCGTATAGGTCGGGCACCCCCGATGCCCGGCCGTGTGGGGCGCGTCCAGGGGCGCGCGCCGTGGGCGTACGCCTACCCTTTATCCTTCGGTCTGGTACCGCGCACACCCCGCGCGTGCCACCGGGGCAACGAAGCCCACCGCCCTCCACCCGACCCCGGGCCGGAGGGGCCCTCTTCAGCTCACCTCGCCCCACCAGGGAGCCCTCACCCGCGGCCACCACCACAGCGCCTCCGGACGGGCGCGCCGGCACACCCCGCCGACCCCGGTGGTGCCCGGCCACAGGAGACCCCTGCCATGGCGGACCTCTCCCCCGCCGGCTCCGGCCTGCGCACCGCGCAGCTCGACGGACGCCGACTGTCGGAGGCCCTGCTTCCCCTGGAGCTCGCGCCTCGCGCCCAGCTCCAGCTCGCCACGATCAGCCGCTGGAACGCGCTGCGCGGCGTCCGCGTCGGCCTGGTGGCCGCCGCCCTGCTGCTGATGCTGATCGGCGCCAACCTCGCGACCCCGATCTACTCGCTGCTCCAGCAACGGCTGAACCTCACCGCGCTCGACACCACGGTCCTCTTCGCGGTCTACGTGTTCGCGCTGATCCCGGTGCTCGCCGTCGTCGGCCACTGGTCCGACCACCTCGGCCGACGCGCCCTGATCCTGCCCGCCGTCGCGCTGTCCGCCATGGGCGACGTCGTGTTCGCCACCGCCGGCAGCTTCTGGCAGCTCGCCGCCGGGCGGGCGGTCCAGGGCATCGCGGTCGGCCTGGCCACCGGCGCCGCCGGAGCCGCCCTCGGCGACCTGCTGCCCGACCGCCCGACCCTCGCCGCCAAGATCACCCTGGCCTGCTCGGCGGGCGGCGTCGCGCTCGGCCCGGTCGTCGGCGCCCTGCTGGCCGGCGGCTCCGACCCGCTGCTGACGCCCTTCCTGCTGCACGCCATCGCCCTGGTGGCGCTCTGCGTGCCGCTCGCCCTCCTCCACCCCCGGATGCCCGGCCGCAACCGCCCGCCGGCGTCGCCGCCCCGGATCACCACCCCGGCCCACCTGCGCCCGCAGCGCCTGCGCCTGCCGCGCACCGGCCGCCGGGAGTTCCTGCTCGCCGCCACGGCCGGATTCGTCTCCTACGCGGTCTTCGGCGTCTACCTCAGCCTCGCCCCGGCCTTCGCCGCCAACCTGCTGCATACCGACTCCAAGCTGGTCGGCGCGATCGTGGCCGCCCTCCTGCTCGGCTCCTCGGCCGCCACCCAGCTGGTCGTCCCGCCCACCTCGGACCGCGTGGTGACCGCCCTCGGCATGACCGGCCTGGCCACCGGCCTCGGCCTGGTCGTCGCCGCCGGGTACACCGGCACCCCCGCGCTCCTCTTCATCGGCAGCGTCCTCGGCGGCATCTCCCAGGGCGTGGCCTACCGCTCCCTGTTCACCGGCGCCGTCGCCGCGATGAACCCCGAACGCCGGGGCTCCGAGCTCAGCTCCCTCTGGGTCATCGTCTACCTCGGCAGCTCCGGCCCGATCATCGCCCTCGGCGCCCTGGTCCAGCGCTACGGCCTCCTCCCCGCCGTCAGCGGCTTCACCGCCCTCGCCGCCGCCCTCTGCGCCGCCCTGGCCCTCGCCATCGCCCGCAAGCCCAAGCCGACGGCCTGACCCCACCCCACGAAAAACTGCCCGGGACTTCCGAAGAAGTCCCGGGCAGCGTCGTTCGTCCATCCGCGGCGCCCACCCATCCCCACTTCGCCCGCCGCCGGGTGAACACCCGCGCGCGATCTGCTTCGCTGAACAGGTTCACCGCCGTTCCCCACCGTCCACCCCCCACCCGCTACCGGCGGGTGCCCGCCCCGGGCCTGGCCGCGCGCCGCCCGGCCGGGCGGCGCGCGGCACAGATGGATCTGACCTCCCCGGCCAGTGACCCTATTTGTGCCATTTCATTCCAATATGGAGGAGTGCAGGGGCGGCGCAACCAGGGCTGGTCGGCCACGACAGGCGGTGAGCGATGGAACGTGTGACAGGCCCACTGGCCAGCGACGTCACGGTGAGACGCTTTGCTGCCGGTGACTCCGTGGAAGAGCTGACCACCCTGCTCCATCGCGCCTACGCTGATCACGCGGCTGCCGGCAGGGTCTTCTTCGCGTCCTACCAGTCCGTGCAGGACACGGCCCATCGGCTGGGTGCGGGCGAGTGCTGGGTTGCCTGCAGAGGCACGGAGCTCGTGGGATCGGTGACGGTGGCGGCCCCGTACACGATGCCTACCGGATATCCGGTACCAGCGGGAGCCGGCTCGTTCTGGCAACTGGCAGTGGATCCTACGTACCGCGGAACGGGGCTTGGGCAGCGTCTGCTGGCGCTGGCGGAAGAGCGCGTCGCTGGTCTCGGGGCCAGGACGGTAATCATCGACACATCGGCCGACGCGGTCGAGTTGGTCGGCTGGTACCGCCGGCGGGGGTACGTGCCGGTCGGGACGTGGCGGTGGGATGTCACCAACTACCAGAGCGTGGTCCTGCTGAAAGACCTCGCGGAGGTCGGGCGCGAGAGGTGAAGCGAGCGGCCGATGCTCTTCCGAGCTGGAAGGAGATCAGCCGCCCGCGCGAAGGCTCCGAGCTACTGGCCGAGCACTCGGGCAGCGTCCTGGGCAGCGATGGCGAGCGCCTCGTCGAGCGCTCCGGTGTGGCGTCCGCCGGCGCTGGCGGCGGGGCCCTTGCCGCCGGCTCCGCCACCGACCGTGCGGGCAGCCGGGATGAGGATCTGGCTGGCGTGGGTGCCGGTGTCGTGGAGGCTTCGGGTGATGGCGGCGGCGAGGAGGGCCTTACCGGCGTGTTCGGTGCCGAGGATGACCACGGCCTGGTCGTCGCCCAGGAGGTCGGCGATGTTGGTGGCCAGCGTGCGGAGCTCGGCGGGGCCGAGGCCGGTGACCTTTTCGGTGACGATCCGGCCGCCGGGGACGGTGTGGGCGGAGGCGGCGAGCTGCTGGGCGCGGGTGTGGAGCTCGGCCTCGCGGAGGCGGGCGAGTTCCTGGTGGGCGGTGGTGAGGGCGTCGAGGCGCTTGCGGAGGGTGTCGGGGGCGTCCTGGGGGCGGGTGCCGAGGAGGGTGGAGAGTTCGTCGAGGAGGCGGCGCTCGGTGTCGTAGTACTTCAGGGCGTCCCGGCCGGTGAGGGCTTCGATACGGCGGAGGTTGGAGCCGACGGAGGCTTCGCCGAGGATGCGGACAGGGCCGGCGTTGGAGCCGTGGCCGATGTGGGTGCCGCCGCAGAGTTCGCGTGAGAAGTCGCCGATGTCGACGATGCGGACGTGGTCGCCGTACTTCTCGCCGAACAGGGCGGTGGCTCCGGCAGCCTCGGCTTCGGAGCGGGTGGCGTGCCAAATGCGGACTTCGGGGTCGTCGAGGAGGTGGTCGTTCACGAGGGCCTCGATGGCGGCGAGCTGGATGCGGTCGACAGACGAGAAGTGGGCGAAGTCGAAGCGCAAGCGACCGGCGTCGACGAGGGAGCCGTGCTGGCGGGCATGGTCGCCGAGGGTGCGGCGGAGCATGGCGTGCAGGACGTGGGTGGCGGAGTGGGAGCGGGCCACCGCGTCGCGGCGCGGGCCGTCAACGAGGGCTTCGGCCTGCTCGCCGGTGCGGATCTCGCCCTCGCGGACGCGGACGGTGTGGACGTGGAAGCCCTCCAGGCCGAGCCTGGTGTCCAGGACCTCCAGGAGCGCGCCGCCAGCGGTGCGGATGGTACCGGTGTCGCCGACCTGGCCGCCTGACTCGGCGTAGAACGGGCTGCGGTCCAGGACCAGTTCGACGGTGCTGCCCTGGTCGGCGCCGGGCACGACGGTGCCATCGGAGACGAGGCCGAGGACGGTGGCCTCGGTGTCGAGGCGGTCGTAGCCGGTGAAGTCGGTGCGGCCGTGGCGGGCGGACAGCTCGCGGTAGGCGTCCAGGCGGCGCAGGGCCTCGGCGGTCTTGGCCTTGCCGCCCGCCTTGGCACGCTTCTGCTGTTCGGCGAGCAGGGCGGTGAAGCGGTCCTCGTCGACGCTCAACCCGGCGTCGCGGGCGGCCTCGATGGTCAGCTCGACGGGGAAGCCGTAGGTGTCGTGCAATTCGAAGGCGGTATCGCCGGTGAGGGTGATGGAGCGGCCCTCGCGGCTGCGGGTGATGGCGGCGTTGAGCAGCCGGGTGCCTTGGGCGAGGGTGCGGGTGAAGGACTCCTCCTCGGCGGTGACGACCTGCTCGATGAGGGAGGCCTGGCCCACCAGTTCGGGCCAGACGTCGCCGAGGTTGGCGATGACGCTGGCGGTGACCGGGGCCAGGACGGGCTGGTCGATGCCGAGCAGCCGGGCGTGGCGGATCGCGCGGCGCATCAGACGGCGCAGAACGTAGCCGCGGCCGTCCTTGGAAGGCAAGACGCCGTCCGCGATGAGGTAAGCGATGGAGCGGGCGTGCTCGGCGACGACCTGGAAGGAGACCTTCTCCTCGCTGCCCGAACCGCTGCCGGGGTAGTCGCGGCCGGCGAGTTCCTGGACGGTGGTGAGGGTCGGCAGGAGGAGGTCGGTGCCGCAGACGTTCTCGACGTCTTGGAGGATCGCGGCAAGGCGGTCGAGGCCGAGGCCAGTGTCGATGCTCTGCCGCGCGAGGTCGCCCAGGATCGGGAAGGTGCCGTTGTCGTCGTCCTCGCCGCGCAGGGACTGCATGAAGACGAGGTTCCAGATCTCGACGTACCGCTCGCCGTCGACGGCCGGTCCGCCTTCGCGGCCGAAGGCCGGACCACGGTCGTAGTTGAGTTCGGAGGAGGGGCCGCAGGGGCCGGGAACGCCCATGTCCCAGAAGTTGTCCGCGCCCAGGCGCTGGATGCGGTCGGCGGGGACGCCGATCTTGCGCCAGAGCTGTTCGGCCTCGTCGTCGTCCTGGTGGACGGTGATCCAGAGGCGGTCCTTCTCCAAGTTGTAGCCCTGGGTGAGGAGTTCCCAGGCGTAGGCGATGGCGTCGGCCTTGAAGTAGTCGCCGAAGGAGAAGTTGCCCATCATCTCGAAGAACGTGGCGTGCCGGTTGGTGCGGCCGACGTTCTCGATGTCGGAGGTGCGGGCGCACTTCTGGATGGTGGTGGCGCGGGGGTACTCCGGGGTGACCTCGCCCAGGAAGTAGGGCTTGAACTGGTTCATGCCGGCGTTGGCCAGCAGCAGGGTCGGGTCGGAGGGGATGAGCGGGCTGGACGGGACGTGGCGGTGGCCGCGCGAGGTGAAGAAGTCCAGGAAAGTGGAGCGGATCTGCGTCGAGCGCATGGCGGTATGGCCCTCACGGAAGAGTCGCGGAGAGGTGGGGGGTGATCACACGCCGAGCCGGGCCGAGAACGAGGACTGAGTGGTTCTCAGTTCTCCAGCTCGGCGCAGATAGCTCGCGCCCCCACGGTGTAGACCATGACTCCGGCATCCGTCGCTCTGAGGTAGCGCAGCCGACAGCGACGACGCAAACGGTCCGCTGCGACTGCGCCACCAACAGTAGCGGGTTCGGAGTCAAGATCGCTTGGAGTTGTCCTCCTGTCGGCCGATGCCGACCAGGAGGGGCAGGACGAAGGCGGCGTGGTCAGCGCCATTGCCCGCAAGCCCGGGCCGACGACCTGACCCGTACGAGAAACGCCGCTGCCTGGGACTACTCCAGTAGTCCCAGGCAGCGGCGCTCGTCCACGAGCGGCGCCCACCCATCCCCACTTCGCCCACCGCCAGGTGAACACCCGCGCGCCATCCGCTGCGGTGAGCAGGTCTACCACCGTTCCCCACCATCCACCCCACACCCGCCTGCCGGCGGCTGCCCGCCCCCGCCCTCGGTGCGACAGGCACCACCGCGCAACCCCTTCGTCCGAAGGAGAGGTTCGCTCGGCAGCAGGTTGACGGCCTCTCCTCAAGAAGGGCGAGCTTGGAAGCCGGCCCAGCTGCCCTGGACCTCCTCCGCTGGTGGGGCATACCGCACTTGGCCGCCCATGCCTCGGCCCGGTTCAGCAGGACGAGCCCCTCTCCGGCCGTCGCACGGTCGCTCGTCCTCGCACTGACGGACCGGTTCGGCGTCGACTCCCCTGCCGGGGGCGGGAAGTCGGTGCGGGCGGAGTGCGGCATGGCCCTACAGCCGGGCCGCTCCGTGCTCCAGGTAGACGGTCTCGGACCGGGTCCTGGCCGCGCAGGCGGCGTGGACGCGGCGGGCGAGGCGCGGGATGAGGAGTTCGTCGAGCTGGTCGGTGGCGTGGAAGGCGTACTCGCCGATCTCCACCTGGTCGACGGTGATGTTGTCGAGCTCGTCGGCGGAAAGGACGTCGCCGTCGAAGACGAAGAGGAGCTTGTCGCCCTCGGTGGGGTGAGGTGCCCAGTCCGCAACGAGCAGGCGGCCGATCGGCGGGGTGATGCCAAGCTCCTCCTTGACCTCCCGGGCCGCACCCTCGCTCGGGGTCTCCCCGGCGTGCAGGTAGCCACCGGGGATCTCCCAGC
This sequence comes from Kitasatospora sp. NPDC048298, assembly GCF_043201465.1. Taxonomy (NCBI): domain Bacteria; kingdom Bacillati; phylum Actinomycetota; class Actinomycetes; order Kitasatosporales; family Streptomycetaceae; genus Kitasatospora; species Kitasatospora sp. NPDC048298. Next base: position 153,421 of record NZ_JBICYZ010000004.1, read on the forward strand.
CCGGCTTGTACGTCGGCTTCACCAGGAGGACGCGGTCGTCCTCGTCGAAGAAGAGCACGCCGGCGGCGGTACGGGGCTTGGCCACGACCTCATGGGACTGGGAGTCGCTCATGGCGACGACTGTAGCCACCCAGCCGCGTCACGCGACGATCTGGAGCCGCTGGGCGACGCCTGCCAGCAAATAGCTTGGTTTGCCGCACTGTTGGCGGACCCGGTCGGTCACCAGATGTCGGGGGATGAAGTGGTAGCGGACTTGCTCGGGGGCCAGCTCCTTGGCGACCCGCCAGGCCGGAAAACCGTCAGGCCGAACGGCTCTTCCACGCACTGATGCGAAAAGCCTGATCTCGCACAGCTGCGGACGGAGACGCCCGGCTGGCAGGATCGGCGTATGAGGATTCTCGTGCTGGGTGGCGGCTGGTTCCTGGGCCGCGCGGTCGTGAGTTGCGCGTTGGAACGAGGTTGGGAGGTGACCACGTTCACGCGTGGGCAGTCTGGCATCCCGGTGCCTGGAGCGGTCGCCGTGCACGGCGACCGGGAACGCCCTGAAGACCTGGCACGTCTGACCGATCACGGCCCGTGGGACGCCGTGATCGACACCTCGGCCTCGGAGCTGTCGCCGCGTGTTGTCCTGGCGGGCACCCGGGCCCTGGAACCGGTCGTCGGCCGGTACGTCTACATCTCCACCGTGTCGGTGTACGAGGGGTGGCCCAATGAGCCCCTGACCGTGGATTCGCCCGTGCTGGAGGCACCGGCCGACGCCGGCCCGGAATACGGGGAGCTGCCCGAAGGATGGACCGGACCTAACGCCCACTACGGACAGCAGAAGGCCGGTGCTGAGCGTGCGGTGACCGAGGCCTTCGGTCTCACCCGTACGAGCCTGCTCAGGCCCGGAGTCATCCTCGGGCCCGGTGAGTACGTGGGCAGGCTGCCGTGGTGGCTGCGCCGTGCCGAACGAGGAGGCCGCATCCTCGCACCCGGCAATCCAGCGAAGTCGATCCAACCTGCCGACGTGCGAGACGTAGCTGCCTTCGCGCTCGACCAAACCCAGGTGGTCGGTCACCAGGTGCACAACGTCACCGCACCGGTCGGCCGCGAGACGATGGGCGGATTCCTTACTGCCTGCATGGATACGACCGGGAGTTCCGGCGAGCTGACGTGGGTCACGGATGACGTCCTGCTCAACAGCGGTCTCCGTCAGTGGACGGAGATCCCGCTCTGGCGCACGCACCCAGGCGTCTGGGCCATCGATTCCTCGTCGGCGCTCACGGCAGGCTTCCGCTGCCGACCGCTCGCCGAAACCGTCGCGGACACCTGGACCTGGCTCCAGCAGGGAAACGTGCCCGTGCCGCACCAGCGTTGGGACGAGCACGGGATCTCCCCGGAGAAGGAGAAGGCCATCCTGTCGACAGTTGACTAGCTACCGGACCCGTTGATGGCAAGCCGCACCGCGCCCGGCCCCGTGATGCGCGGTGCGGCAACCAGCGTGAAGTCGTCGATCCTCTCAACCAGGTCACGGGCGACAACGGCGTCCCGATAGGTCGGTGAGACCAACTCGACCCGGACTGCGTTCACCCGGTTGACGAGACCGGCACTACGCCACTCCCTTGGCATGGACAGCACCCGTCCCATCTCCTCGGCAGCACCGTCGAGATCACGACGCATCAGCAATGCAGCCGCCAGATCCGCACCCGCCTTTGCGGCGACCGCCAGCGGAGTAGAGGACGATGCCTGGCCGGCGATCAACTCCAGCGACTTCCGGGCGGACGCTTCCGCCCCGGCTCCGTCCCGGAGGACCAACAGCGTCGAGCTGTTGCTCATCGCGACGCGCTCCACGCTGAAGTGGAACTCGCCGCCGATCCCGTCGTGGAGATCATCCGTCGCAGGCCCCCGTTCTGCCAGGCTGAGCTCAATCGCCGCATGGGCCTCTTCCCGCCGCCCGAGGTGCGCGTGCGAACGAGCTGCGATCGCTGCGAGCCTGGCCCGCCCGGTGGCTCCGACACCGGGAAAGGACTGGGCCAACGTGATCTGGCGCACCGCCTGAGCAGGATTGCCATCCCAGTAGTACAGCAGCGCCAGGTAGCCACGGGTGTACGCCTGCAACGGCCCGTGTTCTGCCACTTGACCGTAGAGCGCGGCGGCCCGCATCAGCTCGACAGCCGTCGGCATGGAACCGAGGTCGAACGCACAGCCCCCGAGGATCGCCGATGCCTGGCCGGCTACGACGTAGAGACGGCTCCGTTGGGATGGCAGCTGAGTGCGGTCAAGCATGACGGTGGCGAGACCGAGCAGTTCCTTGACCCGCATGAATATCTCGTGGGGTGGAGTGCTGGTGTACGCCTGCGCCGTGGTCACCAGGTCGTCCTCAAGTTGGTCGAGGGTGAGGTCAGGCAGAAGCTGTGAGGCCGCGTCGGCGGCGTGGGCTCGGACATCGCGTGCAGTCATAACAAGTTCTCTTTCATCGAACACAGGAGTCGGTACCGCGCGCAGCAGCTGCTCCTGCTCGTCGCTGTAGGGCGCGAAGAGCTCCTCCACCGGCCTGCCGAAGATCTGCTTGAGGATCGCGGGCGCCGGGTGGTGGGGCCGGGCGACCTGACCGGAGCGCCACCGCGTGAAGCTCTTGTCCGTCAGGTCGACGTTCCTGAAGGCGAGATCACCGGTCCGCTCGTGGAGCAGCGCGGCAGCCCGCCTGTACTCGGCCAGGAAACCGCGGAAGTCCATGCCGGACTCAGTGACCAGGGCATCGAACAGGTTCATCGCGGTTCCCTTCGCCGCAGCCCGGTGCGGACTGCGTCTGCTCCCTGCCTACCACCGCCGGGCCACAGCTCGTACGGGTGATGCGGAAGTGTCTACGAACTGTCCGCGGATTGTCTCTACCCATCACCCCAAAGGAGAGCAAGTGTCCAAGGTCTGCCCGTAGTTCTGTCCTCGCCACCAGGCCAAGGTTGGTCCCCGCAGGCAAACCAAGACCGGAGCGTTCAAGCGCTCCTGCCGATCGGAGCGATGCACATGGTGGCCATCGGACGAGAGAGGTCTCTCCGCCGCTGGGAGGGCTCTTTCCCGGCGGAGGTGACCGCGGTTCCCACGGCACGCCGCATCGCGCGTTCCAAGCTCGGGGAGTGGGGGTGGGACGTCGACAACGAACGGGTTCGCGATGTCCTGCTCATCCTCGCCGAGTTGACGACGAACGCGATCCGGCACGCCAGCGAGTCGGGCGACGTCGTCAGGGTGCAGATCGACGAGGCCGACGGCTACTTCCGCATCGAGGTCCTGGACTCCCGGCCCGACCTTCCGCTGAAGAAGGTTCAGGCCGCCCGCAACGACGAACATGGTCGCGGACTCCTCCTCGTCCAGGGTCTGGCGCACGCCATGGGTGAGGAGCTGGCGGCCACGACCAAGAAGGTCTGGGCGAGCGTTCGAGTCGCCGACGCCCTTGCTCGCCCCCGCTGTCTGTAGCGAACGGCATCAATACCAAGGAGACATCGTGAACACCGAACCCGCCCCGGAGACCCTGCGCGCCGCCATGGTGGCGGCGCTGCGCGAGGACGGGACGATCCGTACCGAGCGGATCGCCGAGGTCCTGGGCCGTGTCCCACGCGAGCGGTTCGCCCCCGAGGCGCAGCCCACCGAGGCCTACGACCCGGAACGCGCCGTGGTGACCAAGCGCGACACGGACGGGCTCGCCATCAGCTCCGTCTCCGCCGCGCGCATCCAGGCGTTCATGCTGGAGCAGGCGGCTCCCAGGCCCGGAGAGAACGTCCTGGAGATCGGATCCGGCGGCATGTTCGCCTCCTACCTCGCCGAACTCGTCGCTCCCGACGGTGCGGTCACCACCATGGACATCGACCCGGAGGTCACCGGCCGTGCCCGCCGGCTGCTCGATGACGCCCGCTACGAGCACGTCCGGGTCGTCACCGCCGACGGCGCGTTCGGTGTCCCGGAGCACGCTCCGTTCGACCTGATCGTCGTCACCGTCGGGGCTCCGGACGTTCCGCCGGCCTGGGTGGAGCAACTGGCCCCCGGTGGACGGATCGTCGTGCCGCTGCGCGTTCGCGGCTTGATGCGTTCGCTCGTCCTCGTCCGTGCGGGCGACCACCTGGTGAGCATCGGTTACGAGCTGTGCGGGTTCGTGCCGATGCAGGGAGCGGCGGAGAACCGCGAGCGCCTGGTGCTGCTGCACGACGAGCCGGGCGAGGAGGTCGGGCTGCGGCTCGACGACGGCGATCAGGTCGACGTCGAAGCCCTGAGCGCGGCACTGGCCACGCCTCGCCAGGAGGTGTGGTCGGGGGTGACGGTCGGCGGCGAGGAGCCGATCGACGACCTGGACCTGTGGCTGGCCACCGCGCTGGACGGTCACACCCGGCTGACCGCCACACCGGCCGCCCGGGCCAAGGGGATCGTCGCGTCCGCCTCCCCCCTAGGCGTGGCCACGGTCGTGGTGGGCGGCACCCTCGCCTACCGCACCGTCCGCCCCACCGACGAGGCCCGCACCCGCTTCGAGCTCGGCGCGTACGGGCACGGCCCGGCCGCCGGCACTGCCGCCGCCCGCCTCGTCCACGAGATCCACGTCTGGGACCAGGAGCACCGGGGCGGCCCCGGCGCCCGCTTCGAGATCCACCCCGCCGGTACTCCGGACGACCGACTGCCCGCGGGCCGTGTGGTCGACAAGACCCACACCCGCATCACCATCTCCTGGCCCGGAAAGCCGTGACCGGCCCCGACGTCAGGTGAAGCACCACCTCACCCATCCCCAACTCCGCCAGGAGGTAGGAGACATGGCCCAGACCCAGGAAAACGACTTCGAGCTGGACGTCACGATCATCGAACAGGGCCCCGTGATCGGCGAGCTGATGAGCAGCACCGATGACGGCTGCGGGCAGACCTGCCAGTCGGCCTGTTCCAACAGCGGCTGCATCGCCTGACCCACATCCGCAGCCTGGCGCCGGGGCCCGCACGGCCCCGGCGCCAGGCCGGACACGACCCCACCGGCCCCGAGATGGAGGCGCGCATGTACCGGGCACTGGATGTGGCGCTGTTACGCGCCGCCGCGCACACCGGCACTCCCACGGTCCGGCCGTGGCCCGACCTCGACGCCGCCCCCGGGTCGGCGGAGGTGTGGCGGTCCTGGATCTCCGACACCTGGGCCGACCTGCGGCTCGCCGAGGCCGTCCACCTGGCCAACCCCGCGTACGCCGCACGCATCGAAGAGGTCGTCGACGGCCGCGTGCGCACTCCTCGCACCGTCCACAAGGCCGGTCGGACGCTCGTCCGCTACCTACTGCGGCAGCGTCACCGCGCCACACCCTTCGGCCTGTTCGCCGGCGTCGCGCCGGTACGGATCAGCGCTGCACTGAACGGCACTTGGGGCTCGGAGCACCACGCCATCGCGCGACCGGATGCCCATTGGCTCGCCGAGGTACTGAACCGGCTGGAGCACGACCCCGCACTGCTGCTGCGCCTGCCGGTGACGGCCGAACAGACCTGCACGACGCGCGGCGACCACCTGGTCGTACCGCTTCGCCGCCCCAACCACCGCCAGAGCTCCGAGGCGCCCGCCGAGGTCGCCCTACGCCTCACCGGACCTGTTCGTACCGCTGTCGATGCGGCCCAAGAAGCGATCCTGCTCGGCCACTTGGCCGAGCTCGTACTCGACGCCCATCCCGACGCCGGCCCCGCGCAGGCCCACCGGATGCTCGCACAGCTGGTCCACCACGGCGTCCTGATCACCGCCCTGCGGCCTCCGATGACCGCGCGCGACCCGCTCAAGCACGTCCTGGACCGGCTCATCGAGGCCGAGGCCGAGTCGATTCCCAGCATTGCAGGCCTTGTCCGGCTGCTCGGCGATGTCGACCGCAGGGTCGCCTTACACAACCTGACCCCGAGCCGCGAGCAGCGCCAGGAGCGCGCCCGCCTAAGGGAGTTGACCGACGGAGCCGATCGTCCCGGTCTCGCCGTCGACCTCCGGCTCGGTGCCGACCTGGTCATCCCGCACACGGTGGCCCGCGAAGCGGAGACCGCCGCTGCTCTGCTCGCGCAGGCGAGCCCCCACCCCAACGGCTCTCCGGCCTGGCGTGACTACCATCTCCGATTCCTGGAGCGGTACGGCATCGGCGCGCTCGTGCCGCTGCTGGACCTGGTGAACCCCGACACCGGGCTGGGCTTCCCGGCCGGGTACCGCACCAGTGTCCTGGAGCCGCCGACCGCCACGGCCACGGCCACGGCCCGTGACAGGCAATTGGTCCAGGCCGCACAGCTCGCCGCCCTCGACGCGGCGGACGCCGTCGACCTCCCCGAGCTGCTGCCCCGGCTCGGCGCGGAACAGGCCGACCACCTGCCGCCCCACCTCGACCTGTGCGTCCGGATCCACGCCGCCAGCCGACAGCACCTCGACGACCGCGACTTCCGCCTGGTGGTCACCGGCCTGTCACAGGGCGCGGGCACCACCATCGGCCGGTTCCTTCACCTGCCTCATGCCGACCTAAGCCGCCTCGCGGCCGGGCTTCGCGACGCCCCCACCCTGAGTGCCGACGCCCGCCGTGCCCAGGTCTCCTCCCCGCCGTTGTGGACCGGGACCGACAACGTCGCCCGCACACCGCAGGTCCTGGACGACGTGATCACCGTCGCCGAGCACACGCCCGGGACACTGCCGCTGCGGGAGCTGCTGGTGACCGCCGATGCCCGACGGATCCGCCTGCTCTCCCGGACCACCGGGCAGGTGATCGAGCCGGCGGTGTTCAACGCCGTCGAGGCGGTGAACTTCACCCACCCGCTGGCCCGGTTCCTCGCCGAGCTGCCCCGTGCCCGCGCCGCCGTCCTCGCCCCGTTCTCCTGGGGCGCGACGGCCGAAGCCCTGCCCGTGCTGCCGGCCGTCCGGCACGGACGCATCATCCTGGCCGCCGCCCGGTGGCGGCTCAACGCCGCCGATCTCCCCGCCCGAGGCCACAGCCCCGCGGAGTGGGAGCGGGCTTTCGACCGCGTACGACGCCGTCTGCGGATCCCCGCGCACGTCGACCTCGGTGCCGGTGACCAGCGCCTGCGGCTCGACCTCGACCAGCGCTCACACCGGCAGCTGCTCCGCGCCTACCTGAGCCGCAGCGGCAAGGCCGTCCTCCGGCAGGCTCCCGGCCCGGAGGAGCTCGGGTGGGCGGACGGCCGTGCCGTGGAGATCGTCCTGCCGCTCGTCTCTCTCCAGGAACCGCTCCGGCCGCCGGCAGCGGACCTGCTGGCCGTCGCCGAGTCTCCCGGCGAGCACCCGGCCGGCAGGCAGGACCGCTGGGCGTTCGCCAAGGTCTACGCCCAGCCGGCCCGACACGGCGCGATCCTGGCCCGTCTGCCCGAACTGCTCGCCACCCTCGACGGCCCGGACTGCTGGTTCGTCCCCTACCGCGACCCGGAACCGCACCTACGCCTGCGCATTCGCCGGAGCGGCCCGTTCGAGAACCTCGCCCGACAGGTCGCCGCCTGGACCAACGGCCTGCACGCCGCCGGCCTGGCCACCGGCCGCGTCCAATGGGACACCTACCAGCCCGAGACCGGACGTTACGGAACCGGCCCCCTGCTGGAGCAGGCCGAAGCCGTCTTCGTCTCCGACTCGGCCGCCGCGCTCGTCCAGCGGCGCCACACCAGCTCGGGCCATCTGCACCCGCAGGCGCTGATCGCCGCCAGCTTCCTCGACCTCGCCGCCGCCTTCACCGGTGACACCACCTCCGGGGCGGCCTGGCTGGCAGAGCGCATCACCCGCACCGATGGCGCGCCGGCCCTCGACCGGGCCGTCCTCGCACAGAGCCTGCGCCTTGCCGACCCGTGCGGCACCTGGGCCGAGCTACGCGCCGAAGCCGGAACCGAGATCGCCCACGCGTGGGCGATACGCCGCACCGCCGTACAGGCCTACCGTGCCGCCCTGCGCGCCCGGACCGGGCCCGAGCCGGACTCCGTCCTCGCCTCGCTCCTGCACATGCACCACATCCGTGCCGCCGGGATCGACCAGGACAGCGAGCGCGACTGTCTCCGCCTCGCCCGCGCCGCCGCGCTCACCTTCACTCACCGACACCGAGGACACCGCCCCCGATGAGCCCCGCCACCGCCCGCAGTGCCGAGCCGTGCGGCTCCGCCGGCACAGACGCCGCCCAGTCCCTGGCCACTGGCGCCGTGGGCATCACCCTGCTCCACGCCGAACGCGCCGCGCTCGGACACACCGTCTGGAGCACCGTCCAGGACTGGCTGACCGGCATCACCAGCCAATCCCTCATCGGCTCCGACGCCGCCGCCCTGTTCATCGGCGCACCGGCCCTCGCCTTCACCCTCCACACCGCCGCCGCAGGCAGCGAGCGCTACACGAAAACACTGCTCACCCTGGACGAGACCGTCCATCGGCTCGTCCACCGCCGCCTCGACCAGGCCCACGCCCGCATCGACTCCGGCGAGTTCACCCGCGCCGCCGAGTACGACCTGCTGTACGGGCTCACCGGACTCGGCGCCTACCTGCTCAAGCGCGACCCGCATGGCGACGCCCTGCACGACGTCCTCGCCTACCTCATCCGCCTCACCCAACCGCTGCCCGGCACCGACCTGCCCGGCTGGTGGGTGCGCTACGACCCTTCCGGGCGCACCTCCGCCGCGTTCCCCGGCGGCCACGGCAACCTCGGCCTCGCCCACGGCATCACGGGCCCCCTGGCCCTCCTGGCCCTCGCGAAGCGCGCGGGCGCCACCGTCCAGGGCCACACGGACGCCATGCTGCGCGTTCTCGACTGGCTCGACGCCTTCCGCCAGCCCGGCCCTTCCGGCTCCTGGTGGCCCCAGTGGGTCACCGCCGACGAACACCGCCTCAGTGCCGTCCTCCAGGACGGCCCGCCCCGACCCAGCTGGTGTTACGGCACCCCCGGTCAGGCCCGCGCCCAGCAGCTCGCCGCCATCGCCCTCGGCGACACCCACCGCAAACGCATCGCCGAGAACGCCCTGCTGCGCTGCCTCACCGACCCCGCCCAGCTCGACCGGATCACCGACGCCGGACTGTGTCACGGAGCCGCCGGTCTCCTGCACACCGTCCACCGTGCCGCCCACGATGCCACCCACCCGGACCAGTTCACCGCTCACCTGCCCGCCCTGCGCGCACTCCTCGACGCCCGACTTCCCTCTCGCGAAGCGAGATTCCTCGACGGCAGCGCCGGAGTACGGCTGGCCCTGCACGCGGCCGATCGTGGCGGCGCACCCGCCACCGGCTGGGACGCCTGCATGCTCCTCGCCTGAACCACCCATGGCCCACCACAGCGAACACCCGCGCTTGGAACGGGCGGTCCTCGCCGTCCTCATCGGAGCCGACACCGCCCGAGCCGCCGCCCGCTTCGGCATCGACGCCGCCGAGCTGGCCGCCGCCTCCGAGACCTACCGCGCCGCCGGACGCTCCGCCATCTCCGCCCCGCCCGACACCTGGGTCCACGTCAACATTCAGCCGGTCGACTGGCACAGCGCCGAAGCCACCCTGGCCGCCCATCTCGCCCCCATGCTGTGTGACGCCGAAGCCCGAGGCGCCCTCGCCTCCTGGTGGTACGTCCGCAAGCACCCGTACTGGCGGGTGCGCCTGCAAACCGCTCACCCCGCACTTCGCGCCCACCTCGGTGATCAGTTGGACCGACTCCAACGCCAACACACGATCGCATCCTGGTCTCCCGGCATCTACGAGCCCGAAACCGCCGCCCTCGGAGGGGCGTTGGGCGTCGACGCGGCCCACGCCCTCTTCCACACCGACAGCCGCGCCATCCTGACCGAAGACCGCCGGCCGACCACCCAGCGCGTCGGGCGGCGAGAGCTGTCCGTCCTGCTGTGCAGCACGATGCTCCGCGCCGCGGGTCAGGAGTGGACGGAGCAGGGCGACGTCTGGGCCCGGGTCGCCGCCATGCGCCCGGCGCCGGCCGACCTACCGCAACCGTTCGCCGACAAGATCCGACCGTTGCTGTCCGCCGACACCCTCGCCATGACCGAACCTGGCCAAGCCCTCCACGCGGAAGCCGAGCGCATCCAAGCCTTCGCACGCGCGGGCCGCGAACTCGCCGACCTCGCCCTGCACGGAGGCCTCACCCGTGGGCTGCGCGACGTCCTCGCGCACATGATCGCCTTCCACGGGAACCGCGCGGCGATCGCCACTTCACATCAGGCTGCCCTCGCCCACGCCGCGCGCAACCACATCCTCGGCGCCCCTACTTCACCCATAAGGGGCGAAGTTGCGGAAAACGTCTGACGCCACGTCAACCGCAGTGGTACGTTCCGCACGCAAACCGAAGAACAGGCGACCCCGGCGGTGCTACCAACACCCCGGGGTCCGGCAACAGGAGCTCGAACTCCCGATGCGCGTCCATCGTAACGCCCACGTGCGCGACTTCACCGTGCTGCCCAACCGCGTGCTGCAGTACCGGCGGCTGTCCTACACCGCCCGCGGCCTGCTCGCGGACCTCCTCTCCCGCCCGGACGGCTGGCGTGAGGACGGCCGACACATGGCCGACACCAGCCCCCAAGGGCGCGGCGCCGTCCGCAAGGCCCTGAAGGAGCTGACCGAGGCGGGCTACTACCGCGTCGAGAAGATCCGCATGCCGGACGGCACGATCCGCACCGAGACCCACGTCTACGACACCCCGCAGCTCGCGCGGCCGAGTGCCACCCCTCCGGCGTCCGGTGGAGCGAGCACCGGTCGCGCAGTCGGCTCTGTAGTAAAGAACCGGCAGCAAGAACCCACCCTCCCACCACCTCCGGATTCCGAAGAGGTCCGCGAAGCGGTCGCCACCCTGTTCCGGGTGATCCGGCCCGAGCCGCGTCTGCGCCTCGGCGAGGCCGAGGCCCGGGAGTTGGCTCCCCTCGTCGCACAGTGGCTGCAGCGCGGCGCGACCCACGCCGACCTCGCCCACGCCCTGCTGCCGGGCCTGCCCGTCCCGATGCACTCGGCGGCCTCAGTGCTCCGCTACCGCCTGGAGCACAAGATGCCTCCCGCCCAGCCCACCACGCGGCCACCGGCCCGGTACGCCGAGTGCGCCACGTGCCACGACCCCGTGCCCCGACCGGGCATCTGCCGCCCGTGCGCCGGCCTGACAGCCCGAACCCCCACGGTCGGCCAGGGCGCGGACGTGGCGGCCGCAGGTGCCGCCCGAGTCCGAACCGCCCTGCGCTCCGCACTGGCCGGCAGTCGGCCCGCACAACTCGCCGCCTGAGACACGCTGTCCCCACCGGTCCGAAGGGGCTACACAATCAGCGCCGCGTGCCGCCCACCTCGGACCGCATGGTCACCGCCTCGGCATGACCGGCCTGGCCACCGGCCTCGGCCTGGTCGTCGCCGCCCGGTACACCGACCGGCACCCCCGCGCTCCTCTTCATCGGCAGCGTCGTTCGTCGTCCGGCGGATCTCAGACGCTCCAGGACTTCCAGGCCCCGGTCACGATCTCGACGCCGAACGGCTCCGGCAGCCGGACGGACTCGCCGAACTTCCACTCCCCGAGCACCTCGTACGTCCCCTCGCCCCGGTCCGGCTCCCCAAACAACGTGACACCGGACTGCCGCGGGTCCCGGTCCACCAACAGGTAGTACGGCACCCCGCCCCGGGCGTACCCGTTCCACTTGGTGGACCTGACCTGCCTTCCGAACGCCGGGCGGCGGTCGTCACGGGCGTTGGACGAGGAGGTCACCTCGACCACGAGACCGATCTCGTGCGCGTGAAGGTGCAACACCTCTTCGGCACGCTTCGCCGCATCGGTGTCCCGGTCCACGATCACCATGTCGGGGATGTAGCCATCGCCGATCTCGACCAAGTCCAGGTTGACCGCCTGAACCGCCCTCCACCGGAATCCCGCATCAGCGAGCCGGGCGGCCAGGAACGCTTCCTGGATGTCCGAGAGAATCCCTCCATGGGCGTAGACCGGCGCCGGTGACACGACGAACTCCCCTCCGACGACCTCGACCCGCGTGCCGTCGTCGGGCAGTCGCAGGTGGTCGGCCAGCTCTCCGCGGACCCACATGGCGTACGCCGAGTCGGGCAACGTCCAGTGTCCGATCGCTTCCACAGCCATCACGTCGCTCCTTCCGAGGTCGCGGCACCAGCCTGGCCGCCTGGTCGCAGATATACCACTGCCGCGCAAACGTTTCCCTCGAAGGAGAGGTTTGCACAGCAGCAAGTTGACGGCATGGTCTGCGGACGATGGCGCGCGACTGACCGGGCCGGCGCATCAGGCTTCTCACGCCGGGTGGCGGCTGGAGCCATCCGGGTCGAGGCGGAGAACGACCTGCCGGTCCCAGCGCGTCCTTCATCACCGGTCAGTCGTTGCACGTCAACGGCGGCGGGCTCCTCCACTGACCCACCCCACACCACCGAGACCATCGCGACAGGAAGAGACCACCATGCAGCACCGCGTCCGCGCCATCCTCCTCACCCCGAACAACACCACGCTGCTGATCAAGCGCATCCGCCCCGGCATCGACCCGTACTGGGTGATCGTCGGCGGCAAGATCGAGCCGACCGATGCCAGCCCCGAAGAGGCCCTGCTGCGGGAGGTCCGCGAGGAAATCGCGGGCGAGGCGGAGATCGTCGGCCTCCTCCACACCATCGAGACGGACGACGAACGTCAGGACTTCTACCTCGCCACCATCGAGAAGTGGAGCTTCGAGAACCGCACCGGCCCCGAGTTCAGCCAAGAAGGCCGAGGCGAGTACATCCTCGAAGAGATTCCCCTCACCGCCGGATCCCTCGACGCGATCAACCTGCTCCCCCAAGAGATCGATGCGGTCCTCCGCGAGGTGGTCGGACGAGGGAATCGGACCGGTGGCTTCATCAGTGCACCGACCTACTGCCCGGAGCCCTGAGCGGCTGTCGCCGCGCGCCGCCGGGCCAGGCGGCGCGCGGCGAAGGCAGGGGCGGGCACCCGCCGGCAGGCGGGTGGGGGGTGGACGGTGGGGAACGGCGGCGAACCCGCGCAGCAAAGGGGATGCCGCGCGGGTGTTCCCTGCAACAGGCGAAAGGGACCCGGACACACCACTGCCGCGCGACCCCGTGGGTGTCGCGCGGCAGCAGGTTGACGTCAGAAAGACCTCAGACGTTGAAGCCGAGCGCGCGGAGCTGCTCGCGGCCGTCGTCGGTGATCTTGTCGGGGCCCCACGGCGGCATCCAGACCCAGTTGATGCGCAGGTCCTGCACCAGGCCGTCGGTGGCGGTCTTGGCCTGGTCCTCGATGACGTCGGTCAGCGGGCAGGCCGCCGAGGTGAGCGTCATGTCGATGGTGGCCACGTCGGACTCGTCGATGTGGATGCCGTAAATCAGGCCCAGGTTGACGACGTCGATGCCCAGTTCGGGGTCGACGACGTCCATCAGGGCCTCGGTCAGGTCCTCGACCGAGACCGTGCCGGCGGTGGTGCCGACGATGACGCCGGGCTGCTGCTCCTCCGCAGCGGAGGCCTCGGTGCCGGCGGTGGTGGTGCTCTCGTCACTCATGGTCTTGTCCTCCTCTACGGGTTCAGTCGTTCACGGCGGGGTTCTGGGCGAGCGCCTGGGCGGTGGCGTCCTTCCAGGCCATCCAGCTGAGCAGGGCGCACTTGACCCGGGCCGGGTACTTGGAGACACCGGCGAACGCGACCGCGTCCTCCAGCACCTCCTCGTCGCCCTCGCCCTGCCCCTTGCTCTGCATCAGCTCCAGGAAGGCCTCCTGGACCGCCTGCGCCTCGCCCACGGTCTTGCCGACCACCAGGTCGTTGAGCACCGAGGCGCTCGCCTGGCTGATCGAACAGCCCTGCGACTCGTACGAGACGTCGGCCACGGTGGCGCCGTCGAGCTTCACCCGCAGGGTGATCTCGTCGCCGCACGTCGGGTTGACGTGGTGCACCTCGGCGTCACCGTCCCGCAGCCCCTTGCCGTGCGGGTTGCGGTAGTGGTCCAGGATGATGTCCTGGTACATCGAGTCGAGCTTCATGGTCGTCCTGCCCCGTCCCGTCAGCCGAAGAAGTTCCGGACGTGGTGCAGGCCGTCGATCAGCGCGTCGACCTCGCCCGGCGTCGAGTACAGATAGAACGACGCCCGCGTGGTCGCCGGAATTCCGTACCGCAGGCAGACCGGCCGCGCGCAGTGGTGGCCGACGCGCACGGCGATGCCCTGCTCGTCCAGCACCTGGCCCACGTCGTGCGGGTGGATGTCGCCGAGGGTGAAGGAGATCGCCGCGCCGCGGTCCACGGCCGTGCGCGGGCCGATGATCCGCAGCTCCGGGACCTCCAGCAGCCGCTCGACGGCGTACTCGGTGATCGCGTGCTCGTGCGCCGCGATCTTCTCCATGCCGATGTCCTGGAGGTAGTCGATGGCCGCGCCGAGTCCGACCGCCTGGGCGATCGGCGGGGTGCCGGCCTCGAACTTGTGGGGCGCCGGGGCGTAGGTGGACGAGCCCATGGTGACGGTCTCGATCATCTCGCCGCCGCCGAGGAACGGCGGGAGGTCCTCCAGCAGCTCGTGCCGGCCCCAGAGCACGCCGATGCCGGTCGGGGCCAGCATCTTGTGGCCGGTGAAGGCGACGAAGTCGGCCTCCAGCGCCTGGACGTCCAGCACCATGTGCGGCGCGGCCTGCGAGGCGTCGATGACGACCAGCGCGCCGACCGACTGGGCCTTGCGGACGATCGTCTCGACCGGGTTGACCGTGCCCAGCAGGTTGGAGACCAGGGTGAAGGAGACCACCTTGGTCTTCTCGGTGATCAGCTCGTCGATGTTGGACAGGTCGAGCCGGCCCTCGTCGGTCAGCCCGAACCACTTGAGCTTCGCACCGGTGCGCTGCGACAGCAGCTGCCACGGGACGATGTTGGAGTGGTGCTCCATCTCCGTGATGACGATCTCGGAGTCGGCGTCCACCCGGTAGGGCTCGTCGGCCCAGCCGAGCATGTTGGCGACGAGGTTGAGCGACTCCGAGGCGTTCTTGGTGAAGATCACCTCGTTGCGGCTCGGCGCGTTGACGAACGCCGCGACCTTGTCCCGGGCGCCCTCGTACAGCGCCGTGGCCTCCTCGGCGAGCACGTGCACGCCGCGGTGGACGTTGGCGTTGTGCCGCTCGTAGTAGGCGGTCAGGGCTTCCAGCACCTGGCGCGGCTTCTGCGAGGTGGCCGCGTTGTCCAGGTAGACGAGCGGCTTGTCGTCGTGCAGCACCCGCTGGAGGACCGGGAAGTCCTTGCGGATGGCGTCGGTGTCGAGCAGTCCCGTGAACGGATGGGTCACTCGGACGCGCCCCCCTTCACATACGCCTCGTAGCCCTCTTCCTCCAGCTTGTCGGCCAGCTCGGCGCCGCCGGACTCGACGATGCGGCCGCCCGCGAAGACGTGGACGTGGTCGGGCTTGATGTACCGCAGGATGCGGGTGTAGTGGGTCACCAGCAGGGTGCCGACCTCGCCGGTCGAGCGGACCCGGTTGATGCCCTCGGAGACGATCCGCAGCGCGTCGACGTCCAGGCCGGAGTCGGTCTCGTCGAGGATCGCGATCTTCGGCTTGAGGAGCTCCAGCTGGAGGATCTCGTGGCGCTTCTTCTCACCGCCGGAGAAGCCCTCGTTGACGTTGCGCTCGGCGAAGGCCGGGTCCATCTGGAGGGCGGCCATCGCCTCCTTGACCTCCTTCACCCACAGCCGCAGCTTGGGGGCCTCGCCGCGGACGGCGGTGGCGGCGGTGCGCAGGAAGTTGCTGACCGAGACGCCGGGGACCTCGACCGGGTACTGCATGGCCAGGAAGACGCCGGCCTTGGCGCGCTCGTCGACGGACATCTCCAGGACGTCCTCGCCGTCCAGCAGCACCGAGCCGCCGGTGACGGTGTACTTGGGGTGGCCGGCCAGCGAGTAGGCCAGGGTGGACTTGCCGGAGCCGTTCGGGCCCATGATGGCGTGGGTCTCGCCCTGCTTGACGGTCAGGTCCACGCCCTTCAGGATCTCGCGCGGGCCGTTCTCGGCGTCCACGGAGACGTGCAGGTCGCGGATTTCAAGGGTTGCCATGTGTACTCAGGACTCCTGGTTGACGGAGACGAGCACATCGTCCCCTTCGATCTTTACGGGGTAGACAGCGACCGGCTTGGTGGCGGGCAGGCCGGACGGCTTGCCGGTGCGCAGGTCGAAGCTGGAGCCGTGCAGCCAGCACTCGATCATGCAGTCCTCGACCTCGCCCTCGGAGAGCGAGACGTTCGCGTGCGAGCAGGTGTCGTTGATCGCGAACACCCCCTCGTCGGTGCGGACGACGGAGACCGGCACGCCGTTGAGGTCCACGCGCTTGGGAACGTCCTCCTGGAGGTCGCTCAGCGCGCAGGCACGGAGGAAGGTCATCGTGCTCAGACCGCCGATTCCAGCTCGGCGTCGATCTTCTCCATGAGCTGCTCCTGGACCTCGGCCACGCCGATCTGCTGGAGCAGCTCGGCGAAGAAGCCGCGGACCACCAGGCGGCGGGCCTCGTCGGCCGGGATGCCGCGGGCCATCAGGTAGAACAGCTGCTCGTCGTCGAAGCGGCCGGTCGCCGAGGCGTGGCCGGCGCCGACGATCTCGCCGGTCTCGATCTCCAGGTTCGGGATGGAGTCGACCCGGGCGCCGTCGGTGAGCACCAGGTTCCGGTTGAGCTCGTAGGTGTCGGTGCCGAGCGCGGCGGCGCGGATCAGCACGTCGCCGACCCAGACCGCGTGGGCGTCCTGGCCCTGGAGCGCGCCCTTGTACGCCACGTTCGACCGGCAGTGCGGCGTGTCGTGGTCGATGACCAGGCGGTGCTCCAGGTGCTGGCCGGCGTCGGCGAAGTACAGGCCGAACAGCTCGGCCTCGCCGCCGGGGCCGGCGTAGTTGACCCGCGGGTGCAGGCGGACCAGGTCGCCGCCGAAGGTGACGACCACGGACTTGAAGGTGGCGTCCCGGCCGACCAGCGCGTTGTGCTGGGCGACGTGGACGGCGTCGCGCTCCCAGTCCTGCACGGAGACGAAGGTGAGCTTGGCGCCCTCGCCGACCAGCAGCTCGACGTTGGCGGCCCGGGTGCCGGTGCCCTCGTGGTTGAGCACCACGACGGCCTCGGCGAACGGCTTGACGTCGATCACCACGTGGGCGAAGCGGACCCCGCCCTCGGCGTGCACGTCGATCTTGACCGGCTCGGTCAGCACCGCGTCCTTGGGGACGGTGACCACCAGGGCCTGCTCGAAGGCGCTGAACGCCTGAGCGGCGACCCGGTCGACCGGCGTGCCGGCCTTGCCCAGGCGGGCGTCGTCCCGGCCGACGGTCTCGGCGGTGACGCCGTCCGGCAGCGCGAGCTCGACCTTGTCCTCGCCCTTCTCCGCGGCGGCGGCGGTGCCGTCGTGCAGCCCGCCGAGGCGGTGCAGCGGGGTGAACCGCCAGTCCTCCTCGCGGCCGGTGGGCGCCGGGAAGTCGTTCACGTCGAAGGACGGCTTGACCGCGACGCGCGCGTCGATCGGCTGCTGGACCGCGGTGCGGCCGGTGCCGGGGCCGGCGAGCTGCGCGCCGGCGCCGGCGGTGCCGACCTCGATCGAACCGGCGGTGGTCGCCCCGGTGGTGTTCTGAACGTCAGCCATGGCTGTCGTGGTGCTCTCTTCCTCGAAAAGTCGGTGGGCGGTAGGCGGCCGGCAGGTCAGCCGACCGAGCCCTCCATCTGCAGCTCGATCAGCCGGTTGAGCTCCAGCGCGTACTCCATCGGCAGCTCGCGCGCGATCGGCTCGACGAAGCCGCGGACGATCATCGCCATCGCCTCGAACTCGGTCAGGCCGCGGCTCATCAGGTAGAAGAGCTGGTCCTCGCTGACCTTGGAGACGGTCGCCTCGTGGCCCATGGACACGTCGTCCTCGCGGACGTCCACGTACGGGTAGGTGTCCGAGCGGGAGATGGTGTCGACCAGCAGCGCGTCGCACAGCACGTTGGACTTGGCGCCGTGCGAGCCCTCGCCGATCTCGATCAGGCCGCGGTAGGAGGTCCGGCCGCCGCCGCGCGCCACCGACTTGGAGACGATGTTGGAGGAGGTGTTCGGCGCCATGTGCACCATCTTGGCGCCGGCGTCCTGGT
Source organism: Kitasatospora sp. NPDC048298 (assembly GCF_043201465.1). Classification (NCBI taxonomy): domain Bacteria; kingdom Bacillati; phylum Actinomycetota; class Actinomycetes; order Kitasatosporales; family Streptomycetaceae; genus Kitasatospora; species Kitasatospora sp. NPDC048298. Next base: position 171,442 of record NZ_JBICYZ010000004.1, read on the forward strand.
GCTGGCCCTCGCCCGCGAAGGCGATCGACAGGGTCTCGCCCTTGGCGTGCTCGCCCATCAGGTAGACGGCCGGGTACTTCATGGTGACCTTGGAGCCGATGTTGCCGTCGATCCACTCCATGGTCGCGCCCTCGTACGCCACGGCGCGCTTGGTGACCAGGTTGTAGACGTTGTTCGACCAGTTCTGGATGGTCGTGTAGCGGCAGCGGCCGCCCTTCTTGACGATGATCTCCACGACCGCCGAGTGCAGCGAGTCGGAGGAGTAGATCGGGGCGGTGCAGCCCTCGACGTAGTGGACGTAGGCGTCCTCGTCGACGATGATCAGCGTCCGCTCGAACTGGCCCATGTTCTCGGTGTTGATCCGGAAGTAGGCCTGCAGCGGGATGTCCACGCGCACGCCCTTCGGCACGTAGATGAACGAGCCGCCGGACCACACCGCGGTGTTCAGCGCGGCGAACTTGTTGTCGCCGGCCGGGATCACGGTGCCGAAGTACTCCTTGAACAGCTCCGGGTGCTCGCGCAGCGCGGTGTCGGTGTCCAGGAAGATGACGCCCTGCTCCTCCAGGTCCTCGCGGATCTGGTGGTAGACGACCTCGGACTCGTACTGGGCGGCGACGCCGGCGACCAGGCGCTGCTTCTCCGCCTCCGGGATGCCGAGCTTGTCGTAGGTGGCCTTGATGTCCGCCGGCAGGTCCTCCCAGGACTCGGCCTGCTTCTCGGTGGAGCGGACGAAGTACTTGATGTTGTCGAAGTCGATGCCGGTGAGGTCTGAGCCCCAGGTCGGCATGGGCTTCTTGCCGAACAGCTTCAGGCCCTTGAGACGCAGGTTGAGCATCCACTCGGACTCGTTCTTCTTCGCGGAGATGTCGCGGACGACCTCCTCGCTGAGCCCGCGCTTGGCCGCGGCACCGGCGGTGTCCGGGTCGGCCCAGCCGTACTCGTAATTGCCCAGGCCGTCGAGCTCCGGGTGCGAAACGGTGTCAGTCATGCGAGCTTCCTAACGCGCGGACGCAGAATCTTCGGTGGACGTACCGGCAGTCGGCGCTGCATCGGAGCCGCGGCCCGAGGGCACCCGGGCGGACGACGATGCGGCACCGGATGCCGGCACATAGGTGGTGCAGACCCCGTCGCCGTGGGCGATCGTGGCCAGCCGTTGCACATGGGTGCCCAGGAGCCGGGAGAAGACCTCGGTCTCCGCCTCGCAGAGCTGCGGGAACTGCTCGGCGATGTGCGCGACCGGGCAGTGGTGCTGGCAGAGCTGGGCACCCGCCGGGGCCTGGGCCGCGGCCGACGGGACACGCCGCACCGTGGCAGCGTACCCGTCCGCGCTCAGCGCCTGGGCCAGCGCCTCGGTGCGCTCCCCGGCGGCGGCCAGACGCAGGGCCTCCAGGTACTTCTCGGCCTGCTTGCCGAAGCGGGCGCGGGCGAAGGCGGCGACCGCCTCCTCGCCCGCCTTGCCGCCGCCCACCGAGTCCGCGATCCAGCGCAGCGCGTCGGCGGCGAGCTGGTCGTACGCCTGGTAGAAGGCGTCCCGGCCGGCGTCGGTGAGCACGAAGACCTTGGCCGGGCGGCCCCGGCCGCGGCTTCCGTAGACCCGCTGTTCACGGGACTCGACCAGGCCGGTGGCGGCCAGCCCGTCGAGGTGGCGGCGGACGGCGGCGGCGGTGAGGCCGAGCCGGTTCGCCAGGTCGGCGGCGGAGGAGGGGCCGTGGTCCAGGATCGACCGCGCGACCCGGTCCCGGGTGGCCCGGTGGCCCTCCAGCAGCACCTCGGCCGCCGTCACGGGCACGTCACAGGAGGAGGCCGACTCGGCCTCCTGCTGCTGAGCGTGCTCGCGCATGTTTTTCACAACACCAGTGTTGCGTAATTCCTTCCGCCGGGACAAGCCGTGATCCATGCCTCACCGGTGTCATCGATCACGCAGGCAAGCCTTACCTGGCCTGGGAAAACGATCACCGAGCCGCCGGGCGGCCCGCGCGTCAGGCCCTCTTACACTCGCCGGTATGCACTCCGAACCCGCGGTCCAGATCGCCGGGCTGGTCAAACGCTACGACGACAAGCTCGCGGTGGACGGCCTCGACCTCACCATCCCGGCCGGCGCGATCACCGCCGTCCTCGGCCCCAACGGCGCCGGCAAGACCACCACCATCGAGACCTGCGAGGGCTACCGCCGCCCCGACGCCGGCACCGTCCGCGTCCTCGGCCTCGACCCGGTCACCCAGAACGCCGCGCTGCGGCCCCGGATCGGCGTCATGCTGCAGTCCGGCGGCGTGTACGCGGGCGCGCGCGCCGTCGAGATGCTGCGGCACACCGCCAAGCTGCACGCCCACCCGCTGGACGTGGACGACCTGGTCGAGCGCCTCGGCCTCGGCTCCTGCGGCCGCACCACCTACCGGCGGCTGTCCGGCGGCCAGCAGCAGCGGCTCGCCCTGGCGATGGCCGTGGTCGGCCGCCCCGAGCTGGTCTTCCTGGACGAGCCCACCGCGGGCCTGGACCCGCAGGCCCGCCGGGCCACCTGGGACCTGGTGCGCGACCTGCGCCGGGACGGCGTCACCGTGGTCGTCACCACGCACCACATGGACGAGGCCGAGCAGCTCGCCGACCGGGTCGCCGTCGTCGACCGCGGCAAGGTCATCGCCGACGGCACCACCGAGGAGCTGTGCCGCGGCGGCGCCGAGAACGCGCTGCGCTTCGACGGCCCGCCCGGCCTCGACCTCGGCCCGCTGCTCAAGGAGCTGCCCGAGGGCGCCACCGCCACCGAGACCACCCCCGGCAGCTACCGGATCGAGGCGCCCGTCGACCCCCGGCTGGTGGCCACCGTCACCGGCTGGTGCGCGGCCTCCGGCATCCTGCCCGAACGGCTGTCCGTCCAGCGCCGCAGCCTGGAGGACGTCTTCCTCGACCTGACCGGACGGGAGCTGCGCTCGTGAGCGAACGAAGCGAGGGAACCATGGGCGCCGTCACGACGGACTACTCCCCCCAGCCGGGCCCCGCGCCCGTCGGCCGGATGCTGCTCGCCCAGACGGCGTTCGAGACCAGGATGCTGCTGCGCAACGGCGAGCAGCTGCTGCTCACCGTGGTCATCCCGACCGTGCTGCTGGTGCTGTTCTCCGCCGTGGACATCGTCGCAGTCGAGGGCCCCGGCAAGCGGGTCGACTTCCTGGCCCCCGGCCTGCTCGCACTGGCCGTGATGTCCACCGCCTTCACCGGCCAGGCCATCGCCACCGGCTTCGAGCGCCGCTACGGCGTGCTGAAGCGGCTCGGCGCGAGCCCGCTGCCGCGCTGGGCGCTGCTGACCGCCAAGACCGGCTGCGTCCTGGTGACGGAGGCGCTGCAGGTGGCGCTGCTGTCGGTGATCGCGCTGGCCCTCGGCTGGTCCCCGCACGGCGATCCGCTGACGGTCGCCGCGCTGCTGGTGCTCGGCACCGCCGCCTTCTCCGGCCTCGGCCTGCTGATGGCCGGCACCCTGAAGGCCGAGGCCACCCTGGCCGGCGCCAACCTGGTGTTCATCCTGCTGCTGCTCGCCGGCGGGGTGATCGTGCCGTTGAGCAGGTTCCCCGACGCCGTGCGGTCGGTGCTGGAGCTGCTGCCGATCTCGGCGCTCTCGGACGGCCTGCGGTCGGTGCTCCAGGACGGCGCCGGGGTGCCGTGGTCGGACCTCGGCATCCTGGCCGGCTGGTCGGTGCTCGGCCTGGCCGCCGCCGCCCGCTTCTTCCGCTGGGAGTGAGCCGGCACCCGACCGACGCGCGACGCCCCCGGCCTCACCCGGCCGGGGGCGTCGCGGCTTTTCGGCCTACGGAGCGTCAGCTCTCGTTGCCGCCACGGCGCTTGCGGGCGAGCAGGACGAGCGCGCCGCCGAGCAGCAGCACGCCGCCGCCGGCCGCCGCGATCATCGGGGTGGCGTCACTGCTACCGGTCTGGGCGAGCGCCGGCGCGCTGGTGGTGGGCGCCGGGACGGGGGTCCTGCTCGGGGTGGGCGTGGCCGACGGGCTCGGGCTGGCCGGGGGCGTGACCGGCGGGGTCGGGGTCACGGTCGGCGTGGGGGTCGGCGTCGGCGTGGGGGTGGGCGTGGGTGTGGGTGTGGGGGTCGGGGTGGGCGTGGGGGTCGGAGTCGGCGTGTGGCACGGCTCGATGGTCTTGGTCTCGTTGATGTTCCAGCCCTTCTCGTTCGGGTTCTCCGTGGTGGTGACCACCAGGTTCGCCTTGATCGGGGCATCGTGGTCCTTCACCGGGAAGGTGCCGTGGAACTCCTTCGGGAAGATCTTGCCGTCCAGGACCTTCTCACCGTCGATGGTGAGGCTGACGGTGTTCTTCACGGTCTCGTTGCCGCTGTAGTTGATCAGATCGACCACGACCTTGTCGCAGGTCACCGTCCACGTCGGCACGTGTGCCGAGGCGTTGGACGCCAGCGCCAGTGGCAGTAGAAAACCGGCCGCAGCCGTCCCGGCGAGTGCCGTGGCGCCGATCGCGAAGTGCCGCTGCTGTCGCACCATTACCTTGTTCCCCTCCGAACGGTCCTGTGCAGCAGGCGTGTTGAGTGTTTCGCGGTGGCCCGCTACGACTGTCCGGGGGACTCTACCGGCACTTCCGCACCCTGCCACACCCCGCCGTACGACCGGATTTCGACTGTCCGTCCGTCTTCCGATGTGCACGACCAGCCCATCACAGCCGCCACCTCGCGGAACACGGATTCGGCAAAGCCGAATGAACTTGGTCACTTTCAAGACAGAACGGCGCCCCCGGTGATCGAGTCGAGTCACCGAGGGTGCCGTTTCAGTCAGTTGACGAACTCACGTCGGCCGGCTCGGCCGGTTTCAGGCCTTCCGGGCCGCCTTGCGCCGGGCGGCCACCACGATCGCCCCGCCGGCCGCGAGCACGACCGCACCGCCGACGGCCAGCGGCAGCACCGGACCGGAGCCGGTGTGCGCCAGGTCGCCGCCCGCGTCCGGCCGGGCGGACGGACTGCCCGAGGCCGCCGGAACGGCCGTCGAACCGCCGGCCGACGCACTGGCCGAGCCGCTCGCCCCGGGCGTGCCGGTCACCGGGGCGGACGGGCCGCCCGAGGGGCTCGCCGAACCGCTCGGGGAGGCCGACGCGCTCGGAGTGGCCGACGGCGAACCGCTCGGCACGGTCGGCGGCACCGTCGGCGTGCCGGACGGCGTCGGGACGGTGGTGCCCGGCAGGCAGCCGGTGAAGGGGTAGTGGTGCGTCTCGGCACCGGAGGTGCCGGTCAGCGAGGCGGCGATGACCGAACCGTTGATCGGCGCACCACCCGTCCCGGGCCCGCCGTTGACGCCCGGGGTGTTCAGCGAGACGGCGGCGTTGGGCGCCAGCACCGTCCCGGCCCAGGCGGCGTCGCCCTTCTTGGTCACCTTGGTCGCGGTCGGGAAGTTCCAGAGCAGCTTGGAGCGGATCGCCCCGCCCGACGCGCTCTGGCTCTTGTCGTCCAGCACGAAGGCCGACTTGCCCTGGTCCCAGAGGAGGAAACCGCTCGTCCCGGCCGCCGCCATGTCGTACGAGCCGCCGGTCACGTTGATCACGGTCACCGCCCCGACCGGCACCTTGACGTACACCTCCTTGGCGCCCTGCAGCTTCGCCGCGTCGACGGTGAAGCTGTTGTACTTCGCGTCCCCGCCGGTGAACGTCAGCTTGGCGCCCTCGGCCTGGACGGTGGCGCCGGCGGTCTGCGGGACGGCGGCCAGCGAGGTGGAGGCGGCGCGCAGCTTGGCGAACTCGGCCTTGAAGTCGATCGGCGAGGGCCCCTGGGCGACGGTGCCCTGGTGGGCCTGGACCACCGCGCCGTCGGCCTTGGAGCCGTAGACGCCGTTGCCCTTCATGACCTGGGTGTTGTGGCCGGTGATCTTGCCCGCCACGACCAGGGCGTTCTTGCCCGGCAGGGCGTCGACCTCGGCCGGGGTGAGTTCCTGGCCGACCGAGAAGCCGCCGGTGAAGTCGGCGTTGCCGCCGACCGCGACCGCGCCCTCGGCGTCGGGGGTGTGGGTGTCGTTGCCCTCGATGAACTCGCCGTAGAGGTTGGCGACCCCGAGGCTGCGGCACTCCTGGTCGGCGCCGACGGCCTGGGCGGCCGGGGCGACGAGGCCGGCCAGTGCGAGGGAGCCACCGACGGCGAGCGCGGCGGCGGAAGTGGATATGCGCATGTACAGGATCTCCGCTTACGTGCGGGAGGAGTGGGGAATGGCCCGAAAAAGGTATGGACCAATCCGCACTCTTTCGGCCAAACGGGTGATTGGTCAAGACCAATTCACTCCTTGACCGAACCGCCCTGGTTTGTCCGCGTGTCGCTCCCCCGCGTGTCGGCGGCCGCCCACCGCCGCACCGCCCACACCCGGCCGCCACCACCGCCCGCGCCCCGCCCCAAGATCGCCTGTAAGGCCGCCTACGATTGACCCCGTGCCTAACCCCTTCTCCCTGCTCGCCGAGCGCTGGCAGCCATCCGCCGAGATGGTCCGGCGCGCCACGTTCGCCGCGCTGGTGATGAGCGTGGTGATCGTCGTCACCGGCGGCGCCGTCCGCCTCACCGCCTCCGGCCTCGGCTGTACGACCTGGCCCCGCTGCACCGACGAGAGCCTGACGCCCACCGCCGAGATGGGCTTCCACGGCGTCGTCGAGTTCACCAACCGGATGCTCACCTACGTGCTGAGCGCCGCCGTCGGCTGGGCGATCCTGGCCGCCCGCTGCCACCGGCCCTGGCGGCGCGGCATGACCAAGCTCGGCTGGGCGCAGTTCTGGCTGGTGATGAGCAACGCCGTGCTCGGCGGCATCACCGTGCTGACCGGCCTCAACCCGTACACCGTGGCGCTGCACATGATCGCCGCGATGGCCCTGGTCTGGGTCGCGCTGCTGATGTGGGAGCGGTCCAAGGAGGGCGACGGCCCGGCCAGGCTCTCGGTGGCCCGGCCGATCCACCAGCTCTCGTACGTCCTGGTCACCGTGATCGGCCTGCTCGTCGCGGCCGGCACCCTGGTGACCGGCGCCGGCCACCACCCGGGCACGCCCAAGGACAACAAGATCGTCCCGCGCATCCCGATCGACTACGACCGCCTCGCCCAGTTCCACGCGGACTTCGCGTTCGTCTCGGTCGGCCTGGCCATCGCGGTGATCTTCGTCTTCGCCGCCGTCAAGGCGCCGCAGCCCGCCCGCGCCCGGGCCAAGGAGCTGCTCGCCGTCCTGCTGCTGCAGGGCGTGCTCGGGTTCATCCAGTACTTCACCGACGCCCCCGAGCTGATGGTCGGCCTGCACATGCTGCTCGCCGCCCTCACCTGGATCGCCGCCCTGCGCGTCCCGCTCGCCCTGCGCGTCCGTGAGGACGTGGCGGCGGCCGACCAGCTGCCCGCCCAGGCCCCGCAGACCGCCTCGGTCTGACCCCGGCAACACACCGACGGCCCGGTTCCCCCGCACGGGGGAACCGGGCCGTCGCCGCGTACGGGGCCGGGCTCCGGGCCGGGCTCAGCCGCCGAGCTGGATGCCGGCCATCCGCTTCCACTCGTACTCGCCGGTCTTCACCTTGAGACCCAGCTCGCCCTCGAAGTTCTCGTGCAGGGTCAGCCCGGCCAGCTCCGCGGCCCGGCGGCCGACGGCGTAGCTGGGGGCCACCTGGTCGCCCCAGGCGCCGTCCGCGCCCACCACGACGATCCGGGTGGCCACGGCGCCGACGTACTCGACGACCGCGTCGGCGCTGCCTCCGTGCTCCCGGGCGAAGCTGGTCAGGTTCTTGGCGATGCGCTTGGCGCGGCGCTCGGTACGGGCGTCCGGCGCGGCGGCGGTGGCGGTCTCTGCGCTGCTCATGCGCCTGCCTCGCTTCGCTCGGCAGGGGCATTCGCCCATGCGCACCTCTTGATGACTCGCTCGCTTCGCTCGCTCATGCCCGCATGCTACCCACCGGTAGGCGACCTGGCGACGGGAGCGCCCTGTGCACCGGGCCACATACTGGAGGCGTGACGTTCACAGGCTGGCCGGCCGAGGCGCTCGACTTCTACGAGCGCCTGGAGGCCGACAACTCGAAGACCTTCTGGCAGGCCCACCGGGAGCAGTACGAGGACGCCGTGCGGGCCCCGATGGAGTGGCTGCTCGCCGACCTGGAGCCCGAGTTCGGGCCGGGCAAGGTGTTCCGACCCAACCGCGACATCCGGTTCAGCGCCGACAAGACCCCGTACAAGACCCACATCGGCGCGCACCTGGAGAGCGGCGGCTACATCCAGCTCTCCGCCGACGGCCTGGCCTGCGGCAACGGGATGTACCAGCTCGCCCCCGACCAGCTGGAGCGCTACCGCGCCGCCGTCGCCGAGGACGTGAGCGGCACCGAGCTGGAACGGGTGATCGCCCGGGTGGAGCGGGCCGGCCCGCGGGTGCACGGCCGGGACAGCCTCAAGTCGGCCCCGCGCGGCTACCCCAGGGACCACCCCAGGATCGAGCTGCTGCGCCACAAGGGCCTGGTGGCCTGGCAGGACTGGGAGCCCTCGAAGTGGCTGGGCACCCGCGCCGCGTACACCCGGATCACCGGCTTCCTGCACGCCTCCCAGCCGCTGCGGGACTGGCTGGACGGCCACGTCGGCCCCTCCGAACTCCCGAGCCGCTGAACGCGAAGGAGCCCCGGTCCACCTGGACCGGGGCTCCTTCCTTGCCGGCTTTACTTCACGAACGGGTCGATCGCGCAGACCACCATCAGCAGCGACAGGTAGGTGATCGACCAGTGGAACAGCCGCATCTCCTTGAGCTTCGCGCCCACGATCCCGGCCTTGGCCCGCCCGTACAGCGCGTGCGCCTCGCGCAGCCAGGCCCCGCCCAGCAGCACCGCGGCGACCGGGTACAGCCAGCTCATGTGGCCCAGCGGCCAGAGCGCCAGCGAGACCGCCACCATGACCCAGGAGTAGACGACGACCTGCTTGCCGACCGCCACGTTGCCCTTGATGACCGGCAGCATCGGAACGCCGGCCCGCGCGTAGTCCTCGCGGACCTTCATCGACAGCACCCAGGTGTGCGGCGGCGTCCAGAAGAACACCACCAGGAAGAGCACCACCGCGGCCCAGGAGACCGAGTTGGTCACCGAGGACCAGCCGACCAGCACCGGCATGCAGCCGGCGATGCCGCCCCAGACGATGTTCTGCGAGGTGCGCCGCTTGAGCCCGAGCGTGTAGACGAACACGTAGAACAGCAGCGCGCCCAGCGCCAGCCAGGCGGACAGCCAGTTGACCCCGATGCCCAGCAGCAGGGTCGAGACCACCGCGAGCACCACGCCGAAGACCAGCGCCTCGCGCGGCGAGACCATCCCGGTGACGATCGGGCGCCGCTCGGTGCGCGACATGACCGCGTCGATGTCCCGGTCGATGTACATGTTGAGGGCGTTGGCGCCGCCCGCCGAGAGGTAGCCGCCGACGACGACCTTCAGCACCAGCAGCATGTTCGGCACGCCCTGCTGGGCCAGGAACATCACCGGCACGGTGCTCATCAGCAGCAGCTCGATGATCCGCGGCTTGGTCAGTGCGACGAACGCGCCGACACGGGCCCCGAAGGGCCGGCGCGCAGGAGTCGCCCCGGTGACCCCGGCGGGACGGGTTTCGACGGCGGTCACTAACACCCCAACTGAAGATGAATCTTCGCAGGCGTCCACAGGAACGAAGGGTCCCAAATCGTCCGCTCTGCGCGTACCACGACACCATAGACGCTCCATATATCGCATCCGGCTCCGGGGTCCCCCGGCGAGGCGGAACGCACACCCCCGGGTGAACCGCCCGGACGGGGCCGTCGGGGCCCTTCGGGGGCCTCTGCCGGGGCCCGCTCGCCCGTCCTGACCACCGGAGCGGCGCGGAGCCGCGAATCGGGAGAGTCTGGGACAAATCCAGTCCGACCGTCCCAGTGGGAATCTGCGTGCGGAATTGCCGGTTGTCCCAGCACGGAGGGTGAGCCGTGACCCGGACGGTAGGCTCGCACGCAGAAGCGGGATCTACCCTCCGTGACCGGCACCACCCAACGTCGGGACCACAGCGCCGTGGCCGACCCGGTCCCCATTCACGGGGTCACTCTTCACAACGGAAGGAGCCCTGAGACAGGGTGAGCACTGCGCCGACGAACGCATTCGAGTGGACCGATCTGGACGAGCGCACGGTCGACACCGCGCGGGTCCTGGCCATGGACGCCGTCCAGAAGGTCGGCAACGGACACCCCGGGACGGCCATGTCGCTGGCCCCGGCGGCGTACCTGATCTTCCAGCGGTTCCTGCGCCACGACCCGACCGACCCGTCCTGGGTCGGGCGCGACCGCTTCGTCCTCTCCCCCGGGCACACCAGCCTGACGCTCTACACCCAGCTCTACTTCTCCGGCTACGGCCTGGAGCTGGACGACCTCAAGGCCTTCCGCGTCGCGGGCAGCCGCACCCCCGGCCACCCCGAGCACGGCCACACGGCCGGCGTGGAGACCACCACCGGCCCGCTCGGCCAGGGCATCGCCAACGCGGTCGGCATGGCGATGGCCGCCCGCTACGAGCGCGGCCTGTTCGACCCCGAGGCCCCGGCCGGCGAGTCCCCGTTCGACCACACCATCTGGGCCATCGTCTCCGACGGCGACCTGGAGGAGGGCATCTCCGCCGAGGCCTCGTCGCTGGCCGGCCACCAGAAGCTGGGCAACCTGGTCGCCCTCTACGACGACAACCACATCTCGATCGAGGGCGACACCGACACCGCCTTCTCCGAGGACGTCCTCAAGCGCTACGAGGCGTACGGCTGGCACGTCCAGCGGGTCACCCCGAAGGCCAACGGCGACATCGACGTGGCCGCCCTCGCCGAGGCGCTGGCCGCGGCCAGGGCCGAGACGTCCCGGCCCTCGATGATCGCGATGCGCACCATCATCGCCTGGCCGGCCCCGGACGCCCAGAACACCGCCAAGGCGCACGGCTCCGCGCTCGGCGCCGCCGAGATCGCCGCCACCAAGAAGGTCCTGGGCTTCGACCCGGAGAAGACCTTCGAGGTCAGCGACCAGGTCATCGGGCACGCCCGCCAGGTCATCAACCGCGGCAAGGCCGCCCGCGACCAGTGGCAGCAGGGCTTCGACGCCTGGCGCGCCGCCCACCCGCAGGCCGCCGCCGAGTTCGACCGGATCCAGGCCGGCGAGCTGCCCGAGGGCTGGAAGAAGACCGTCCCGTCCTTCCCGGCCGGCAAGGACGTCGCCACCCGCAAGGCCTCCGGCGACACCCTCAAGGCCCTCGGCGCGGTGATCCCGGAGCTGTGGGGCGGCTCGGCCGACCTCGCCGAGTCCAACCTCACCACCATCGACGAGGACAGCTCCTTCCTCCCCGAGGGCAACCCGCTGAAGTCGGCCAGCCCCTACGGCCGGACGATCCACTTCGGCATCCGCGAGCACGCCATGGGCTCGACCATGAACGGCATCGCCCTGCACGGGAAGACCCGCGTGTACGGCGGCACCTTCCTGGTCTTCGCCGACTACATGCGCCCGGCCGTCCGGCTGGCCGCGCTGATGAAGCTGCCGGTCACCTACGTCTGGACGCACGACTCGATCGGCCTCGGCGAGGACGGCCCGACCCACCAGCCGGTCGAGCACCTGGCCGCGCTGCGCGCCATCCCGGGCCTGGCCATGGTCCGCCCGGCCGACGCCAACGAGACCGCCGTCGCGTGGCGCACCGTCATCGAGCGGCAGACCAGCCACCCCGGCCCGGTCGGCCTGGCGCTGACCCGCCAGGGCGTGCCGACCTTCGACCGCGAGGTCTTCGGCTCCGCCGAGGGCACCGCGAAGGGCGGCTACATCCTGGCCGAGGCCTCCACCGGGGCCCCGCAGGTGATCCTGCTCGGCACCGGCTCCGAGGTCCAGCTGGCCGTCCAGGCCCGTGAGGTGCTGGAGGCCGAGGGCATCGCCACCCGGGTGGTCTCGCTGCCGTCCTTCGAGTGGTTCCAGGAGCAGGACCAGGCCTACCGTGACAGCGTGCTGCCGCCGTCGGTCAAGGCCCGGGTGTCGGTCGAGGCCGGCATCGCCCAGGGCTGGCGCGAGCTGGTCGGCGACCACGGCCGGATCGTGTCGCTGGAGCACTTCGGCGCCTCCGCCGACTACAAGGTGCTGTTCGAGGAGTTCGGCATCACCGCCGAGCGCGTGGTGGCCGAGGCCCACAACGCCCTGCGCTCCCTCGAGGCCGTCAGCCGCTAGCGGCTCCGGGCCGCGTGCCCGCCCGCACGCGGGCACGCGGCCCCCTCCGACCACCCCACGAAGCAAGAAGAACAAGGGACTGAAGCACCATGACTGACGCACTGAAGCGCCTCAGCGACGAAGGCGTTGCGATCTGGCTGGACGACCTCAGCCGCAAGCGGCTGAACTCCGGCAACCTGGCCGAACTGGTGCAGAACAAGCACGTGGTGGGCGTGACCACCAACCCGACCATCTTCCAGAAGGCCATCGCCGGCGCCGGCGACGACTCCTACGACGGCCAGCTGCGCGACCTCGCCGTCCGCAAGGTCACCACCGACGAGGCGATCCGCATGATCACCACCTCGGACGTGCGTGACGCGGCCGACGTGCTGCGCCCCGTCTACGACGCCTCCAACGGCCGCGACGGCCGGGTCTCCATCGAGGTCGACCCCCGCCTGGCGCACGAGACCGCCACCACCGTGGCCGAGGCCAAGCAGCTGTGGTGGCTGGTCGACCGCCCGAACGTCTTCATCAAGATCCCCGCGACCAAGGCCGGCCTGCCCGCGATCAGCGAGGTCATCGGCAAGGGCATCAGCGTCAACGTCACGCTGATCTTCTCGCTGGAGCGCTACAAGGCCGTCATCGACGCCTACCTGACCGGTCTGGAGGCCGCCAAGGCCAAGGGCCTGGACCTCTCCCAGATCGAGTCGGTCGCCTCCTTCTTCGTCTCCCGCGTGGACACCGAGATCGACAAGCGCCTGGACAAGATCGGCGGTGAGGCCCGGAACCTCCGTTCCAAGGCCGCGCTGGCCAACGCCCGCCTCGCGTACCAGGCGTACGAGGAGGTCTTCGGCAGCGTCGACGGCAAGACCGCCGGCAACGCCCGCTGGGCCGCCCTGGAGGCCGTCGGCGCCAAGCCGCAGCGTCCGCTGTGGGCCTCCACCGGTGTCAAGGACCCGGCCCTGTCGGACACCCTGTACGTCACCGAGCTGGTCGCCCCCGGCACCGTCAACACGATGCCCGAGGCCACCCTGGACGCCACCGCCGACCACGGCGTGGTCACCGGCAACACCATCGTCCCCAACTACGCCGACGCCAAGGCCGTGCTGGACGCGATCGCCGCCGCCGGCGTGGACTACGACGACGTCGTGCAGCTCCTGGAGGACGAGGGCGTCGAGAAGTTCGAGCAGTCCTGGAAGGAACTGCTCGACACCGTCACCGCCTCGCTCGCCTCCTTCGCCGACGAGAAGTGACCCCTGCTCACAGCCAGCGCACGAAAGCGGAGCCCATCAAGTGAGCACTGATTTCCCCGAGTTGACGCCGGAATCGGACGCGGACGATCTCCCGCCCGCGGCCGTCAACCCGCTTCGTGACCCCTCCGACCGACGGCTCCCGCGCATCGCGGGGCCGTCCGGTCTGGTCATCTTCGGGGTCACCGGCGACCTGTCCCGCAAGAAGCTGATGCCGGCCATCTACGACCTGGCCAACCGCGGTCTGCTTCCCCCGGGCTTCTCCCTCGTCGGCTTCGCCCGCCGCGAGTGGGACGACGAGGACTTCGCCAAGGAGGTCCACGACGCCGTCCGGGACCACGCCCGCACCCCGTTCCGGGAGGAGGTCTGGCAGCAGCTCGCCAAGGGCATGCGCTTCGTCCACGGGACGTTCGACGACGACGACGCCTTCGACAAGCTGCGCGAGACCATCGAGGATCTGGACAAGGCCCAGGGCACCGGCGGCAACTTCGCCTTCTACCTGTCCGTCCCGCCGAAGTTCTTCCCGACCGTCGTCCAGCAGCTCAAGAAGCACGGCCTGGCCGATCCGCCGCAGGGCTCCTGGCGCCGCGCGGTCATCGAGAAGCCCTTCGGCCACGACCTGGAGAGCGCCCAGGAGCTCAACAAGGTCGTCCACGAGGTCTTCCCCCGGGACGAGGTCTTCCGGATCGACCACTACCTGGGCAAGGAGACGGTCCAGAACATCCTGGCGCTGCGCTTCGCCAACCAGATGTTCGAGCCGATCTGGAACCGGTCGTACGTCGACCACGTGCAGATCACCATGGCCGAGGACATCGGCATCGGCGGCCGGGCCGGCTACTACGACGGCATCGGCTCCGCCCGTGACGTCATCCAGAACCACCTGCTGCAGCTGATGGCGCTCACCGCCATCGAGGAGCCCGCCTCCTTCCACCCGAAGGCGCTGGTGGCCGAGAAGCTCAAGGTGCTCAGCGCCGTCAAGCTCCCGGCCGACCTCGGCCTGCACACCGTGCGCGGCCAGTACGCCTCGGGCTGGCAGGGCGGCGAGGAGGTCGTCGGCTACCTGGACGAGGACGGGATCGACCCCGAGTCCAAGACCGACACCTACGCGGCCATCAAGCTGGAGATCAACAACCGCCGCTGGGCGGGCGTCCCGTTCTACCTGCGGACCGGCAAGCGCCTGGGCCGCCGGGTCACCGAGATCGCGGTCGTCTTCCAGCGCGCCCCGTACCTGCCCTTCGACTCCTACGCGACCGAGGAGCTGGGGCAGAACGCCCTGGTCATCCGGGTCCAGCCGGACGAGGGCGTGACGGTGCGGTTCGGCTCCAAGGTGCCGGGCACCTCCTTCGAGGTCCGGGACGTCACGATGGACTTCGCCTACGGCGAGTCCTTCACGGAGTCCAGCCCGGAGGCGTACGAGCGGCTCATCCTCGACGTGCTGCTCGGCGACGCCAACCTGTTCCCGCGCCACCAGGAGGTCGAGCTCTCCTGGCAGATCCTCGACCCGATCGAGAAGTACTGGGACAGCCACGGCAAGCCCTCCCAGTACGCGGCGGGGACCTGGGGCCCCGTCGAGGCGGACGAGATGCTCGCACGAGACGGCAGGAGCTGGCGCCGGCCATGAAGATCGACCTCACCAACACGACGTCCAGCAAGATCAACGCCGCGCTGATGGAGGCGCGCCGGGCCCGCGGCTCCGGCGCCGCCGGCATGGTGCTCACCCTGGTGATAGTGACCGACGAGGGCAGCGCCTACGACGCCCTCAAGGCCGCCAACGACGCCTCCCGCGAGCACCCGATGCGCACCCTCGCGGTGATCAAGCGCGCCGGCCGCTCGCCCCGGGCGCGGGCCGAGACCCGGCTGGACGCCGAGATCCTGGTCGGCTCGGACGCCGGCTCCGGCGAGACGGTCGTCCTGCGGATGCACGGCGAACTCGCCTCGCACGCCCAGTCGGTGGTCCTGCCGCTGCTGCTGCCGGACGCCCCGACCGTCGTCTGGTGGCCGGACAACGCGCCGCACCACCCGGCGCAGGACCCGCTGGGCTCGATCGCCCAGCGCCGGATCACCGACGCCGTCACCGCGGAGTCCCCGGTCGGCCAGCTCGCCCAGCGCGCCCAGAGCTACACCCCGGGCGACACCGACCTGGCCTGGACCCGGATCACCGGCTGGCGCTCGATGCTGGCCGCCGCGCTGGACCAGCGGCCGTCCACGATCGTCTCCGCGGTCGTCGAGGGCGAGTCCTACAACCCCAGCGTCGAGCTGCTCGGCCTCTGGCTGACCAACCGGCTGCACGTGCCGGTCGAGCGGGTCGTCACCAACGGCCCCGGCATCACCGCGGTGCACCTGCGCACCAAGGACGGGGACATCACCCTGGACCGCCCGGACGGCCTGCTGGGCACGCTGTCCATGCCCGGCTCGCCGGACCGCCAGGTGGCGCTCAAGCGCCGCGAGACCTCGGAGCTGATCGCCGAGGAACTGCGCCGCCTGGACCCGGACGACATCTACGCGACGGCCGTGCGCACGCCCGTCGAGCGGCTGCAGGAACCGGTCAACGCCGAGACCGCGGCGGCCGAGAAGGTCGCCCGCGAGGTCGCCGAGGAGGCCGAGGTCGCCGTCGAGGAGGCCGCCGAGGCCGCTGTGGCCAACCCGGATCGGGTGACCGCCGAGGCGGCGGAGCGCAAGCCCGCGCGCAAGGCCGCCGGCAAGCGCACCACCAAGGAAGGCGCATGACCAACGCGACCCCGCAGCTGGTCGTCCACCGGGACAAGGAGCTGATGGCCCAGGCGGCCGCGGCCCGGCTGATCACCCGGATCGTGGACGCCCAGGCCGCCCGCGGCAGCGCCTCGGTGGTGCTCACCGGCGGTCGCAACGGCAACGCCCTGCTGGCCGCGATCGCCGCCTCCCCGGCGCGCGACGCGGTCGACTGGGGCCGGCTGGACCTCTGGTGGGGCGACGAGCGCTTCCTGCCCGCCGCCGACCCGGAGCGCAACGCCGTCCAGGCCCGCGCCGAGCTGCTGGACGCCGTCCCGCTCGACCCGGCGCGGGTGCACGAGATGCCCGCCTCGGACGGGGTGGACGGCTCGGACGTGGAGGCCGCCGCCGCCCGCTACGCCGAGGAGCTGGCGAAGGCGGCCGGGCCGGGCGACCGGCTCGGCGTCCCGGCCTTCGACGTGCTGCTGCTCGGCGTCGGCCCGGACACCCACGTCGCCTCGCTCTTCCCCGAGCACCCGGGCGTGCGGGAGACCGAGCTGACCGTGATCGGCGTTCGCGGGGCCCCCAAGCCCCCGCCGGTGCGCATCTCGCTCACTCTCCCGGCGATCCGCACCGCCCGCGAGGTCTGGCTGCTGGCCGCCGGCGAGGACAAGGCGGGCGCGGTCGCGCTGGCCCTGTCCGGCCCCGGCGAGCTCCAGGCGCCCGCCTCCGGCGCTTACGGCCGCAGCCGCACCCTGTGGCTGCTGGACCGCGCCGCCGCGGAGCGGATCCCGCCGCAGCTCTACCCGCCGGCCTCCGCGTAACCGGATCCGGCAACGCCGAAGGGCGCCACCGTCGTTCGACGGTGGCGCCCTTCGTGCTGTTGCCGCTGTCCGGGCCGAAGCCGTTGCGCTCAGATCTCGCCGCGGAGCTTCGCCAGCGCCTCCGCCAGGATCGCCTCGCCGTCGGCGTCGGTGCGCCGCTCACGGACGTAGGCGAGGTGGGTCTTGTACGGCTCGTTGCGCGAGGGCGCCGGCGGATTGTGCTGGTCCTGCCCCGCGGGGAAGCCGCAGCGCGGGCAGTCCCAGGTCTCCGGGATCGCCGCTTCGGCGGCGAAGCTGGGACGGGTCTCGTGCTTGTTCGCGCACCAGAAGGAGATCCGGTTGCGCGGGGCGGACTCGCCGCGCTCCGCCTCGCCCATCGGGCCGGCCCCGACCCTGCTGCCACGGATGGCATTGCCACTTGCCACGGTCTGACTCCCTGCGTACTGGTGCGCCGACCCGCCGCGGTGCGCGTCGGTGGCGAAAGTCGTCCTAGTGTAAGCAGGTGTTAAGCATCCGCCACCATCGCCTCCGCACCCGACCGTCCCAGGATAGGCGCTCGGGCGACGGGGCGTCAGGGATACGTCAGCTCTGGTACTTCAGCACCAGGCCCAGGATGATGATGGACGCGAACCACCCCGCGCCGACCACGATGGTGATGCGGTCCAGGTTGCGCTCGGCCACCGCCGAGCCGCCGCCGGTGGACATCGCGCCACCGCCGAACATGTCGGACAGGCCGCCGCCCTTCCCCTTGTGCAGCAGCACCAGCAGGATCATCAGCAGACTGAAGATGATCAGGGCAATCGAGAACCCGAGAACCACGACGGGACCAACTCTCTCGTATCTTCGGCGAAGGGGCCGGGCCGCGTACGGCGGTCCGGCCCCAAAGCCTACGTTGCTGCGGCGGCGTTAGCCTACTGCCTGCTCACGGTAGCGCACGATCTTGACGAACTCGTCGGCGTCCAGCGAGGCACCGCCGACCAGGCCACCGTCGATGTCCGGCTTGGCCATCAGACCGGCCGCGCTCGACGACTTCACCGAACCGCCGTACAGCACCCGGACCTTGCCGGCCAGCTCGGCGTCGTACAGCTCGGCGATCCGCGCGCGGATGGCGGCGCAGACCTCCTGCGCGTCCTCCGGGGTGGCCACCTCGCCGGTGCCGATCGCCCAGACCGGCTCGTAGGCGACCACGATCGACTCGGCCTGGTGGGCCGGGACGTCGGCCAGGCCGCCGTCCAGCTGCGCCAGGGTGTACTCGACGTGGGTGCCGGCCTTGCGGATCTCCAGCGGCTCGCCGACGCACAGGATCGGGGTGATCCCGGCGCGGTAGGCGGCCTTCACCTTGGCGTTGACGATCTCCTCGTTCTCGCCGTGGTACTGGCGGCGCTCGGAGTGGCCGATCACCGCGTAGGTGCACTTGAGCTTGGCCAGCATCGGGCCGGAGACCTCGCCGGTGTAGGCCCCGCCGTCGTGCTCCGAGATGTCCTGCGAGCCGTACTTGATCTTCAGCTTGTCGCCGTCGACCAGGGTCTGCACCGAGCGCAGGTCGGTGAACGGCACCAGGACGGCGACCTCGACGGCCTCGTAGTCCTTGTCGGCCAGCGCGAAGGCCAGCTTCTGGGTGTGCTGGATGGCCTCGAGGTGGTTGAGGTTCATCTTCCAGTTGCCCGCCATCAGCGGGAGACGGTCGGTCATGTGTTTCAGTCCTCCAGAGCGGCGAGACCGGGGAGGGTCTTGCCCTCCAGGTATTCGAGGCTGGCGCCACCGCCGGTCGAGATGTGTCCGAAGGCGTTCTCGTCGAAGCCCAGGATGCGGACGGCCGCGGCGGAGTCTCCGCCGCCGACCACGGTGAACGCGTTGCTGTCGATCAGGGCCTGGGCGACGGCCTTGGTGCCGTTCGCGTAGTCCGGGTGCTCGAAGACGCCCATCGGACCGTTCCAGAACACCGTGCCCGCGTCGGCCAGCTTGGCCGCGTACAGCTCACGGGTCTTCGGGCCGATGTCCAGGCCCTCCTCGTCGGCCGGGATCTTGTCCGAGTCGACGGTCGAGGGGTTCGCCGGGGCCTTGGTCTTGAGGTCCGGGAAGTCGGCGGAGACCAGGACGTCCGCCGGCAGCACGAACTCGACGCCGCGCTGCTCGGCCTCGGCCAGGTAGCCGAGGACGGTCGGGATCTGGTCCTCCTGCAGCAGCGAGATGCCGACCTCGTGGCCCTTGGCCTTGAGGAAGGTGTACGCCATGCCGCCGCCGATCAGGATCCGGTCGGCCTTCTTCAGCAGGTTGTCGATCACGCCGAGCTTGTCGGAGACCTTGGCACCGCCGAGCACCACCACGTACGGGCGGGCGACGTCCTCGGTGAGCTTCTTCAGCACGCCGACCTCGGTGGCGATCAGGTCGCCCGCGGCGTGCGGCAGCAGGGCCGGCAGGTCGTACACCGAGGCGTGCTTGCGGTGCACGGCGCCGAAGCCGTCGCCGACGTACAGGTCGGCCAGCGCGGCCAGCTGCTCGGCGAAGGACTTGCGCTCGGCGTCGTCCTTGCTGGTCTCGCCGGCGTTGAAGCGCAGGTTCTCCAGCAGCGCGACCTCGCCGTCCGCCAGCGCGGCCACGACGGCCTTCGCGCTGTCGCCGACGGTGTCGGCGGCGAAGGCGACGTCCTTGCCGAGGATCTCGCCGAGGCGCTTGGCCGCCGGGGCGAGCGAGAACGCCGGGTCCGGCGCGCCCTTGGGGCGGCCGAGGTGCGAGGCGACGACGACCTTCGCGCCGGCCGCGGCCAGCTTGGCGATGGTCGGCGCGACGGCGCGGATCCGGCCGTCGTCGGTGATCGTGTCGCCGTCCAGCGGCACGTTCAGGTCGGCGCGCACGAAGACGCGCTTGCCTTCGACACCGGCTTCGATGAGCTCTTCGATGGTCTTCACGGGGATTCGGTTTCTCCTGGGGAGATGGTTGATGCGCAGTGAGGCGGCACGGCGCAGGGGCCGCCTGAGAAGTCCTTGAGCGCGGAGCGAGGGCCCGGTCGGCACCGTACGCCGCCCGGGCCCTCGCCCCTACATCACGTCAGCTCCCGCAAGGTCAGAGCTGCCCGCCGACGAGGGCGACCAGGTCGACGACGCGGTTCGAGTAGCCCCACTCGTTGTCGTACCAGCCGAGCACCTTGACCTGGTTGCCCTGGACCATGGTGAGGCTCGAGTCGAAGATGCAGGAGGCCGGGTCGTTCACGATGTCCGAGGAGACGATCGGGTCCTCGGTGTAGGCCAGGATGCCCTTGAGCGGGCCCTCCTGCGCGGCCTTCTGGAAGGCCGCGTTGACCTCGTCCTTGGTGACCTCGCGCTCCAGGGTGACGACCAGGTCCGTGATGGAGCCGGTCGGGACCGGGACGCGCAGCGAGGTGCCGTCCAGCTTGCCCTTCAGCTCCGGCAGGACCAGGGCGGTCGCCTTGGCGGCACCGGTCGACGTCGGGATGATGTTCTGCGAGGCCGCACGAGCACGGCGCAGGTCCTTGTGCGGGAAGTCCAGGGTGACCTGGTCGTTGGTGAACGCGTGGACGGTGGTCATCAGACCCTTGACGATGCCGAAGCTCTCGTTCAGCACCTTCGCCATCGGCGCCACGCAGTTGGTGGTGCAGGAGGCGTTGGAGATGACGTGGTGGTTGGCCGCGTCGTACTTCTCGTCGTTGACACCCAGGACGATGGTGACGTCCTCGTCGGTGGCGGGCGCCGAGATGATGACCTTCTTCGCGCCGGCGGCGAGGTGCTTCTTCGCGGCCTCGGCCTTGGTGAAGATGCCGGTGGACTCGACGACGATGTCGGCGCCCAGGGCGGCCCACGGGAGGTTCGCGGGGTCACGCTCGGCGGTCACCTTGAAGGTGTGGCCGTCGACGGTGATGCTGTCCGCGGTGTGCGAGACCTCGCCCGGGAAGGTACCCAGGGTGGTGTCGTACTTGAGCAGGTGAGCCAGGGTCTTCGTGTCGGTGAGGTCGTTGACACCGACGATCTCGATGTCCGCGCCCTGGGCCTTGACCGCGCGGAAGAAGTTGCGGCCGATGCGGCCGAAGCCGTTGATGCCTACCCGGATCGTCACGAACCGATCTCCTCGTTAGGTACGCCGGGCGCGAGGCCCGGCGGGGGTGAGATTTGGGAAGTCCCCGACCGCCTACGACCCTACCCCTCCGGGGCCTCGCACGGCACATCGCGCCGCCTGCCGAGACCGGGCGTGGCGCGGCCGAAACCCGATTTCAGGCCGTCCGGCCTTGCTCCGCCGGGCAGTTGGTCCCGGGCCAGTGGTCTCTACCAATTCGGGTGTGCCGGCGGGTCCGGAAACCCGTTCGGGACGCCGTCCGCGACACCGTCCGGAACCCCCTCCGGGAAGCGGCCGGACGACGGTCCGCAGACGCCGACGGCCGGCGCCCCGGATCGGGGCACCGGCCGTGTGTTCGTCACGGAGCGTGAGCGTCAGTTCAGCGCCATCTCGTCGGTGAGGCTCGCCTCGGTGCTCGGCAGGCCGAGCTCGGAGGCCCGCTTGTCCGCCATCGCCAGCAGCCGGCGGATCCGGCCGGCCACCGCGTCCTTGGTCAGCGGCGGGTCGGCGAGCGCGCCCAGCTCCTCCAGCGAGGCCTGCTTGTGCTGCATCCGCAGCTGGCCGGCCGCGGCCAGGTGCTCAGGCACCTCGTCGCCGAGGATCTCCAGCGCGCGGGCCACCCGGGCGCCGGCCGCCACCGCGGCGCGGGCCGAGCGGCGCAGGTTGGCGTCGTCGAAGTTGGCCAGCCGGTTGGCGGTGGCCCGCACCTCGCGCCGCATCCGGCGCTCCTCCCAGGCGAGCACCGACTCGTGCGCGCCGAGCCGGGTCAGCAGGGCGCCGATCGCGTCGCCGTCGCGGATCACCACCCGGTCCACGCCGCGCACCTCGCGGGCCTTGGCCGGGATGCCGAGCCGGCGGGCGGCGCCGACCAGGGCGAGGGCGGCCTCGGAGCCGGGGCAGGTGATCTCCAGCGAGGAGGAGCGGCCCGGCTCGGTGAGCGAGCCGTGCGCCAGGAAGGCCCCGCGCCAGGCCGCCTCGGCGTCGCAGGTGGCCCCGGAGACGACCGCCGGGGGCAGGCCCCGGATCGGGCGGCCGCGGCCGTCCACGAGCCCGGTCTGGCGCGCGAGCAGCTCGCCGTCCTTGACCACCCGGACCACGAAACGGCTGCCGCGGCGCAGCCCGCCGGGGGCCATCACCACGAGGTCCGAGGAGTGCCCGAAGATCTCCAGCAGGTCCTTGCGCAGCCGCCGTGCCGCCGCTCCGGTGTCCAGCTCCGCCTCGATCACGATGCGGCCGCTCACGATGTGCAGTCCGCCCGCGAACCGCAGGATCGCCGACACCTCCGCCTTGCGACAGCAGGCCCGGGTGACCGGGAGCCGGCTGATCTCGTCCTTCACCGCTGGAGTCATCGCCATGGCCCGATCCTTCCATGTGTCCGGAAAATCCGGTCGTACGCTGCCGCCAACAGCTCGGGGTCGTGTCGCGGCGTCCCGTCGGTGCGGGCCACCGAGCCGAGCACCAGAGCCGCACCCATCCGCTCGGCGGCCTTCTCCAGGCCGTCCAGGTCGGCCTGGCCGAAGGCCCCGCCGGTGACGGCACGCTCGTCCACCAGGATCGCATCCACCACGAGGTCCGGAGCGTGGTCGGCGATGACCTCCAGGTGGCGCTGGGGGGTGAAGCCCTCGGTCTCGCCGGGCTGGGGGGCCAGGTTCAGGGTGAGCAGGCGGCGGGCGCGGGTCTCGGTGAGCGCCTTGGCCAGGTCGGGCACCAGCAGGTGCGGCAGCACGCTGGTGAACCAGGAGCCGGGGCCGAGCACCACCCAGTCCGCCTCCCGGACGGCGGTGACCGCCTCCGGGACGGCGGGCGGCCCGTCCGGCAGCAGCCGGATCGACTGCACGGTGCCCGGGGTCACCGCGACGTCGGCCTGGCCGCGGACGGCCGTGACCTCGGTGGGGTGCCGCGGGTCGTGGCCGCGGACGGTCGCCTCGATGTCCAGCGGCACCGCCGACATCGGCAGCACCCGGCCCTGCACGTTGAGCAACCGACCGACCCAGTCCAGCGCCGCCACCGGGTCGCCGAGCTTCTCCCAGAGCGCGACGATCAGCAGGTTGCCGACGGCGTGGCCGCCGAGCTCGCCGTTGCCGGTGAAGCGCTGCTGGATCACCTCGGACCAGGTGCGGCCCCAGTCGTCGTCCCCGCACAGCGCGGCCAGCGCCTTGCGCAGGTCGCCGGGGGGCAGCACGCCGAGCTCCTCGCGCAGCCGACCGCTGGAGCCGCCGTCGTCGGCGACGGTGACCACGGCGGTGAGGTCGGTGGTGAGCCGGCGCAGCGCGGACAGCGAGGCGGACAGGCCCTGCCCGCCGCCGAGCGCGGCGATCCTGGGCGCCGGATTGGCGCGGGCGGGACTGCTGCGCGGGCGGCCCGGCGCCGTGGGCCGGGCCGGGCTGCCCGCCCGGTCACCGGTCCTGCTCTGCGGCTGCCGCCCGGGCACGTATCCCGCCACAATCACCTCGTGTTCCTCGGCCCGCCGACCACTCCGCCGGCGGGCCCGGCAGGGAGGCGGCGGTTACTCCCGTCCCATGTCACGGTGGACGAGCACCGTCTCGACTCCGTCGGCGATGAGACGCTTGGTCAGACGCTCGGACATGGCGACGCTGCGGTGCTTGCCACCGGTGCAGCCTACGGCAAGCGTCATGTAGCGCTTCCCCTCGCGGCGGTATCCCTCGGTGATGACGCGCAGCAGCTGGGCGTAACCGTCCAGGAACTCGTTGGCTCCGGGCTGCTGGAAGACGTAGTCGGCGACGTCCGCGTCGGTGCCGGTGCGGGCCCGCAGTTCGGGCACCCAGTGCGGGTTGGGCAGGAAGCGGCAGTCCACCACGAGGTCGGCGTCGACGGGCAGGCCGTACTTGAAGCCGAAGGACATCACGGTGGCGCGCAGCTCGGGCTCGTCGTGGTCGGCGAACTGGGCGTCCAGCTTGGCGCGCAGCTGGTGCACGTTGAGGTTGGAGGTGTCGATCACCAGGTCGGCCTCGCCGCGCAGGTCGCGCAGCAGGTCGCGCTCCTGGGCGATGCCGTCCACGATCCGGCCGTCGGCCTGCAGCGGGTGCGGGCGGCGGACGCTCTCGAAGCGGCGCACCAGCGCCTCGTCGGAGGAGTCCAGGAAGACGACCCGGAGCCGGACGCCGCGCTTCTCCAGCTCGTCCAGCGAGGTGAGCAGGTCGTCGAAGAACTGCCGGCCGCGGACGTCCACGACCACGCCGATCCGGGCGACGTTGCCCTGGGAACGGGCGCCCAGGTCGACCATGGTCGGGATCAGGGCCGGCGGCAGGTTGTCCACCACGAACCAGCCGAGGTCCTCCAGGCACTTGGCGGCGGTGGAGCGGCCGGCTCCGGACATGCCGGAGATGATCACCAGCTCCGGCGCGTTCTCGGCCACGTCTGACACGGTCACTTCGGTTCCCCGCTCTCGGTCTTTCTGCTGGGGAGAACGCGTACGGCTCGGCCGCCCTTCCCCGGCCCGGGCAGGCGGGCGGGGCCGGGGCACACCGGCTGACGGGCGGCGTCGGCCGTCATGGCGTCTCCTGGGATGGTGCGGTCTGGGGTGCTGCTGCCACCGGCTCGGTAGTCTCGTCGACCCCGTCCTCGATGATCTCGCCGGTCGCGGTGTTGACCGCGGGTGCGGCGGGTGTACGGGACGACAACGCCTCCGCAACAGTCTGCGCGGTGCGGCGTCCGATGCCGGGTACCTCGCAGAGCTCGTCCACGGTGGCGGCCCTGAGCTTCTTCAGCGAACCGAAGTGCTTGAGCAGCGCCCGGCGGCGAGTCTCGCCGAGGCCCGGGACGGAGTCCAGTTCCCCGGCGGTGAGTCGCTTGGAACGCTTGTTGCGCTGATAGCTGATCGCGAAGCGGTGCGCCTCGTCGCGGACCCGCTGGAGCAGGTAGAGGCCCTCGCTGGAGCGGGGCAGCACCACCGGGTCGTCCTCGCCGGGCAGCCAGACCTCCTCCAGGCGCTTGGCCAGGCCGCACAGCGCGACGTCGTCGATGCCGAGCTCGTCCAGGGCGCGCCTGGCGGCGGCGACCTGCGGCTGTCCCCCGTCGACGACCAGCAGCTGGGGCGGGTAGGCGAAGCGCTTGGGGCGGCCGTCCTCGGTGCGCTGGCCGTCCTCGGGCCGGTCGTCCTCCAAGGGGCCCTCCTCGGGCTCCGGGACGGCCCACTCGCCGGTCTGCTCGCGCTCCTGGAGGTAGCGGCGGAAGCGCCGGCTGATCACCTCGTGCATGGAGCGGACGTCGTCCTGGCCCTCGAAGCCCTTGATCTGGAAGCGCCGGTACTCGCTCTTGCGGGCCAGGCCGTCCTCGAAGACGACCATGGAGGCGACCACGTCCTCGCCCTGGAGGTGGGAGATGTCGTAGCACTCGATGCGCAGCGGGACGGAGTCCAGCTCCAGCGCGTCGGCGATCTCCTGGAGGGCGCGGCTGCGGGTGGTGAGGTCGGAGGCGCGCTTGGTCTTGTGCAGCGCGAGCGCCTGCTGGGCGTTGCGCTGCACGGTGGCCATCAGGTCCTTCTTGTCGCCGCGCTGGGGGACGCGCAGGTCGACCTGGCTGCCGCGCAGGCCGCCGAGCCACTCGCGGACCGGCTCCACCGGGTCGGGCAGGGCAGGGACGAGCACCTCGCGCGGGACGGACTCGCCGCCGCCGTAGAGCTGCTGGAGGGCGTGCTCGACCAGGCCGGCGGTGTCGACGTCCTCGACCTTGTCGGTGACCCAGCCGCGCTGGCCGCGCACCCGGCCGCCGCGGACGTGGAAGATCTGCACGGCGGCTTCGAGTTCGTCCTCGGCGACGGCCAGCAGGTCGGCGTCGGTGGCGTCGGCGAGCACGATGGCGTTCTTCTCCATCGCGCGCTTGAGGGCGCCGATGTCGTCCCGCAGCCGGGCCGCCTTCTCGTACTCCAGGTCGGCGGCGGCCTCGCGCATCTGCTCTTCCAGCCGGCGCAGGTAGTTGCCGGTGCGCCCGGCCATGAAGTCGCAGAAGTCCTCGGCCAGCGCCCGGTGTTCGTCCGCCGAGACCTTGCCGACGCAGGGCGCGGCACACTTGCCGATGTAGCCGAGCAGGCAGGGCCGGCCGACCTGGCGGGCGCGCTTGAAGACGCCGTTGGAGCAGGTGCGGACGGGGAAGACGCGCAGCAGCAGGTCGACCGTCTCGCGGATCGCCCAGGCGTGGCCGTACGGGCCGAAGTAGCGCACGCCCTTCTTGTGCGCCCCGCGCATCACCTGGACCCGCGGGTACTCCTCGTTGAGGGTGACGGCGAGTTCCGGATAGCTCTTGTCGTCGCGGTACTTGACGTTGAACCGCGGGTCGAACTCCTTGATCCAGGAGTACTCCAGCTGGAGCGCCTCGACCTCGGTGCCGACCACGGTCCACTCCACCGAGGCGGCGGTGGTGACCATGGTCGCGGTGCGCGGGTGGAGGCCGGCCAGGTCCTGGAAGTAGGAGGACAGGCGCGGCCGCAGGCTCTTGGCCTTGCCGACGTAGATGACCCGGCCGTGGGCGTCACGGAACCGGTAGACGCCGGGGGACGTCGGGATCGCACCGGGCGCGGGGCGGTAGGTGCTCGGGTCAGCCATGGGTCCACCGTACCGACTGCGGCCGGGGCCGCGGGGCGGAGATCGTCAGGGGGGACCGTGACGGTCGTGAGGCGGTCAACTCGGTCAGCTCGGGGTCACCTTGAGGTTGCCGCCCTCGACCGTGACGGTGTAGGCGGGCAGCGGGGTGGAGGCCGGTCCGTCCTGCACGGCGCCGTCGGCGATGGCGAAGCGGCTGCCGTGGCAGGGGCACTGGATCTGGGCGTTCTTCACCTGGTCCACAAGGCAGCCGGCGTGGGTGCACCGGGCGTTGAACGCCTTGTACTGGCCGGCGGTGGGCTGGGTCACCACGATCTTCTGCTCGCGGTAGACCTTGCCGCCGCCCTCCGGCACGGCCGAGGCCGGGCCGAGGTCGACCGGGCTCTTGGGGGCGCCCTTGTCGGAGGAGGACGAGGAGGAGCATCCGCTGACCGCCACGGTGCCGCCGGCCGCCAGGACGGCCGCGGCCCCGCAGAGCAGGGTGCGGCGGGAGGCGGCGGGGCTGGTCTCGGGGGCCTCGGACATCGGTGCGCTCCTACGGTTGCTGCTGCTGCGAGGGACCACGGAAGTCTATGCGGCGCCCGCCCCGCCGTTCCCGGGGTGCCCCTGGCTGTCAGGGTGGCCCGGGACGGGCGGGGCGGGCGGGCGGAGCTACTTCTTCGCGGCGGCCGCGCGCTTGCGCGGCGCCTTCTTCACCGGGGCGGCGGCCGGGGCGTCCGTGAAGCCGGCCGGCAGGATGTCCCGCAGGAACTTGCCGGTGTGGCTCTCGGGGACGGCGGCGATCTGCTCCGGGGTGCCCTCGGCGACCACCGTGCCACCGCCGGAGCCGCCCTCGGGGCCCATGTCGACGACCCAGTCGGCGGTCTTGATCACATCGAGGTTGTGCTCGATGACGATCACCGTGTTCCCCTTGTCGACCAGCCCGCTGAGCACCTTGATCAGCTTGCTGATGTCCTCGAAGTGCAGGCCGGTGGTGGGCTCGTCCAGCACGTAGACCGTCCGCCCGGTGGAGCGCTTCTGGAGCTCCGAGGCGAGCTTGACGCGCTGCGCCTCGCCGCCGGACAGGGTGGGCGCGGACTGGCCGAGCCGGACGTAGCCGAGGCCGACGTCGTTGAGCGTCCGAAGGTGCCGGGCGATCGCCGGGACGGCCTCGAAGAAGTCCAGTGCCTCCTCGATCGGCATGTCCAGCACCTCGGCGATGGACTTGCCCTTGTAGTGGACCTCCAGCGTCTCCCGGTTGTACCGGGCGCCGTGGCAGACCTCGCACGGCACGTAGACGTCCGGCAGGAAGTTCATCTCGATCTTGATGGTGCCGTCGCCCGAGCAGTTCTCGCAGCGGCCGCCCTTGACGTTGAAGGAGAACCGGCCGGGCAGGTAGCCGCGGACCTTGGCCTCCTGCGTCTCCGCGAAGAGCCGGCGGACGTGGTCGAACACCCCGGTGTAGGTGGCCGGGTTGGAGCGCGGGGTGCGGCCGATCGGCGACTGGTCGACGTGCACCACCTTGTCCACCTGGTCGGTGCCGGTGATCCGGGTGTGCCGGCCGGGCACGCTGCGGGCGCCGTTCAGCTCCCGGGCGAGGTGGGTGTACAGGATGTCGTTGACCAGCGTCGACTTGCCGGAGCCGGAGACGCCGGTGATCGCCGTGAAGGTGCCGAGCGGGAAGCCGACCGTGACGTCCTTGAGGTTGTGCTCGCGGGCGCCGTGGACGGTCAGCTGGCGCTTCTTGTCCCGCTCGCGGCGGGAGCCCGGGATCGGGATGGACCGCTTGCCGGAGAGGTACTGGCCGGTCAGCGACTCCTTGTTGGTGAGCAGCTGCTTCAGCGAGCCGGAGTGCACCACCTTGCCGCCGTGCTCGCCGGCGCCCGGACCGATGTCGACCACCCAGTCCGCGGTCTTGATGGTGTCCTCGTCGTGCTCCACGACGATCAGGGTGTTGCCGATGTCGCGCAGCCGCACCAGCGTCTCGATCAGTCGGTGGTTGTCCCGCTGGTGCAGGCCGATGGACGGCTCGTCCAGCACGTACAGCACGCCGACCAGGCCGGAGCCGATCTGGGTGGCCAGCCGGATGCGCTGGGCCTCGCCGCCGGACAGGGTGCCGGCCGCGCGGTCCAGCGAGAGGTAGTCCAGGCCGACGTCGACCAGGAAGCGCAGCCGCTCGTTGACCTCCTTGAGGACCCGCTCGGCGATCTGCTTGTCCCGGGCGTTCAGCTTCATCGCGCCCAGGAACTCGGAGCAGTCGCTGATCGACATCGAGGAGACGTCGGCGATCGACTTGTCCTGGACGGTGACCGCGAGCACCACCGGCTTGAGCCTGGTGCCCCGGCACGTCGGGCAGGGCACCTCGCGCATGTAGCCCTCGAAGCGCTCGCGGCTGCTGTCGCTCTCCGCCTCGGTGTGCCGGCGCTGGATGAACGGGATCGCGCCCTCGAAGCCGGTGCTGTACGAGCGCTCCCGGCCGAAGCGGTTGCGGTAGCGGACCTCCACCTGGTGCTTGTGCCCGTGCAGCAGCGCCTTCTTGGCCCGGGCGGGCAGCCCGGCCCAGGGGATGTCGGTGCGGAAGCCGAGTTCCCCGGCCAGCGCGTCGATCAGGCGCTGGAAGTACTCCTTGGCGTGCCCGGCCGACCACGGGTGGATCGCGCCCTCGTCGAGCGAGCGCTCGACGTCCGGCACGACCAGCTCCGGGTCGACCTCCATCCGGTTGCCCAGGCCCGAGCAGTCCGGGCAGGCGCCGAAGGGCGAGTTGAAGGAGAACGAGCGCGGCTCCAGCTCCTCGAACGACACGTCGTCGTACGGGCAGTAGAGGTGCTCGGAGTACATCCGCTCGCGCTCCGGGTCGTCCTCGGGGAGGTCGACGAAGTCGAGGACGACCATGCCGCCGGACAGCCGCAGGGCCGTCTCCACCGAGTCGGTGAGCCGCCGCTTGGCGCTGTCCTTGACGGTGAGGCGGTCGATCACCACCTCGATGGTGTGCTTCTCCTGCTTCTTGAGCTTCGGCGGCTCGGCGAGCTGGATCGTCTCGCCGTCGACGCGGGCGCGGGAGTAGCCCTTGGACTGGAGGTCGGCGAAGAGGTCGACGAACTCGCCCTTGCGCTCGCGCACCACCGGGCTCAGCACCTGGAAGCGGGTGCCCTCGGCGAGCTCCAGCACCTTGTCGACGATCGCCTGCGGCGACTGCTTGGCGATGGGGCGGCCGCAGTGCGGACAGTGCGGCTTGCCGATCCGGGCGAACAGCAGGCGCAGGTAGTCGTAGACCTCGGTGATGGTGCCGACGGTCGAACGGGGGTTGCGGTTGGTGGACTTCTGATCGATCGAGACGGCCGGGGAGAGGCCCTCGATGAAGTCCACGTCGGGCTTGTCCATCTGCCCGAGGAACTGACGGGCGTAGGAGGACAGCGACTCGACGTAGCGGCGCTGGCCCTCGGCGAAGATCGTGTCGAAGGCGAGCGAGGACTTGCCGGAGCCGGAGAGGCCCGTGAAGACGATGAGGGAATCGCGGGGCAGGTCGAGCGAGACGTTCTTGAGATTGTGCTCACGAGCACCGCGGACGATGAGGCGGTCGGCCACTGCTTCTGGCGCCTTTCTCCGGGGCGAGACGGCTTGCGGTGAGTATCGGTACTTCTTCCAGGATGCGGCAGCAAGCCTATAGCTCAGACGTTCGAATCTCGACTCTGTCCAGCGGGGACCACCCGAACGAGTGAGGGTCACCCCGGGACGGTCCGCACCCGGACCGAAATACCCCCTGCTCAGGGCCCCGATTCGGCGGTAGCGTCGCCTGGTCAACGAGCGAAGCCCCGCATGGGCAACGCGCCGTCTCGTCACAGAAGGCAGATTCGATGACCGACCCACAGCCGACCGACCCGCAGTCCGCCTCCGCCTCCGCCACCCGGCACCTGGCCCAGGTCGAGGAGAGCACCCGGCACCTGCTGCACACCGCAGCCGAACTGAAGCCCGAGGCCCTCGCCGAGCCCTCCGCGCTGCCCGGCTGGACCCGCGGCCACGTGCTGGCCCACCTCGCCCGCAACGCCGACTCCCTGGTCAACCTGCTGAACGGCGCCCGCACCGGCACCGACATCCCCCAGTACGCCAGCCACGAGGCCCGCGACGAGGACATCGAGCGCGACGCGCCGCGGCCGCTGGAGGTCCAGCTCGCCGACCTGCGCGACTCCCACGCCGGCTTCGCCGGGGCCGCCGCGCTGCTGGGTCCCGAGGCCTGGGCCGCCGAGGTCAGGCACCGCTTCGGCTACGTCTTCCCGGCCTGCGACATCCCGGCCAAGCGCGTGGTGGAGCTGGAGTACCACCACGTCGACCTGGACGCCGGCTACACCCCCGCGCACTGGCCGGAGCCCTTCGCCGTCGCCCAGTTCCGCAAGCTCGCCGAGGGGCTGGCCGAGGAGGCCGACCTGCCGGCCGTCGAGCTGGTCTCGGACGACACCGGGGACCGCGCCGTGATCGGCACCGGCGAGGTGTCCCTGACCGTCGAGGGCCCGGTCCGCGCGCTGACCGCCTGGCTCTCCGGCCGCTCCGCCGGGGACGGCCTGCGCCGCACCCCCGACACCGCCCTCCCCCAGCTTCCCCCGATGGGCTGACGGAGCGAGGATGATCCCAGGAGCCACTGCAGAGGGAGCGAACGGATGACGTACCACGGAGCGGTCAAGGTCGGCGGAGCGCCGGACGTGCGGGAACTGGCCCACCTGATCATCACCAAGGTGGCCGTCGGCCCGTACGACAACAACGCCTACCTGCTGCGCTGCCGGGCCACCGACGAGCAGCTCCTGATCGACGCGGCCGCCGACGCGCCGGTGCTGCTGGAGACCGTCGGGGACGACCTCGAGACGGTGGTCACCACCCACCGGCACCACGACCACTGGGGCGCGCTGGCCGAGATCGTCGCTACCACCGGTGCCCGGACGGCCGCCGGCGAGCACGACGCCGAGGGCATCGACGTCCCCACCGAGCTGCTGCTCGCCGACGGCGACAAGCTGCGGGTCGGCGACGTGGAGCTGACCGTCCGGCACCTGGTCGGCCACACCCCCGGCGCGATCGTGCTGGTCTACGACGACCCGCAGGGCCACCCGCACGTCTTCACCGGCGACTGCCTCTTCCCCGGCGGCGTGGGCAACACCTGGGGGGATCCGGAGGCCTTCAGGTCCCTCTACCGGGACGTCACCGGGAAGATCTTCGACGTCCTGCCGGACGAGGCCTGGGTCTACCCCGGCCACGGCAACGACACCACTCTCGGGGCCGAGCGCCCGCACCTCGAGGAGTGGCGCGAGCGCGGCTGGTAGCCCGCCCCGCCGAACGGCCCGCCGGACGGCCGAGGCCCCCGCGACCGGTAGCGGTCGCGGGGGCCTCGGCGTGCTCCCGGCGGATCAGGCGTCGAGCTTCTCGTGCTCCTCGCGCTCGGCCTTCTTCGAGGCCCGCAGGCTGGTGAAGGTGGTGATCGCCAGCACCACCACGATGAAGCCCAGCGAGAACGGGATGCCGATCTCCGGGGCCCACGCCGCGCCGGCCTCGTGGGCGGCGTGCAGCACCAGCTTCACGCCGATGAAGCCGAGGATCACCGACAGGCCGTACGACAGGTGGACCAGCTTCTTCAGCAGGCCGCCGATCAGGAAGTACAGCTGGCGCAGCCCCATCAGGGCGAAGGCGTTGGCGGTGAAGACGATGTACGGGTCCTGGGTCAGGCCGAAGATCGCCGGGATCGAGTCCAGCGCGAACAGCACGTCGGTGGTGCCGATCGCCAGCATGACGATCAGCATCGGGGTGATCAGCCGGCGGCCGTTCTCCCGGACGAACAGCCGGGTGCCGCGGTAGTCGTCGGTGGCCGGGAAGCGGCCGGTGATCGACTTGAGGACGCGGTTCTCCTCGAACTCCTCCTCGCCCTCCTCCTCGGCGCGGGCCTCCTTGATCAGCTTCCAGGCCGTCCAGATCAGGAAGCCGCCGAAGATGAAGAACACCCAGGAGAACTCGGAGACCAGCGCGGCGCCGCCGGCGATGAACACCGCCCGGAGCACCAGCGCGATGATCACACCGAACATCAGCACACGCTGCTGGTAGATCCTGGGCACCGCGAACTTGCCCATGATCAGGATGAACACGAAGAGGTTGTCGACACTGAGCGACTTCTCGGTGATGTAGCCGGCGAAGAACTCACCGGCGGGCTGAGCGCCGGAATGCCACCAGAGGAAGCCGCCGAAGAGCACCGCCAGGGCGACCCAGACGGCCGTCCAGATCCCGGCCTCCTTGATCGAGACCTCGTGCGGCTTGCGCCCTCCGATGAAGAAATCGGCCACGATCAGTGCGATCAGCACCAGGATCGTGGAGACCCACATGGTCACGGAAACGTCCACTACTGCTCCTCCGGCAGGTAGGCGAGACAGACATCGTCACTGCCGGAGGTCTCTTCCGCCCATCGGGCCAGCGCCCCGGGATGCCGCGACGGGCATCCGTGATGACGGGGTCGGCTGTCGAGGAATACTCCCCTCCGCTGCCAACGAGAGTAACAGGAAGGGCAAAGAAAGGTAAAGAAGGTAAAGAACCGTCAGAGGAACGGCTCGATCGCCGGCAGCAGGTCCTGGAAGGTGCGCCCCTTGGCCGGCGCGCCGATCGCCTGCATCTCCCAGCCGCCGTTGCCGTCCCGGACCACCTTGGCCATGATCTGCCCGGTGTGCGGCCCGCCGCCCGCCAGCTCGTAGCGGGCCAGCTCCAGCCCGGTGGTCTCGTCCACCAGCCGGCAGTGCGCCCGCTGCACCTCGGCGAAGGTCTGCCCGGTGTACGAGCTCACCGTGAACACCACCTGGGTGATGTTGACCGGCACGTGCACCAGGTCGACCAGGATCGCCTCGTCGTCCTCGGCCCCCGAGCCGCCCTCCAGGTTGTCGCCGGTGTGCCGGACGGAACCGTCGTTGCTCTCCAGGTGCGAGAAGAACACCACGTCGGACGGGGTCTTCTCGGCGTACAGCAGCGCCGAGGCGTCCAGGTCGATCTTCCGGGTGCGGCTGCCGAACAGCCCGCGCTTGGGGGCCGCCTGCCAGCCCAGGGCCATCCGCACCACGGTCAGGGTGCCGCCCTGCCCCTTCTGGAGGCTGACCTTCTGGCCCTTGGCCAGGTTCACCGACACGACGTTGTCCTCTCTGCCGGCCGCGCGGTCACACCCGCGCGGCTCCACGGTGGAACACCCCGTCGCCGTCCCCCGGCTGAGGCCCCCTCTGCGTACGGCCCGCGATCCCGTCCCGCGGGCACGGTGCCGCAGGCCAGCCTAGGGCCTGCGACACCCCGCCCTTCCCCGGGTTTCCCCGTTTGTGGCAAGGCTGAGACACCCGTGGTCTTGACCGGTGCCATTCCGGCCAAGACCGTTCGCCGCGCGGAGGCTTCCCTCCGACGTACCTACGCCACACCGGCCTCGCGCATCTGCCGCAGTTCCCTCTTCAGCTCCTTGACCTCGTCGCGCAGCCGGGCCGCGACCTCGAACTGGAGGTCGGCGGCGGCCGTGTGCATCCGGTCGGTCATCTCCTGGATCAGGTCCGCCAGCTCGGCGGCCGGCAGGGACTTGCCCGGCTTGCGCTCCGCGCCCAGCGCCGGCACCGGGGCCTTGCCCTTGCCCTGGTTGCGGTAGCCGGTGGAGAGCAGCTCGTCGGTGTCGACGTCCTCGCGGGCGAGGGTGTCCAGGATGTCGCCGATCTTCTTGCGCAGCGGCTGCGGGTCGATCCCGTGCTCCTTGTTGTAGGCCTGCTGCACGGCCCGGCGGCGGTTGGTCTCGTCGATGGCCTTCTCCATCGCGGGGGTGATCCTGTCCGCGTACATGTGGACCTGGCCGGAGACGTTGCGGGCCGCGCGGCCGATCGTCTGGATCAGCGAGGTGCCGGAGCGCAGGAAGCCCTCCTTGTCCGCGTCCAGGAT
Source organism: Kitasatospora sp. NPDC048298 (assembly GCF_043201465.1). Taxonomy (NCBI): domain Bacteria; kingdom Bacillati; phylum Actinomycetota; class Actinomycetes; order Kitasatosporales; family Streptomycetaceae; genus Kitasatospora; species Kitasatospora sp. NPDC048298. The sequence continues at coordinate 205,876 of NZ_JBICYZ010000004.1, forward strand.
CGCCACCAGCGACACCTCGGGCAGGTCCAGGCCCTCGCGCAGCAGGTTGATGCCGACCAGCACGTCGAACCGGCCCGCCCGCAGCTCGCGCAGCAGCTCCACCCGGCGCAGGGTGTCCACGTCGCTGTGCAGGTACCGGACCCGGATGTCCAGGCCGAGCATGTAGTCGGTGAGGTCCTCGGCCATCTTCTTGGTCAGCGTGGTGACCAGGACGCGCTCGTCCCGCTCGACCCGCTTGCGGACCTCGTGCACCAGGTCGTCGATCTGGCCCTCGGTCGGCTTGACGATCACCTCGGGGTCGATCAGGCCGGTCGGGCGGATGATCTGCTCGACCTGGCCGTCGCCGCGCGACAGCTCGTACTGGCCCGGCGTCGCCGAGAGGTAGACGGTCTGGCCGATCCGCCCCAGGAACTCCTCCCACTTCAGCGGGCGGTTGTCCATCGCGGAGGGCAGCCGGAAGCCGTGCTCGACCAGGGTGCGCTTGCGCGAGGCGTCGCCCTCGTACATCGCGCCGATCTGCGGGACGGTGACGTGCGACTCGTCGATGACCAGGAGGAAGTCCTCCGGGAAGTAGTCGAGCAGGGTGTTCGGCGGGGAGCCGGGCTCGCGGCCGTCGAAGTGCATCGAGTAGTTCTCGACGCCCGAGCAGGTGCCGATCTGGCGCAGCATCTCGATGTCGTAGGTGGTGCGCATCCGCAGCCGCTGGGCCTCCAGCAGCTTGCCCTGCTTCTCCAGCTTGGCGAGGGTCCGCGTCAGCTCCGCCTCGATGCCGTTGACCGCGCGCTCCATCCGCTCGGGGCCGGCCACGTAGTGCGAGGCGGGGAAGACGTAGACCGAGTCGTCCTGGCTGATGATCTCGCCGGTGAGCGGGTGCAGGGTGTACAGCGCCTCGATCTCGTCGCCGAACATCTCGATCCGGACGGCCAGTTCCTCGTAGACCGGGAAGATCTCGACGGTGTCCCCGCGGACCCGGAAGGTGCCGCGGGTGAAGGCCACGTCGTTGCGGGCGTACTGGATGTCGACGAAGCGGCGCAGCAGGTCGTCCCGGTCGATCTCCTGGCCGACCTTCAGCCGCACCATGCGGTCCACGTACTCCTGCGGGGTGCCGAGGCCGTAGATGCAGGAGACCGAGGCGACCACGACGACGTCCCGGCGGGTGAGCAGCGAGTTGGTCGCCGAGTGCCGCAGCCGCTCGACCTCCTCGTTGATCGAGGAGTCCTTCTCGATGTAGGTGTCCGTCTGCGGGACGTACGCCTCGGGCTGGTAGTAGTCGTAGTACGAGACGAAGTACTCGACCGCGTTGTTCGGCAGCAACTCGCGGAACTCGTTGGCCAGCTGGGCGGCCAGCGTCTTGTTCGGCGCCATCACCAGGGTGGGCCGCTGGAGCTTCTCGATCATCCAGGCCGTGGTGGCCGACTTGCCGGTGCCGGTGGCACCGAGCAGCACGACGTCCTTCTCCCCTCCCCTGATCCGCCGTTCCAGCTCGGCGATCGCCGCCGGCTGGTCGCCGTTCGGCTGGAAGGGGCTGACGACCTCGAAGGGCGCCACGGACCGCTCAATACTCGTGATGGGACGCACCACTCAACGGTACGACCCACCACCGACAAGCGGGTCCTACTTGGCGCTGTCCCGGGCGAGGGCGACCAGGCGGGAGATGGCGCGCAGGTACTTCTTGCGGTAGCCGCCGCGCAGCATCTCCTCCGGGAAGACCTGGTCGAAGGGCAGGCCGGAGGCGGTGATCGGCAGCTCGCGGTCGTACATCCGGTCGGCCAGCACGACCAGGCGCAGCGCGGTGGACTGGTCGTCGACCTGCTTGACGCCGCGCAGGCAGACCGCGGTGACGTCGTCCAGCAGCGCGCCGTAGCGGCTGGGGTGGACGGCGGAGAGGTGGGCGAGCAGGGCGTCGAAGTCGTCCAGCGAGGCGCCGGGGGTGCGGACCGCGACGGCCGCGACGGCCTCGTCGGTGTACGGCGGCGGGGCGTCCGGCAGGCCGCGGTGGCGGTAGTCCTGGCCGTCGATGCGCATCGGGCGGAAGTGCGCGGACAGGCCCTGGATCTCGCGCAGGAAGTCGGCGGCGGCGAAGCGGCCCTCGCCGAGCTTCTCCGGCAGGGTGTTCGAGGTGGCGCACAGCTTCACGCCGTTGTCGACCAGCCGGCCGAGCAGGGTGGAGACCAGCACGGTGTCGCCCGGGTCGTCCAGCTCGAACTCGTCGATGCAGAGCAGGGTGTGCCCGGAGAGGGTCCGCACGGCCTGCTGGAAGCCGAGCGCGCCGACCAGGTTGGTCAGCTCGACGAAGGTGCCGAAGGCCTTGGGGCCGGGGGCGGAGTGCCAGAGCGAGGCGAGCAGGTGGGTCTTGCCGACGCCGTAGCCGCCGTCGAGGTAGACCCCGGCCGGGCCGGTGGGCGCGGGGGCGGAGCGGCGGAACCAGCTGCGCTTGGGTGCGGAACCGTTTCCTCCACCGAGGGTGGCCGCGAACTGCTCCAGGACCTGGACGGCCTCGTACTGGCTCGGCTGGGTCGGGTCCGGGATGTACGTCCCGAAGCTCACGTCGGCGAACCGGGGCGGCGGGACCATCTCGGCGACCAGCCGCTCGGCGGGCACCACGGGACGGCGGTCGGTGAGCGCGATCGGGGAGCCGGACGCGGGTGCGGCGGCTATCGGCTCGGTCGCGGTTGCGGGGTGGGAGGCTGCGGGCACATCAGTAGAGGGTACGCCTGCCGGGTGAGCCGTCCGAACGACGCACGGGTCCGGACGCGGGGCCCGCGGCCCCGGACGGCCCTCGGCCCGCTGCCCCGGACGGCGCCGGGGCCGCGGTGGAAGACTGAGGACATGCAACAGTTGATCAGCCCGCTGGACGGGCGGCTCGAGGATCCGGCCGCACTGGAATCGCTCGCCGCCGTGTACGCGTACCCCGAACAGGTGAATCAGGGGCGCCCCTGGCTGCGCGCCAACATGGTGTCCGGCCTGGACGGCGGGGCCAGGCTGGACGGGCTCTCCGAGGGCCTCTCCGGCGACGCCGACAAGCGGATCTTCGGGGTGCTGCGGGCGCTGTCGGACGTGGTACTGGTGGGCGCGGAGACGGTCCGCGCCGAGGGCTACCGGCCGGCCAGGGCGCGCAAGGAGTTCGCGGCGGCCCGGGCGGCGGCCGGGCAGGCGCCCGCCCCGGTGATCGCCGTGGTGAGCCGCTCGCTGCGGCTGGACCTGACGGCTCCGCTGTTCACCGAACCGCTGGTCAGGACGGTGGTGATCACTACCGAGGACGCCCCCGCGGAGCGCCGCCGGGCGGTCGCCGAGGTGGCCGACCTGGTGCTCGCCGGCACCGGCGCGGTGGACCTGCGGGCGGGCGTGGCGGCCCTGGCCGCGCGGGGCTGGACCCGGCTGCTGACCGAGGGCGGCCCGCGCCTGCTGGGGCAGCTCGCGGCGGCCGGCCTGCTGGACGAGTTGTGCCTGTCGCTGGCCCCGCTGCTCACCGGCGGCGACGCGCCGCGCATCCTCCACGATGCGCAAATGCCGGACGTGCAGCGGATGCGGCTGGTCTCATTGATCGAGCAGAAAGGTTTCCTCTTCACCCGCTACCTGCGTCGCCCGGGTTCGGATGACCCCGTGACCCCCTGATCGTGAGCCCGTTATGCGATGCCGGGGCCCGGGGGCCGGCCACTGGAAGGGACTCACGTGTTCAAGACGGTACTGATGATCGAAAAGGCTCTCTCGGACGCGGACGTGGAACTCGTCACCACGCTCCACGGCGAGGAGGAGGTGTCCTTCGTCGTCCTGATGCAGCCGCGCGGCAGGCAGGACGAACTGCTGCGGGCGCTCGACGACGTCGCCCTCGGCCACCTCGACAAGGTGGTGCACGAGCACGACGAGTCCGAGAGCGGCCCGACGGTGGCCACCGAGTCGCTGGAGCACAGCCTGCGCCACCTGCGCACGGCCGGGGCCGCGGCGGTGGGCGAGCTGGTGGAGGAGAAGCCGCTGGAGCGGCTGCGCGCGGTCGTCGAGGAACAGCGGGCGGACGAGGTGGTGGTGCTCACCTCGCCGCACTTCGTCGAGGAGTTCTTCCACCGCGACTGGGCCTCCCAGGCCCGGCACAAGGTCGGGGTCCCGGTGCTCAGGCTGTTCGCCAGCGACTCCTAGCCCCGCCCGGTGGTGGTGCAGAATCGTCCTTGCGGTCCGCCCGCGAGGACGATTCCGTCTTCCCGTCCCGTCCGCCCGACCTGTCTGCCCCCGCCCGTACGGAGCCACGCCTTGAACGACGCCGCGCACGACCTGCACGCCCCGCACTTCATCGGCATCGGCGGCGCCGGGATGTCCGGCCTGGCGAAGATCCTCGCCGTGCGCGGGGCCGGCGTCTCCGGCAGTGACTCCAAGGAGTCCGAGACCGTCCTCGCGCTGCGCGCCCTCGGCGCCACCGTGCACGTCGGCCACGCCGCCGAGCACGTCCCGGACGGCACCAGCAGCGTGGTCGTCTCCAGCGCGATCCGCGCCGACAACCCCGAGCTGGTCGCCGCCCACGAGCGCGGCATCCCGGTGGTGCACCGCTCCGACGCGCTGGCCGCGCTGATGGGCGGCCGCCGGGCGCTGGCGGTGGCCGGCACCCACGGCAAGACCACCACCACCAGCATGCTCGCCGTCGCCCTCGGCGAGCTGGGCCTGGACCCGTCCTACGCGATCGGCGGCGACCTCGACGCCCCCGGCTCCAACGCCCACCACGGCACCGGCGAGATCTTCGTCGCCGAGGCGGACGAGAGCGACCGCAGCTTCCACAAGTACGCGCCCGAGGTGGCGATCGTGCTCAACGTGGAGCTGGACCACCACGCCAACTACGCCTCGATCGAGGAGATCTACGAGTCCTTCGAGACCTTCGTCGGCCGGATCGTCCCCGGCGGCACCCTGGTGGTCTCGGCCGACCACGACGGCGCCCGCGAGCTCACCTCCCGGGTGGCCGGCCGCGAGGGCCTGAACGTGGTGACGGTCGGCTCCGCCGAGGACGCCGACCTGCGGGTGCTCTCGGTGGTCGCCCACGGCATGACCAGCGAGGTCACCGTGCTGCTGGACGGCGCCGAGCTGGCCTTCACCGTCTCGGTGCCCGGCCGGCACTACGCCCACAACGCGGTGGCCGCGCTGGCCGCCGGCGTCGCGCTGGGCGTCCCGGCCGCCGACCTGGCCAAGGCGCTCGGCGCCTACACCGGCGTGCGCCGCCGCCTCCAGCTCAAGGGCGAGGCCGGCGGGGTCCAGGTGATCGACTCCTACGCCCACCACCCCACCGAGATGACCGCCGACCTGGAGGCGATCCGGGAGGGCCTGACCGGCGACGGCCGGGTGCTGGTGGTCTTCCAGCCGCACCTGTTCAGCCGCACCCAGCAGCTCTCCGAGGAGATGGGCCGCGCCCTGGCGCTGGCCGACGCCTCGGTGGTGCTGGACATCTACCCGGCCCGCGAGGACCCGATCCCCGGCGTGACCAGCGAGCTGATCATCGACGCGGCCCGCCGGGCCGGCGCCGAGGTCACCGCCGAGCACTCCTTCGCCGCCGCCCCCGCCGTGCTGGCCGGCCTCGCCCGCCCGGGCGACCTGCTGCTCACCATGGGCGCGGGCGACGTCACCAACCTCGGCCCGGCCATCCTTGACCATATTGAGGGAGGCCTGGCGCACCTCGCGAACGTTGCATCCAACGTCTGACCCACGTCCGCCTGACCCACGTCCGTCCGACGTACGCCGCGACCGGGAGCCGTGAGATGAGTTACGAGATCGAGAAGACCGAGGCCGAGTGGCGCGCCCAGCTCAGCCCCGAGGAGTACCACGTGCTCCGCGAGGCGGGCACCGAGCGCCCGTTCACCGGTGAGTACACCGACACCAAGACGGTCGGTGTCTACAGCTGCCGGGCCTGCGGGTCCGAGCTGTTCAGCTCCGAGACCAAGTTCGACAGCCACTGCGGCTGGCCGTCCTACTACGCTCCGCTGGCCGGGGACCGGGTCCAGTACATCGAGGACACCTCGCTCGGCATGCGCCGGGTCGAGGTGCGCTGCGCCAAGTGCGGCGGGCACCTCGGGCACGTCTTCGAGGGCGAGGGCTACGGCACGCCGACCGACCAGCGCTACTGCATCAACAGCGTCTCGCTGACGCTGAAGCCGGCCGAGTAGCGGCGTACGCGAGGGCCCGGGCACCCCGAGGGTGTCCGGGCCCTCGCGCTACCCCTCGACCGGCTGGAAGCGGACCGGAAGGCGCGTCAGCGCCCGGTGGAACGGGCCCGGGCGCCAGAGCAGGTCCTCGGCGGGAGTGGCCAGTTCGAGGTCGCTGAGGCGGCTGCCCAGCTGCTCGATCGCGGTGATCGCGATCAGCAGGGCCGGGTCCCGGGCCGGACAGGCGTGCGGCCCGGCCGCCCAGGCCAGGTGGGCGCTCTCGCCGCTGCGCGGCCCGCTGTCCTCGGCGGGCGGCGCGGCCTGGGAGTTGGCGGCCGCGTACGAGACCAGCACCAGGGAGCCCGCCTCGATCTCGCGGCCGTGGAAGGTGATGTCGTACCGCGGGTAGTGGGCCGAGAAGTTGGCCATCGGCGGCGCGTGCCAGAGCACCTCGTCGATCGCCTGGTGGGCGGTCATCGCGCCGCCGAACAGCGAGCCGGCGTAGCGGGCGTCGGTGAGCAGGCGCAGCAGGGCGTTGCCGATCAGGTTGGTGGTCGGCTCGTGTCCGGCGATCAGGGTCAGGGTGATCTGCCGGATCACCTCGTCGTCGTCCAGCCCGACCGGGTGGGTGACGTACCAGGAGGTGAGGTCGTGCCGGGGGCGCTCGCGGCGCTCGGCGACCATCGCGGTGACCACCGCGAGGAGCTTCCCGTACGCGGCGCCCGCCTGTTCGGTGGACTCGATCAGCCCGGTGATCGCGGCCACCATCTCGGCGTGCTGCGCCTCGGGCACGCCGAACCAGGTGGTCAGCACGAAGGCGGGCAACTGACGGGCGTACTCGGCGATCAGGTCGGCCCGCCCGACGGCGGCGAAGCGGTCGATCAGCCGGTGCGCGGTCTCGGCGACCTGGCGCTGCAGCCGGTGCGGTTCGAACAGCGCGAGGGCGTCGGTGATCACCGCCCGGTAGCGCGCGTGCGTCTCGCCGTCGCTGAACAGCGCGGTCGGGCGGTAGCCGAGCATCGGCATCAGCGGGGAGTCCGGCGGCAGGTTGTGCTGCCAGACCCGGGAGTCCTTGGAGAAGGTGTCGGTGTCGCGCAGCAGGTCCAGCGCGGCCTGGTAGTCGGTGACCAGCAGGGCCTCCACGCCGGGGGCGATCTCCACCGGGGCGACCGCGCCGTGCCGCCGCAGCCGCTCGTAGACCAGCTGGGGATCGGCGGCGAAGACCGGGCCGTGGATCGGGGTCGGGCGGGACTCGGCGGTCACGGCTGCTCCGGTGTGACGGGGGCGGCGGGCGCCGCGGGCAGGGAGTCCAGGACGTGCTCGGCCAGCGCGATCAGCGCGTCCAGGCTGCTGTCGCGGTCCCGGGCGTCGCAGAGCAGCAGCGGGGTGGCGGCGTGCAGGTCCAGGTGGGTGCGCAGCACGTCGACCGGGTGGTCCGGTGCGTCCGGGAAGCGGTTGACGGCGACGGCGTACGGCAGGCCCTGCTCCTCGACCATGTCCATGATCTCGAAGGAGTCGGCCAGCCGTCGGGTGTCGGCGAGCACCAGGGCGCCCACGGCGCCGCGGGCGATGTCCCGCCAGAGCGGGAAGAAGCGGCGCTGGCCGGGGGTGCCGAACATGTAGAGCACGACGTTGCCGGGCAGGGTGAGCCGGCCGAAGTCGACGGCGACGGTGGTGGTGACCTTCTCGGGCACGCCGGCCAGGTCGTCCACCGGACGGCCGGTCTCGGTCATCGCCTCCTCGGTGTGCAGGGTGGCGATCTCGGAGAGGGTGCGGATGAGGGTGGTCTTGCCGACCCCGAACGGGCCGGCCACCACCAGTTTCATCAGCGTCTGGTCCTGGTCGGGCAAGTAGCCCACCCGGCTCTGGTCTTCCGGGCCCGGCCGGCCGGCCGGGTCACCGGAGCGCACGGAGTCCAACGAGGAGCCTCTCGACGATGGAGCGGTCGGTCTGCTGGGCGCGCGGGATCGGCGCGCGGGCGTGCAGGCAGCCCGCCTCGACCAGGTCGGCCGCGAGGAAGACGGTGGCGCTGACCGGCAGCCTCAGGTGCGCGGCGGCCTCCACCACGGTGAGCGCGCCGGGGCGCAGCAGTTCCCACAGCCGGCGGTGTTCGGGTTCGAGCGCGTTCGGCGGGTCGGCGCAGTCGGCGCGGTCGGCGAACAGCACGGTCAGCCGCTCGAAGCCCTTGGTGCCGGGGCGGCTGCGGCCGCCGGTGGCCAGGTAGGCGGGCACCATCCGCCTGCGGGGGGCGGCGGTCATGACCGCTCGTCGTCGTCCTGCCGCCGGGTCGGGCTCGCGAGCGCGCGACCGAGGGCGGCGACCTGCAGCTGCATCTGGTAGGCCACGTTGCCGAGTTGGGCTTCCGGCGAGGTGAAGACGGCGAGCGAGGTGTTCTCCCCGGCGGGCACCACGACGGCGTAGCCGAGGTCGGACTCCACCACGGTCTGGGCCAGCCGGGGCCGCTCGACGTCGGTGAACGCGGCGGTGAAGGCGCGGGCGGCGGCGTGCACGGTGGCGGTCATCGCGGCGACCCGCTCGGCCGAGGCCCGCTCCAGGCCGTCCGAGGCGCCCTCGACCAGGCCGTCCCCGGTGGCGATGACCGCGTGCAGCACCCCCGGCAGCTCCAGCAGCGGGGTCAGCACCCACGAGATCTCGTCGGTGGTGGTCGGGCTGGGCGTGCTGCTCACTGCTCTGCTCCTTCTAAGGTCGGACCGGCGCTCCGGGCGCCGGGGTCGTGGTCGGCGGCGGTGTCGCCGGAGGTGCCGGTGCTGCCGGTGCTGCCGGTGCTGCTCGTACGCGTGCCGGTCGTGCCGGTGGTGCTGCCGGTGTTCGTCGTGCCGGTGGTGCTGTCGCTGTGTCCGGGAGCGGCCGGGCCGGGTGCGGCGCCGGCGGCCTCCTCGCGTGCGGCCCGGGCCACGGCGGCCCGGCCGGAGTCGGTGCCCCGCTGCAGCGCCTGCCAGTGGGCGGCGGCCCGCTCGGGGGTGCGGTCGGCCATGGGGGCGGGCCCCGCGGCGGGGGCCGGGCGCTCCGCGGCCAGCGGACGGCGGCGGCGCCGGGTCGGCAGGCCGGTGCCGTCGTCGACCGCGGGTGCCTCGGCCACGGGTGCCTCGTTCGCGGGGGCGTCCACCGCGGGCGCACCGGCCGCCGGCTCGTCGCCTTCCGGGCCGTCCGCGACCGGGTCCGGCACCACCCGGATCGCGGGGACCGGGTGCGGGCCCGGCCGGTTGTGGCGGTCGGCGAGCCGCGGGCCGTCCTGCTCGTCCGCGTCGCGCATCGGCGGCACGGCCGCGACGGTGGGCGCCGGCGCCGGGCCGGGCCGCAGCGGCAACGGGGTGAGCACCGACAGCTGCCGCTCGTCGTCCACGACGGTCACCAGCGCGGCCGGGATGCGCAGGATGGTCCGCATGCCGCCGTACGGCGAGGGCTCGATGTGGCAGGAGAAGCCGTACTGGCGGGCCAGCTTGCCGATCACCGCGAAGCCGGTCTTGGGCGGGTTGCCGAGCTCGGTGAGCAGCATGTCGGGCGGGCCGGCCAGCAGTCGGCGGGCGCGGCGCAGCTGGTCCTCGTCCATGCCGATGCCGCTGTCGTCGATGATCACCAGCGCGCCGCGGCCGCCCTGCTGGACGGTGACCGGGACGTCGGTCTCCGGGTGGGAGTAGGCGGTGGCGTTGGCGAGCAGTTCGGCGATGCTGACGGCGATCGGCTCGGCGGCCCGGGCGACCACGGCGAGGTGCTGCTCGCGCAGGTGGTTGGCGACCTTGATCCGGGCGTACCCGGGCACCCGGGAGAGTGCGCCGACGACCACCTCGGCGAGCGGCGAGTCGGTGCGGGCCAGGCCCGGCCAGGCCTCGCAGAGCACCGCGACGGTCTGGATCCGGCGCAGCGCGACCTCGTTGCGGAAGTCGACCTCCAGCAGCCGGGGGTCGTCGTTCTCGTGCTGGAGCTGCTGGACCAGGCTCTGGATCTGGTACAGCAGGGTCTGGATCCGGGAGGTGGCGCCGCGCATGGCGGCACGGGCGGCGGCGTCCACCCGTTCGCGCTCGTCGGCGAGGGCGGCGAGGGCGGCGTCCAGGACGGCCTGCAGCGCCCGGACCGCCTCGGGGCCGACGGCCTGCGGGTCCAGCGGGCCGACCAGCGGGGCGTTGGCGTGGGTGAGCCGTACGGCGGTGGCGGCGACCCGCTCCTGGGCGAGGTGGCCGATCTCGGCGAGCAGCGCGGCGCCCCGCGCCTCGGCGGCGGCGAGCGCGTGCTCGGCCCGCTCGGCGCGGGCGAGCCCGCCCTCGGCGGCCCGGGCGCGCTCCTCGCCCCGGCCGAGCGCGGTCTCGGCGGCCGTCGCCCGGGCGAGGGCCCGGGCCCGGCCGCGGGCGAGCACGGCCGCGGCCACGGCGGCGACCAGCGCCAGGACGATCAGCGCGATCAGCGTCATCGAAGTCCTCGGGAGTGCTTGCGGGGTAGACCGGGTGGTACGGCGGGGCCGGGGGGAGGTGGGGCGGCGGGGCCGGGCGGGGTCAGTTCCGGACGGTGCGCGGGCGCGGGGCGCGGGCGGAGTCCTCGGCCAGTTCCCGGGCCACCATGGCGACCTGGCCCAGGGCCTCCAGGGCGCCGGGGGCCGCCGAGCCGTCCAGGTGCCGGTACTCGGCCGCGATGGTGAGCACCAGCCGCTCGGGCAGGCCGAGTTCGGGGTAGCGCTGCTCGGCGATCACCCGCCGGGCGGCGTCGAGGGCGGGTATCCCGGCGGCGTGCAGGACGTGGGCGCGCTCGCGGACGTAGGCGAGGTAGCCGATGTGCTCCCGGACGCCGTCGCGGTCGAGCACCGGGCCGTGGCCGGGCACGAAGATCTCCGCGCCGGTGGCGAGGGCCTGCTCGCAGGCGGCGATGACGTTCTCCAGCGGTCCGGCCCAGTGCGAGGGGTGGTCGCCGGGCTGCTCGGGGGTCGAGGAGAAGATCACGTCGCCGGTGAACACCACGCGCTGGTGCGGGAGGTGGACCAGCAGGTCGCCGCCGGTGTGGGCGGCGGGCAGGCTGGTGATCCGCACCGGGTAGCGGCCGACGGTCAGTTCCAGCTCGCCGGTGAAGACGGTGTCGGGGCGCACCGGCTCGGTGTCGGACCAGTCGAACCGCCCGAAGTGCTCCTTCAGGTAGCCGCCGAGCGGCGAGTCCGGGTCGCTGTTGGCGACCAGGGCGTGCTGCTGCTTCGGGGTGGGCTCCCAGTGGATGTGCTCCAGCGCCTCGCGGGTGGCGATCACCTCGGCGTCCGGCAGCACCCCGGCGCCCCACAGGTGGTCCCCGTTGGCGTGGGTGACGACCACCCGGTCGATCCCGACCCCGTCCGGCAGCAGGCGCCGGCTCGCGGCGAGGAACTCCCCGGCCATCGAGGGGTCGTACGGCGTGTCGATCCAGAGCGCGGTGGTCTCCGAGGCCAGCAGCCCGCAGTTGGCCAGGCCCCAGCCCCGCTTCGGCGGGAGCCACACGTACAGGTCCTCGGCAATCGCGCTCACGTTCGCACGGCTGATCGTCATGTGCGCGATTATGCCCATGCGGTGACAGGAATGGAGCAAAACTATTACAGTTCAAGCCACTTCGCGCCCGAAGAGGGATGGTCTGTCCCGTTTCACGCTACGTGGTCTGGACCACATCTGGCCGAAGTGCCCCCTGCCCCGGTTCCGGAGCGTCAGATCCCCTGCTCCGGGGGCTGCTTCGGCTGCTCCAGCCGCTTGATCCCCTTGCGCTCCCCCGCGCAGCGCTCGTAGCCCAGCCACGCGTTGATCGCCAGCATCGGCGCGTTGGTCGTGTCGTTGCTGGTGTACGCGTGCCGCAGGCCGGCCGCGGCGGCGAGCCGCAGGGACTCGAGCTTGGCCAGCTTGGTCAGACCCCGGCCGCGGAACTCCCGGCGGCAGGCGGTGAACGCGGACCAGTAGCGGCCCAGCCCGTCGGTCTGCGCCATGCTGAACGCGGCCGGGCGGCCGTCCACCACGGCGACCACGCTCAGGGCGAGGTCCCGGTCCGGCCGGGTCCAGTCGTTGCGCAGCCAGTCCTCGTACTCGTAGGCGTCCATCGGCACTTCGCTGCCGGGCTCGTCCAGGATGGCGTCCGCCTCGACCAGGAACACCGGGTGCGGGTCGGCCGCCCAGTCGGCGGCGGGGCGCAGCTCGACACCGGCGGGCCGTACGGGCGCCACCGGCAGCGGCAGCGCCAGGTCCCGTCCGGCGAACTGCATGGTGCGCCCGAGCCGGTAGCCCCGGGCGGTGGCGAAGGCCAGCGAGGCGGGCTCGTCGTCCACCCAGGTGTGCAGCTCCGTCACCCCGTGCCCGGTCAGGTGCCGTTCGGCCGCGGCCAACAGCCCGGTGGCGGCGCCGTGCCGCCGGAACGCGGGCAGCACGCTGCCGTTGGCGTAGCCGATGCCCCGGGCCGTCGTCCCGAGCACCACCCCGCAGCGCACCGCGCCGACCACCCGGCCGTCCAGCTCGGCGACGAAGGTGCGGAAGTGCTCCTCGGGGCTCGGCTGGGCGTTCAGCCAGATCAGGGTCTCGGCGGAGAGCACCAGGTGCTCGCGCCCGGCCCGGTGGGCCGCGGCCACGGCCTCGGCGTCCTCGGGGCGGAATTCACGGATCGTCATGTGTGCGTTCGAAGAAGTCATGGACTCCCACGCTAGCCGCGCCCTCCCGTCCGGCGCCCGCGATTTTCCCGCCGGCCGGACACCCCGACCGCGGGCCGGCCCGGACCCGGGGCCGGGGTCCCGCACTCCCGGGGCGGCATGCTCAAATAATGCTCTGAGAAGACCGGGTGAGGCTTGGCAGCCACCCCGCCCGGGGACATTCTCAGCAGCACGGCCGCGCGGTTCCGGCGACGACGCCCGCACCGGTCGACGGCCCTCCCACCCGGCCCTCCGAAGGGGGCGAACCGATGACCTCCCCTGCCCTGGAACTGCCCGCCTCCACCACCTCGACCCCGGCAACCGCGCCCCGAGCGGCCGCGGGCCCGCAAGCCCCGCCCCGCCTGGGCATCGGCCTCGGCTGGCGCAGCGAGATCGACACCGTGGTCGAACGCCAACCCGGCCTGGACTGGGTCGAGGTGGTCGCCGAGAACGTCTGCGCCGACCACCTGCCCGAATCCCTGACCGTCCTGCGCGGACGCGGCGTCACCGTCGTCCCGCACGGCGTCGGCCTCGGTCTCGGCGGCGCCGACCTGCCCGACCCCGGCCGCCTCGACCGGCTCGCCGAGGTCGCGCTGGCGCTCGGCTCCCCGCTGGTCACCGAGCACCTCGCGTTCGTCCGGGCCGGCGGCCTGGAGGCCGGCCACCTGCTGCCCGTCCCCCGCACCCGGGACTCGCTGCGGGTGATCGCCGAGAACGTCCGGATCGCCCAGGACCGGCTTCCGGTGCCGCTCGCCCTGGAGAACGTCGCCGCCCAGCTCGCCTGGCCGGACGACGAGTTCACCGAGGGCCAGTTCCTCGCCGAACTGGTCGAGCGCACCGGCGTCCGGCTGCTGGTGGACGTCGCCAACCTGCACACCAACCGGGTCAACCTCGGCATCGACCCGGCCGCCGAACTCGACCGCCTGCCGCTGGAGGCGCTCGCCTACGTCCACGTCGCGGGCGGCACCCTGGTCGACGGCGTCTGGCACGACACCCACGCCCACCCCGTCACCGCACCGGTGCTGGAGGTGCTGGCCGAACTCTGCGCCCGGGTCGCCCCGCCCGGGGTCCTGCTGGAGCGGGACGCCGACTTCCCGCCGCCCAGCGAACTCTCCGGTGAGCTGGACGCCATCCGCCGGGTGCTGGAGGGGAGCACCCGGCGATGACCGACACCACGACACCGGAGCACGAAGGCCGGACCGCCCCGGCGCGGGAGGACACCGGCCGGACCGCCCCGGCGCGGGAGGACACCGGCCGGACCGCCGCCGACCAGGACCTCGCCGCCGCCCGGCGGCGCCTGGCCCGGCGCCAGGAGGAGCTGCTGGCCGCCCTGGTGGCCGGCGGCCCCGTCCCGCCCGGCTTCGACCGGCACCAGGTCCGCGCCCAGTCGGCCGGCCTGGCCGCCAAACGGCGGTCCACCACCGCCAAGGTGGCCCCGGAGCTGCCCCGCGCGCTCGGGGAGCAGTACGGACCGCTCTTCCTCGACTACGCCCGCTCCCACCCGCAGACCGGCGGCTACCGCGCCGACGCCCGGGCCTTCGCCCAGTGGGTGCTCACCGACGGCGGCCCGCTCGCCGACGAACGGAGCCGGGCCCTGGAGCAGTGGCTCCACCCGGCCCCCGTACGGCCGCCGGGCCCGCTCGCGCGCCTGCGCCGGGCACTGCGCCGACGGCGGCCGACGGCCTCCGCGACGCCCTGACGAACCATCACCACCTCGGGGGAAAAATCCATGTGGCACAACAGCTACTTCATCGTCCCGGCCCTCCTGCTGGCGGCCGCCGCCCTGTACGCCGCCCAGACCCGCCAGCGGATCGGCCGGGTCCGGTACGCCAAGGGCCTGCCCGGCCGCGGCCTGCCGCTGCTCGACGCCGCGTTCCTGTCCGGCGGACCGGGGCGGGTGTTCGACACCGCCGTGGTCCGGATGCACATGAGCGAGCAGGCCGTGATCAGCCGCTCCGGCCTGGTCACGCTCACCGGCGCCAAGCCGTACGACGCCGTGGACAAGGCCGTCCACGACGCCGTCGGCCCGACCGGGAGCCGAGGACTCGGCGAGCTGCGCCACACCGTGATGCGCTCCGCCGCCGTCCAGGAGATCGGCGACCGGCTCGCCGACCGCGGCCTGCTGCGCCGCCCCGAGCGGCTGCGGCACGCCCGCACCGCCCGTCGGCTGCTCTGGCTCGCGCTGCTCGTCGTGGCCGCCTCCGCGGTGGTCGCCCTGGTGCTCGACGACGGCGCCGCCGGGCACCAGCGCCCGAACCTCTGGACTCCGGGCCTCCTGCTGCTCGGCGGCTTCACCACGCTGCTCGCCACCCGGCCGGTCAAGGGCCGGATCACCCCGGCCGGGCAGCGCCAGCTCTCCCTGATGGGGGGCACGCCGTGGACGCCCAACTCCGGAATGCCGGCGCGGCTGGCCGGCGGCGCGCTGCTGGGCGCACTGGCGCTCGGCGGGCTGGCCGCCGCCGGGCTGGACGACCAGCAGCTGGAGGCCGCGATGCTGGCCGCGGCGGCCGAGGAGGAGGCCGTGCGGCAGGCGGTCTCCGCGAACGCCTCCGGGGCGTCCTCGTCCTCGACGTCGAGCTCCTCGTGCTCCTCCGGGTCCGACGGGGGCTCCGCCTCCTGGTGCGGGTCCTCCGACTCCGGCTCCTCCGGTTCCGGCTGCGGTTCGTCCAGCTGCGGCTCCTCGTCCTCGTCCGGCTGCAGCTCCGGTTCGTCCGGCTGTGGGTCCTCGTCCTCGTCCAGTTGCGGGTCGTCGTCCTCGTCCAGCTGCGGGTCCAGCTGCGGCGGTGGCTGCGGCTCCTGACGCCCCGGACGCGGGTGCGCGGACCGGCCCCGGGGCACCGCCGGACGTCACAGTTCGGTATCGCGGGCCGGGAAGCGTTCCGCCCGCCGTCGACACAGGCATAGAACAAGCCCATGTGGTTGCTGTTCCTCATTCCGGCCTGTGTCGCGGCGGTCCTGTCCTGCCTCCGACTGGTCCGGATGACCGCCACCGCCGACGCCCTCGCCGAACGGAGCGGCCTGCGGCCCCCCGAAGCCGTCGGCATCGGCCTGTACGAGACCGCCTACCTGGCCGGCGGCCCGGACCGGGTCGTCGAACTCGCCCTCGTCCTGATGGCCGGCCGCGGACGGCTGCACCTGGCGCACACCGGCTGGACCACGGTGGTCGACCCCAAGGGCCGCAGCCGCCTGGAGCGGGCGGTGATCGCCACCGTCGGCCGCGAGGGCCAGTGCCGGACCGACGGGCTGCGCCGGGCGATGGCCGAGCACCCCACCGTGCTGGAGATCGGCGCCCGGCTCGCCCTGGCGGGCCTGGCCACCCCGGCCCCGGTGCAGCGCGACACGGTGGCGGTGATCCGGCAGGTCCGGCACGCGCTGTTGCTCACCGTGATGCTGCTGGCCGCCTCGCTGACCCTCGGCGGCTTCACCGGCGGCGACACCCTCGCCCCGCTCGCCTGGTTCTCGCTGCCGCTGGTGCTCACCTCCGGCACCCTGCTGATGGCGCGGGTCGACGTCTACCCGTACACCCGATGGGCCTCCCCGATCGGCCAGGAGGTGCTGCGCGAGGTCCGTCCGGCCCGCCAGCGCGGCCTGGCCGACGACGAAGAGCGCGAGCTGCTCACCGCCGTCGCCATGAACGGCCCGGCCGTCCTGCCCGACGCCCGGCTCCGCGCCGCCCTGCGCCCGCACCGGAACTGAGCCCGAGCCCCGAAGGAAAAGCGGCTGCGCCGACCCCTGTGACCAGGGCAGACTTCCGCCCATGGACAACCGGGACCGCGCCGTGCTCGACCGCGCCCAGGCCGAGGGGCGGCTGGTCCGGCTGCGCCGCACGCTCCCCGGCGCCGACCGGCTGGAGGGCTTCGTCCTCGGCACCGGCCCGGTCTGGACCCTGCTCGCCAACTGCGTCGACCACCGACTCGACGGCTGGACCGCCGTCCTCACCTGCACGCTGCACAAGGTCCGCGACCGGGGCGGCCCGGAGACCCTGACCGTGCGCGCGCTGCGCGGCCGCGGCCTGTGGCCGGTCCCCGTGCCCGGCGCCGAACTACCGCTGGACGACCTGTCCGGCCTGCTCGCCACCGCCTCGGCGGAGTACGGCCTGATCGCCCTGCACGCCGAGGTCCTCGATCCGGACGTCTGCCGGGTCGGTACGGTCACCGAGCTGCGCCCCCGCTCGCTCCGGCTGCACGAGGTCGATCCGGAGGCCCGCTGGTACCCGAAGCCGATCAAGTACCGTGTCCGCGACGTCACCCGGGTCGACCTCGGCACCCACTACGTGGACGTGCTGCGCGAGTTCGCCGGGCCACGCCCGTGACAGGCCGGAGGCCGGCCCCCCGCGGGGGAACCGGCCTCCGGGAACCGCTCGGACCGCTCAGACCAGGCCGTTCAGCAGCTCGCTCACCGGCTTGCGGCGACCGGTGAAGAACGGCACCTCCTCGCGGACGTGCAGCCGGGCCCGGGAGGGGCGCAGGTCGCGCATCAGGTCGACGATCCGGTGCAGCTCGTCCGCCTCGAAGGCGAGCAGCCACTCGTAGTCGCCGAGCGCGAACGAGGCCACCGTGTTGGCCCGCACGTCGGGGTAGCCGCGGGCCATCTGGCCGTGCTCGGCGAGCATCGCGCGCCGCTCGGCGTCCGGCAGCAGGTACCACTCGTAGGAGCGGACGAACGGGTACACGCAGACGTAGTCGCGCGGGCGCTCGTCGGCCAGGAACGCCGGGATGTGCGACTTGTTGAACTCGGCGGGGCGGTGCAGCGCCATGTTCGACCAGACCGGCTCCAGCAGCCGGCCGAGGCCGGTGCGGCGGAAGCGGTTGTACGCCTCCTGGAGGTCGTCCGAGTCGGCGGCATGCCACCAGACCAGGATGTCGGCGTCCGCGCGCAGACCGGAGACGTCGTACGTGCCGCGCACGGTCACGTCCTTGGCGGCCAGCTGGGCGAACAGCTCGTCCACCTCGGTGGCCAGCGCGGTGCGGTCCTCGGGCAGGGCGCCCTTGAGCTTGAACACCGACCACATGGTGTAGCGGATGACCTGGTTCAGGTCGCGCGCCTTCTTCTTCTCGGGCTGCTGCTCCGGCTCCCGCTCAACACTCTCAGTCATGCGTCCATTGTCCTCTCCGTGGAACCTGCCCCGGTCTCCGGGGTCAACAGTCTGTCGACGAGCGCCGCCGCGGCGGCCGCCGATCCGATGCACGCCGGAATGCCCACCCCGTCGTACGCGGCGCCGCACAGCGCCAGCGCGCCCACCCGCCCCGCCGCGGCCCGCACCCGGGCCACCCGGTCCAGGTGCCCCACCGGGTACTGCGGCAGCCCGGCCGAGAAGCGGGACACGAAGGTGTCGTACGGCCGGGCGGTCAGCCCGATCGCCTCCTCCAGGTCCGCCAGCGACCGCGCCACCAGCTCCTCGTCCGGCAGCCCCAGCGCCTCGTCCTCGCGGTACCGGCCCAGCGAGGTGCGCAGCAGGAACGCGTCCGGCGCGGAGCGCTCCAGCCACCCCCACTTGTTGGAGGAGAAGGTCGAGGCCTTGATCCGCCGCCCGTCCACCGGCGGCACCAGGAAGCCGCTGCCGCTCGGCGGTTCGGCCAGGTCGGCGCGGCGGAAGGCCAGGGTCACCAGGGCCATGCCCGCGTACTCGACGGCGTCCAGTTCGGTGGCGGCCACCGGGGCGTCCTCGCGCAGCAGCCGGGCCGCGGCGGGGGCCGGGACGGCCAGCACCACGGCGTCCGCGTGCAGCACCTCGCCACCGGTCACCACCCGCCAGCCGTCGGGGGTGCGGCGCAGCTCGTCCACCGGGGTGTCGGTGCGCAGGTCCACGCCCGCCCCGACGCAGGCCGCGGCGACCGCGCCGGGCAGCGTGCCGAGGCCGCCGCGCAGGCCCTGGAACACCGGGGTGCCGACCACCTTCGGCCGGGAGGCCAGCTCGTGCACCCCGTCGACCAGCGAGCCGCCACCGCGGGCGATCGACAGCAGCTGCGGTACGGCGGCGCGCAGCGAGATCTCGTCGGCGCGGCCGGCGTAGACGCCGCCGAGCAGCGGCTCGACCAGCCGGTCCACCACCTCCTGGCCCAGCCGGTCGGCGACGTAGCGGCCGATCGCGACGTCCTCGCCGACCTCGCCGGGCCGCTCGTGTCGGGCCCGCTCCAGCCCCTCGTCGGTCAGCACCCCGGAGGCGGCCAGCGCCTCCAGGTCACCGGGGACGCCCATCACCTGCCCACCGGGCAGCGGACGCAGCGCGCCGCGGGTCCAGATCGCGGCCTTCGCGGTGGTCGGCGGCTCCAGGTCCTCGCCGAGCCCGACCGCCCGCGCCAGCTCCACCGCCTCCGGCCGCCGGGCCAGCACCGACTCGGCCCCGAGGTCCACCCGGACCCCGCCGACCTCCCCGCCCCACAGCTTCCCGCCGACCCGCCCGGACGCCTCCAGCAGCGTCACCCGCGCCCTCGCCGGCCCCCCGGCGGCCCCACTCAGGAACGCGGCCGCGGCCAGCCCCGCGATCCCACCACCGACGACGACGACCCGTGCTTGCGACATGCTCCGCAGTCTCGCAGGTCTTTACACGGATGCCTCAATCCCCTGCACGCCCGAGGTCGATCGCAGCTCGATGTACTCGGGCGCGTCGGGCAGGTGGTCGAGATCCTCGGCGTACCAGCCCTCGGCGCGCGGCGGGTACATCCGTTCCGGAAGCTCGTCCATGGGGTCAAAGTATCGGAAATGCCGTGTCCCGTAGGCTGATTCGCATGGAACCGATCGTGGTGAGTGCGTGTCTGGCCGGGATCCCCTGCCGGTACGACGGGCGGGCGAAGACCTCCGAGGGCGCCGTGCGCCTGGTCGAGGAGGGGCGGGCCGTGGTGGTGTGCCCAGAGGGGGCGGGCGGGTTGCCGACGCCGCGGCCGCCGGCGGAGATCGTGGGCGGGGACGGCGCGGACGTGCTGGACGGGCGGGCCCGGGTGGTGGACGCGACTGGGGCGGACTGCACCGCGGAGTTCCTGGCCGGAGCCCGGGCGGCGCTGGCCGCCGCCGAGGAGGCGGGGGCGCGGCGGGCGGTGCTGATGGCGCGCAGCCCGTCCTGCGGCTGCGGGCAGGTGTACGACGGGACGTTCACCGGGGAGCTGCGCCCCGGTGACGGCGTGACGGCGGCGCTGCTGCGCCGGGCCGGGATCGAGGTCACGGCCGGGTAGCGGGCCTCCGGCTCCGGAGGCCCGCCACCGGGAGGTCAGCGGGCGCTGGCCTCGTGGACGAAGGCGACGAGGCGGCTGAGCGCGTCCGGGTCCATGGACGGCAGCACGCCGTGGCCGAGGTTGAAGATGTGGCCGCTGGTGCCGAGCGCCTGGGCGGCGTGCAGCACCTCGCGGGCCTTGGTCTCCACGACCTTGGTGGGCGCGAACAGCACGGCCGGGTCGAGGTTGCCCTGGAGGCCCTTGCCCTGGCCGACCCGCTCGGCGGCGACGTTCAGCGGCACCCGCCAGTCGACGCCGACGATGTCGGCGCCGGCCTGGCCCATCAGGCCGAGCAGTTCGCCGGTGCCGACGCCGAAGTGGATCCGCGGCACGCCGTACTCGGCGACGGCGTCGAAGACCTTGGTGCTGGACGGCATCACCGAGCGGCGGTAGTCGTCCGGCGCGAGCGCGCCGACCCAGGAGTCGAACAGCTGGACCGCCGAGGCGCCGGCCTCGATCTGCACCTTGAGGAAGGCCGAGGTGATGTCCGCGAGCCGGTCCACCAGGGCGGCCCACAGCTCGGGCTGCCCGTACATCATGGCCTTGGTGTTCTCGTGGTTCTTGGACGGGCCGCCCTCGATCAGGTAGCTGGCCAGCGTGTACGGCGCTCCGGCGAAGCCGATCAGCGGGGTCCCGCCGAGTTCGTCCACCAGCAGGCCGACGGCCTCGGTGATGTAGGGGACGTCGTCCGGCTCCAGCGGGCGCAGCCGCTTCAGGTCCTCGAAGGTGCGGATCGGGTCGGCGATGACCGGGCCGATGCCGGGCTTGATGTCGACGTCGATGCCGACGGCCTTGAGCGGCACCACGATGTCGCTGAAGAAGATCGCCGCGTCCACCTTGTGCCGGCGCACCGGCTGGAGGGTGATCTCCTTGACCAGCTCGGGCCGCATGCAGGACTCCAGCATGGGGATGCCCTCGCGGACCTTCAGGTACTCGGGCAGCGAGCGGCCGGCCTGGCGCATGAACCACACCGGGGTGTGCGGCACGGGCTCGTGCCGGCAGGCGCGCAGGAACGCGGAGTCGTACGCGGCGCCGCGGCGCCCGGGGGTGCTCGGGCCGTCGTGGGTGGCCGCCGTGGTGTCTGCCGTAGTCTCGCTCACGCGTCAAATCTTCGCACGCGTGCGGCGCCCGGTTCCCCGGTCGGTCTCGTCGGTTCCTCCAAGATCTGTCCGGGTTTGCCGTTCCGGCACGCCGCTGGGAGAGAAGTTGCGGCGATAACCCCGTTCTTCGACCTAGTCTTCGGGACATGGCAGCGGTCGGAGGGCACCCCGCGCAGGGTGGCGGAGCAGGTGGCGGAGCGGGTCGCGAGGGGGCGCCGAGCGAGTTCAGGGCGGCGGTGGCGGCCCTGGACGGGGCCCGGCTGCGACCCGAGGTGCAGCTCTCCCCCGCGCCGGCGCCGCGCCGGCTGGCCCCGTACTCCTTCGCGGTGACCGCCTCGGTCGAGGTTGACGGCGAGGAGCTGGCGGACGGCCGACTGGTGCTGCTGTACGACCCTGCCGGGCAGGAGGCCTGGAACGGGGAGTTCCGGGTGGTCACGATGACCCGGGCCGAGCTGGAGCCGGAGATGGCCGGCGACCCGATGCTCTCCGAGGTCGGCTGGGCCTGGCTGCTGGACGCCCTGCAGACGCACGGCGCCGGGTACGCGGAGCCGTCCGGCACGGTGACCCTGGCGTCCTCCCAGTACTTCGGCGGTCTGGCGGACCGCCCGTCCTCGACCGAGGTCGAGATCCGGGCCTCCTGGACGCCGGCCGACGGCCGCTTCGAGCGGCACCTGGCGGCCTGGGGCGACCTGCTGTGCATCAGCGCCGGCCTGCCGCCGGCCTCCCCCTCCCCGCAGGGGCCCGCCGAGGTTCCTTCACTCGGTGGGGTGGTCCCGATGCCCGCCCGGCGACGCCCCCGGTCGCACTGACGGGTGGTGCGGGGCTCCGGCGCCGCTCCGGGGCCGGACGCCACCCCCAGGGCTGACGGAGTGTGACTTCGGACCCGCTCTGCGTCAATTCACCGGTCGATACCGACCGATCGGCATCGAATCTGATCGATTTTGTGCGAATCGCGGGCATGTCGCATCAATCATTTGCGCGATTTGTCCGTATTGTTACTCACTAGATCGTGATCTTTCGCTAAAGCCGGGCACGGTTGCTGCCGAAGCAGACTGTGACCCTTTCCGAACGCGGAACACTCCGACCGCCCCCATCGGGGTTCCGTCCGCCACTCCCCGCAGGAGGCCTGGTGTCGGTCCTTCTTGAGCACCCCGCAAACGTGGTCGCCTACCGGCCGACCAAGCCCACCGCCATGGTGGTCATCGCCGATCCCCGCGTCCGTAACACCGTCACCCGCCACCTGTGGGCACTCGGCGTCCGGGACGTGATCGAGGTGTCGTCGATCGCCGAGGCCCGCCCCAGGGTCTCCACACCACGCGACATCTGCGTCGCCGACGTGCACCTTCCTGACGGCTCCGGACTGACCATCCTCGCCGAGACCCGCGCCGCGGGCTGGCCCAACGGCCTGGCGCTGTCCGCCGCCGACGACATCGGCGCGGTCCGCAGCGCGCTGGCCGGCGGCGTCAAGGGCTACGTGGTGACCGGTACCCGGACGAACGTCGCGATGCCCGGCCGCCCGGGCCTGCCGCTCGGTGCCGCCGGGCTGGCCGGCCGGATGCGCCGCCCCGGGATGCCGGGCATGCCGGGCGCGGGCGGTGCTCCGGGCGCCCCCGGAGCACCAGGTGCGCCGGGCGCGCAGCAGGCCGCGTACCGCGAGCTCTCCGGCCGCGAGGTCGAGGTGCTGCGGCTGGTCGCCGAGGGGCAGTCCAACAAGGCGATCGGCGTGGCGATGGGCCTGTCGGCGCTCACCGTCAAGAGCCACCTCGCCCGGATCGCCCGGAAGCTGGGCACCGGCGACCGCGCCGGCATGGTCGCGGTCGCGCTGCGCACCGGCATCATCCACTGAGCCGGGCACTCCGGACCGCTGCGGCGGCCGAGGAGGAACGTTTCCTCCTCGGCCGCCGCCGAGCTGTCTCCCCCTCGGCCGCCGGTGCGCCGTCCCGGTGCCCGCGGCGCGTGGACCCCGCCCCGCGGGCGGGCGGTCCCGGCCCCGGCAGCGCGCCGGGCGCGGTCCGGGCACGACCCGGTCACCGGCCCGTTCGCCGACCCGTTCGCCGACCCGATCACCGGCCCGGTCGCCCTCCCGGGTGAGCGGGCGATCAACAGTCTGACCAGTCCGACAACACTCCCGGCCGCGAGGACCGTCGTACCCTTGGGGGGTGACCGACGCCGTAGCAGCCATCCCAGAAGAAGCAGCCCCGGTCCCGCTCCTCGAACCGAGGGAGGGGATCCCGCCCGTGGTGGCGGACGAGCACACGCTGGCCGACATCGTCGCCGCCTTCGCCTCGGGCACCGGACCGGTGGCCATCGACGCCGAACGGGCCTCCGGCTACCGCTACGGGCAGCGCGCCTACCTCATTCAGCTGCGCCGCGAGGGTTCCGGCTCCGCCCTGATCGACCCGATCGCCTGCCCGGACCTCAGCGCGCTCGGCCGGGCCGTCGAGGACGCCGAGTGGGTCGTCCACGCGGCCAGCCAGGACCTGCCCTGCCTGTCCGAGGTCGGCATGAGACCCCGGCGCCTGTTCGACACCGAGCTGGCCGGGCGGATCGCCGGCTTCGCCCGGGTCGGCCTCGGGCCGATGACCGAGAACATCCTCGGGCTGAGCCTGGCCAAGGAGCACTCCGCGGTCGACTGGTCCACCCGCCCGCTGCCCGAGCCGTGGCTGCGCTACGCCGCTCTGGACGTCGAGGTGCTGGTCGAGCTGCGCGACGCACTCGAACGGGAGCTGGACGCCCAGGGCAAGCTCGGCTGGGCGATGGAGGAGTTCGCCTCGATCGCCGCCGCGCCCCGCCCGGCCCCGCGCACCGACCCGTGGCGCCGCACCTCGCAGCTGCACAAGATCCGCCGCCGCCGTCAGCTGGCCGTGGTGCGCGAGCTGTGGCTGGTCCGCGACCGGATGGCCCAGGAGCGCGACGTCTCTCCCGGCCGGGTGCTGGCGGACGCCGCGATCGTCAACGCCGCGCTGGCCATGCCGCTGAACATCGCCTCCCTGCAGGCCGTCCAGGGCTTCGGCCCCCGGGTGCACCGGCGCCAGCTGGAGCAGTGGCTGGCGGCCGTGCAGCGCGGCCGGGAGATCCCGGAGAACCTGCTGCCGCCGGCCACCGCGCCGCACGACGGACCGCCGCCGCCGCGGGCCTGGGCCGAGAAGGACCCGGTGGCCGCCGCCCGGCTCACCGGCGCGCGCGGCGCGATCGCCGAGCTGGCCGAGCGGTACCAC
This sequence comes from Kitasatospora sp. NPDC048298, assembly GCF_043201465.1. Taxonomy (NCBI): domain Bacteria; kingdom Bacillati; phylum Actinomycetota; class Actinomycetes; order Kitasatosporales; family Streptomycetaceae; genus Kitasatospora; species Kitasatospora sp. NPDC048298. The sequence goes on from NZ_JBICYZ010000004.1 coordinate 230,152, forward strand.
GTGCCGGCCGAGAACCTGATCACCCCGGACCTGGTCCGGCGGGTCTCCTGGCAGCCGCCGACCGAGCCGGACCTGGAGCACGTGGCCGCCGCGCTGCGCGGGCTCGGCGCCCGGCAGTGGCAGGTGGACCTGGTGGCGCCGGCGGTGGCCGCCGCGTTCGCCGCGGCCGCGACCGCGACCGCGACCGCGCCCCAGGGCTGATCGCGGCGCCGGCCGGTCCGCGACCCGATCCGGCAACCGGTGGAAGGGGATGTCGTCCGTACGGGCGACATCCCCTTCGTCGTACCCGGGACGGACGCTCCTGGTCGGACGGGGCGGGGAACGTGTCGGGGGACACATGGTCAGATCCCTCCGAGGGGCCTGGGCAGGTTGGTTACCGACGGGTAGCATGACCGTGATGCGGCGCCGCTCGGGTCTTCGACGGCGGCAGCCTGCCCACCTGGAAATGTTGGTCCCTGGGAGGAGAGCCCCCGTGCCTCGTACCGCGAGGGACGTCGTCTTCGTCGATGGCGTCCGCACCCCGTTCGGCAAGGCCGGCCCGAAGGGCATCTACCACGAGACGCGCGCCGACGACCTGGTCGTCAAGTGCATCCGGGAACTCGTGCGTCGTAACCCGAACCTGCCCGTCGAGCGCATCGACGAGGTCGCCGTCGCGGCCACCACGCAGATCGGCGACCAGGGTCTGACCATCGGGCGCACCGCCGCCCTGCTGGCCGGCCTGCCGAAGTCCGTCCCGGGCTACGCGATCGACCGCATGTGCGCCGGCGCGCTGACCGCCGTGACCACCACCGCCGGCGGCATCGCCTTCGGCGCGTACGACGTGGTCGTGGCCGGCGGCGTCGAGCACATGGGCCGCCACCCGATGGGTGAGGGCGTCGACCCGAACCCGCGCTTCGTCTCCGAGAAGCTGGTCGACGAGTCCGCCCTGTTCATGGGCATGACCGCGGAGAACCTGCACGACCGCTTCCCGCACCTGACCAAGGAGCGCTGCGACGCCTACGCCGTGCGCTCCCAGGAGAAGGCCGCCAAGGCGTACGCCAACGGCGACATCCAGCCCGACCTGGTGCCGATCACGATCCGCAACACCAACCCCGAGGTCGGCGAGACCGGCTGGGGCCTGGCCACCGTGGACGAGCCGATGCGCCCGGGCACCACGATGGAGAACCTGGCGGGCCTCAAGACCCCGTTCCGCCCGCACGGCAACATCACCGCGGGCAACTCGGCCGGTCTGAACGACGGTGCCACCGCCTCGCTGCTGGCCGCCGAGGACGTCGCCGAGGAGCTCGGCCTCCCGGTCAAGATGCGCCTGGTCTCCTTCGCCTTCGCGGGCGTCGAGCCCGAGGTCATGGGTGTCGGCCCGGTGCCGGCCACCGAGAAGGCGCTGGCCAAGGCCGGTCTGACCATCGACGACATCCAGGCCTTCGAGGTCAACGAGGCCTTCGCCGTCCAGGTCCTGGCCTTCCTGGACCACTTCGGCATCGCGGACGACGACGAGCGCGTCAACCCGTACGGCGGTGCGATCGCCTTCGGCCACCCGCTGGCCTCCTCCGGCGTGCGCCTGATGAACCAGCTGGCCCGCCGCTTCGAGCAGCGCCCGGACGTCCGCTACGGCCTGACCACGATGTGCATCGGCTTCGGCATGGGCGGCACCATCATCTGGGAGAACCCCCACTGGAGCGGCGAGACCCGGAACACCGAGCTCGAGGGTGGTAAGTGACCATGGCCGACACCACTGAGCTGCTCACCCGCGGCGCCGAGCTCTTCCCGGGCGAGGTCGTCACGACCGCGCACGTCCGCCACCTCGACCTGCCGCTGCAGGCCGGCAAGCTGGCCCTGATCACCCTGGACAACGGCTTCGACCACACCAAGCCGACCACCTTCGGCCCGGGCTCGCTGCTCAAGCTGAACGCGGCGCTGGACCAGGTCGAGGCCGAGGCCGCCGAGGGCAGGATCGTCGGTGCCGCGATCACCGGCAAGCCGTTCATCTTCGCGGTCGGCGCCGACCTCAAGGGCGTCGAGCTGCTCAAGGAGCACGCGGACGCGCTGGCCATCGGCAAGGGCGGCCACGACGTCTTCAAGCGGATCGCCTCGCTGCCCGTCCCCACCTTCGCCTTCTACAACGGCGCGGCGATGGGCGGCGGCGTCGAGGTCGGCCTGCACTGCGACTACCGCACGGTGTCGGCGGGCGTCCCGGCCTTCTCGCTGCCCGAGGTCTTCCTCGGCCTCGTCCCCGGCTGGGGCGGCTGCACCATCCTGCCGAACCTGGTGGGTGCAGGCAAGGCCGTCAAGGTCATCATCGAGAACTCGATGAACCAGAACAAGCAGCTCAAGGGCAAGGACGTGTTCGAGCTGGGGATCGCCGACGCGATCTTCGAGCCGGCCGACTTCCTGGAGCAGTCGCTGCTCTGGGCCGCCAAGGTCGTCAAGGGCGACGTCGTCGTCGAGCGCGAGGCGATCGACCGCGGCAAGGCCTGGGACGACGCCGTCCTCTGGGGCCGCATGGTCGCCGACGGCAAGGTGCACGGCGCCGCTCCGGCCGCCTACAAGGCGCTGGACATCATCGCCGCCGCCAAGGACTTCGACCTGGCGGACAAGGCGAGCCTGCAGGCCGGCTTCGACGCCGAGGACGCGGCCCTGGCCGACCTCATCATGAGCGGCGAGCTGCGCAGCGGCATCTACGCCTTCAACCTGGTGCAGCGCCGGGCCAAGCGCCCGGTCGGCGCGCCGGACAAGTCGCTGGCCCGCCCGGTCACCAAGGTCGGCGTCGTCGGCGCCGGTCTGATGGCCTCGCAGCTGGCGCTGCTGTTCGCCCGCCGTCTGGAGGTGCCGGTGGTCCTCACCGACATCGACCAGGAGCGCGTCGACAAGGGCGTCGGCTACGTCCACGCCGAGATCGACAAGCTGCTCGGCAAGGGCCGGATCAGCCCGGACAAGGCCAACCGCCTCAAGGGTCTGGTCTCCGGCTCACTGGACAAGGCCGCCGCCTTCGGCGACGCGGACTTCGTCATCGAGGCCGTGTTCGAGGAGATGGGCGTCAAGCAGACCGTCTTCGCGGACCTGGAGAAGGTCGTCTCGCCGACCTGCGTGCTGGCGACCAACACCTCGTCGCTGTCGGTCACCGAGATGGCCTCGAAGCTGCAGCACCCCGAGCGGGTCGTCGGCTTCCACTTCTTCAACCCGGTCGCGATCCTGCCGCTGCTGGAGATCGTCCGCGGCGACAGCACCGACGACGCCTCGCTGGCCACCGCCTTCGCGGTGTCCAAGAAGCTGAAGAAGACCTCGGTCCTGTGCAAGGACCGCCCGGCGTTCGTGGTGAACCGGATCCTGACCCGCTTCATGGGCGAGATCCAGAACATCATCGACGAGGGCACCCCGATCGCCGACGTCGAGAAGGCCGTCGAGCCGCTCGGCCTGCCGATGTCCCCGATCGTGCTGCTGGAGCTGGTCGGCCCGGCCATCGCCCTGCACGTCTCGGAGACCCTGCACGGCGCCTTCCCGGAGCGGTTCACCGTCTCCGAGAACCTCGCCAAGGTGGTCAAGGCCGGCAAGCGCGGCTTCTACACCTGGACGGACGGCCAGCAGGTCCTCGACCCCGAGGTGCTGGAGCTGCTGTCCTTCGGCGACTCGGTGCTCACCGAGGAGCAGGTCCGCGCCCGCGCCCTGGAGGCCGTGGCGCAGGAGATCGGCCTGATGCTGGAGGAGGGTGTCGTCGCCGAGGCGCAGGACATCGACCTCTGCATGATCACCGGTGCCGGCTGGCCCTTCCATCTGGGCGGGATCACCCCGTACCTGGACCGTGAGGGCATCTCCGAGCGGGTGAACGGCAAGCCGTTCCTCGCCGTCGGTGTGGCCTCGGTGCCCGCCTAGGCAAGGCCCGTACCCGGAACACGGAGGAGCCCCGGTGACCAGCTGGTCACCGGGGCTCCTCGGTGTGTACGGGGTTCCCGCCCGATGTCTTGTGCATGGAGTTGTCGGGCGTTTACTCCGTGTACAGGGGCCTCGGGGTCTCGGTGCTCTCGGTACTCTCGGTACTCTCGGTGCTCTCAGTGCTTGAGGCGGTAGACCACGGTGTCGGCGAAGACGCCGACCATCTCGTAGTGGGTGTCCAGCAGGTTCTCGATCCTGGGGACCATGACCGGCTGGTACGGGGCGATGCCGGAGTCGTCGACCACGACCTCGGGCAGGCCGTTGGCGAGCTCCTTGTCGAAGGTCTGCCAGGCGTTGGAGACGCTGAACTGCTCGCCGACGTTCTGGTTGCCGTCCTTGCCGCCGCTGTAGTTGGTCAGGAAGCCGGCGGTCAGGTAGCGGGTGGCGGGCTTGCGGTCGGCCAGCCAGTAGAGCTCGGGGTGCATGCCCCAGACCAGCACGGTGTCCTTGGGGGTGGTCTGGGCGGCGACGGCGGTGGCCACCTCGGTGGTGCGGTTGAGCCGCTCCCCCGGCCAGGCCAGTGCCAGGCACCAGAACACCGTGGCGGCGGCCGTGGTGTACAGCAGGACGGGCTTCCAGCGGATCGCCGAGGTGGCGACCGCCCCGGTGCCGAGCAGGACCAGCGGCGGCATCAGCTGGAGGTAGTAGTGGCCGAAGAAGTGGAAGCCCACGCTGACCGCGACGACCGAGGAGAGCAGCCAGACCCACAGGTCGGTGGTCGAGCCGTGCTCCTCGCCGGCCACCGGCAGCGGGCGGTGGCGGTACTTGAGCCAGAGCCGTCGCCCGACCGGGAGCAGGAAGCCCAGGCCGGCCGCGGCCAGGATGGCGGAGTTGCCGAACGCCCGGCCGAGCATCTGGAGCCAGGCGCCGCCGAAGGAGGCGTAGTCGCCGCTGCCGGTGACCACCCAGAACAGGAAGCCCTTGGGCTTGGTGAGGATCACCGCGACCAACGCTATCGGCAGGGTGAAACCGAACCCGATCTTGAACAGCGCGGGCGGCCAGCGCACCCCGCGCCGGCGGGCGTCCTGGAACAGCATCCAGAGCACCGGCAGCAGCACCGCGCCGCCGGTCTGCTTGGTCAGTGAGCACAGGGCGACGGCGATGCCCGCGGCCAGCCAGCGGCGCCGTTCGGCGTACCGGAAGGCGGCCACCATGGCGGGCAGCATGAAGACCTCGAAGGTCGCCGCCTGGGTGTCCTCCGGGGAGAGCCCGATGGAGACCAGCAGGTAGAGCAGTCCGGCCCCGGCCCCGGCCCGGTTGCCCCAGCGGCCGCGGGCGATCGAGGCCAGCAGGATCGCGGTGACCAGGTGGGCCACCACCGCCAGGGTGCGCAGCGGCCAGAGCGAGGCGGAGCCGAAGACCGCGAAGCAGGCCTGGTAGAGCCAGGGCAGCAGCGGCGGCTTGCGGTCGACCACGGTGTCGTACAGCACCCCGCCGTCCGCCAGCATCCGGGCCTGGGTGGCCAGGAAGCCCTCGTCCGGGCTCCAGACGGGCCGGGCGAAGGAGGGGATGTGGGTGAGCAGGGCGACCAGCGCGAGCACCGGCACCAGCCTGGTCCAGTACCCGCTCAGCACACGGGTACGGACGCGCTCGGGCAGGCGCTCGGCCAGTCCGGTGAGGCGGGGGCGGGTGGGGGTCGACACGGGTGACAACCTACCGGGCGGGACCGGCGCCGGTGGCGCCGGTCCCGCCTTTCGGTGCGATTGTCAGCTTGTCTCGCGACGAACTGTTACGGAGCTACGACAAACGGTCGTCGGTGGAACGGGGAGCGGTCCACGGGGACCGAACCCGGTCAGGCCTTGACCGGCGCGGCGTCCAGCTTGGCGACCAGCGCGGTCACCTTCCGGGCGATGTCCGGGGCGTTCAGGCCGATCTCGGCCAGGATCTCGGCCCGGCTGGCGTGGTCCAGGAACTCCTGCGGGATGCCGAAGTCGCGCACCGGCAGGTCCACGTCCGCGTCCCGCAGCGCCTGCGCCACGGCCGCGCCGACGCCGCCCACCCGGCCGTTGTCCTCGATGGTGACGACCACCCGGTGCTCGGCGGCCAGGCCCGGCAGGGCCGGGTCCACCGGCTTGACCCAGCGCGGGTCCACCACGGTGGCGGTGATGCCCTGGGCGGCCAGCAGGTCGGCGACCTCCAGGCTGGTGAGGGCCATCGCACCGACCGAGACGATCAGCACATCGGCGCGGTGGGCGCCGGAGGGCTCCTCGGCGGCGCGCAGCACGTCCATGCCGCCGACCCGGCCGACCGCGGGGACGGCCGGGCCGACCGTGCCCTTGGAGTAGCGGACCACGGTCGGGGCGTCCTTGACCTCGACGGCCTCGCGCAGCTGGGCGCGGACCTGGTCGGCGTCGCGCGGGGCGGCCAGCCGCAGGGTCGGGATGATCTGCAGCATCGACATGTCCCACATGCCGTTGTGCGAGGCGCCGTCGTCACCGGTGACGCCGGCCCGGTCCAGGACGAAGGTGACACCCAGCTTGTGCAGGGCGACGTCCATCAGGACCTGGTCGAAGGCGCGGTTCAGGAAGGTCGCGTAGACCGCGAACACCGGGTGCAGGCCGTTGGTGGCCAGGCCGGCCGCGCTGGTGACGGCGTGCTGCTCGGCGATACCGACGTCGAAGATGCGGTCCGGGAAGGCCTCGGCGAACGGGGCCAGGCCCACCGGGTGGAGCATGGCGGCGGTGATGCCGACGATGTCCTCGCGCTCGTGGCCGAGCGCGACCATCTCCTCCGCGAAGACCGAGGTCCAGCTCTGCCCGCCGCCGCTCTGGATCGGCAGACCGGTCTCCGGGTGGATCTTGCCGACCGCGTGGAAGCGGTCCTCGTCGTTGTTCTCGGCGGCGTGGTAGCCGCGGCCCTTCTCGGTGAGGCAGTGCACGATCACCGGGCCGCCGAAGCCGCGCGCCTTGGTCAGCGCGGACTCCAGGGCGGTCAGGTCGTGGCCGTCGATCGGGCCGATGTACTTGAGGCCGAGGTCCTCGAACATGCCCTGCGGGGCGATGAAGTCCTTGAGGCCCTTCTTGGCGCCGTGGAGCGTCTCGAACAGCTGCTGGCCGACCACCGGGGTGCGCTGGAGCGCGTCCTTGCCCCAGGACAGGAAGCGCTCGTAGCCCTGGGTGGTGCGCAGGGTGGCGAGGTGGTTGGCCAGGCCGCCGATGGTCGGCGAGTACGAGCGCTCGTTGTCGTTGACGACGATGACCAGCGGACGGTCCTTGGCGTCGGCGATGTTGTTGAGCGCCTCCCAGGCCATGCCGCCGGTGAGCGCGCCGTCGCCGATCACGGCGACGACCGGGTCGTTCTTGCCCAGCAGCTGGTTGGCCTTGGCCAGGCCGTCGGCGTACGACAGGACGGTGGAGGCGTGCGAGTTCTCGATCACGTCGTGCTCGGACTCGGCGCGGGACGGGTAGCCGGACAGGCCGCCCTTCATCCGCAGCCGGGAGAAGTCCTGGCGGCCGGTGAGCAGCTTGTGGACGTAGCTCTGGTGGCCGGTGTCGAAGAGGATGCGGTCACGCGGTGAGTCGAAGACCCGGTGCAGCGCGATGGTGAGCTCCACCACGCCGAGGTTGGGGCCGAGGTGGCCGCCCGTCTTGGAGACCTCGGTCACCAGGAAGGTCCGGATCTCCTGGGCCAGTGCGGCCAGCTGTCCGGGCGTGAGCCGGTCGAGATCGCGCGGTCCCCGAATGCGGGTCAGCAGGGCCACCCGTTCCTCCTCGTTCAGTGTTCGCGGACCACGGACGGTCCGACGGGCGTCGCTGCCCGGTCCGGTGGCACGCCGACGGTCCCGGCCGGTGCCGACCGGTCGAGTCTAATGTCCGCCTGCCGAACACCGAGCGGCGCGCCCGGTCCCACTGTTCGGTCGTGCCGTTCCGGGAGGTCGGGCAGGGGAAGCGGGTCATCTCAGATTGACGCACGCGCGTTCGAGCATGCTTATGCGGTCGCTCGGGATCGACCGTCCGGAGCCGACCGCTCGGGACGGCCCCGGACGGCGGCGTCACGCGCGGCCGAGCGCGCCGGACTCCCCCATCTCGCTCATCACCAGGGCCAGCGCGCCGAGCACCTCGGCCCGGCCGCCGAGGGTGCCGGGGACGACCGAGAGCTGACGGGCGGCGCTCGGGATCGCGTAGCGGGCCACCGAGTCCCGGATCGGGGCGAGCACCAGCTCGCCGGCCTCGGCGAGGTCGCCGCCGAGGATGACCCGGCGGGGGTTGAGCAGGTTGCACAGGGTGGCGACGCCGGTGCCGATCTGCCGGCCCGCGTCGGCGATCACCCGGCGGCAGCCGAGGTCGCCCTGCTGGGCCAGCTCGACCACCCGGGGCAGGCTGAGGTCGGGGCCGAGGGTGGAGACCAGCAGCGAGAGCAGGTAGCGGGAGCCGACGAAGGTCTCCAGGCAGCCGCGGTTGCCGCAGCGGCAGACCGGCCCGGCCTCGTCCAGGGTGATGTGTCCGATCTCGCCCGCGGTGCCGCCCGGCCCCCGGTAGATCTGGCCGTTCACCACCAGCCCGGCGCCGACACCGCTGGCGACCTTGATGTAGGCGAGGTCGCTCAGCCCGCGCCCGGCGCCCCAGACCAGCTCGCCGAGCGCGCCCAGGTTGGCGTCGTTGTCCACGTGCACCGGCATGCCGAGCCGCTCGCCCAGCTCCCGGCCCGGGGCGATGCCCGTCCAGCCGGGCAGGATCGCGGTGGAGCCGAGCGCGCCGGTCTCCACGTCGATCGGTCCTGGCACGCCGAGGCCGACGCCGATCACCTTGTCGGAGCGGAACCCGGCCTGCGCCAGCAACCGCTCGACCATCGCCTCGGCGCGGTCGAAGCCCTGCTGGGCGGAGACGTCCACGTCGATCGGTGCGCTCTCCTCGGCCAGCACCCGGTGGGCCAGGTTGCCGACCGCGACGCGCAGGTGGGTGTGGCCGAAGTCGATGCCGACCACGATGCCGGCGTCCCCGCTGAGCGAGACGCTGCGGGCGCGGCGGCCGCCGGAGGAGGTGTCGGCGACCACGACGGTGCCGCTCTCCTTCAACTCCCGCACGATGTTGGAGACGGTGGCCGCGGACAGGCCGGTGCCGCGGGCGATCTCGGCCTGGGTGAGCGACCCGGCCATCCGCACCGCGCGGAGCACCCGTTCCAGGTTCGCCCGGTGCAGCGACGACTGCGAGCCCGGTGTGTCCGTCGACATGATCCACCCTCCCAGGGCGGGGACCCCTCCGCCGGGTGTCCCCTTCAACTCCTGAAGGGTACGGCCCGGGGGCCCTGCCGGGGATCCCGGCCGGAAGGCACCGGAGTGGAAGGGAGCGCGGAGGGCGGCGGGACGGCGCGGGCCCGGACACCGGGCGCCGGCGTGGGGGCGCGGTGATCGGCGGGTGAAGGTGTTGCACGGCCTGGACCTGCGGGGACGGGGAACCGCGGTCCTGGCGGCGGCCGAAATGCGCACACCACTAGCATGGTGCCCAATTCTCACCGTCCCACCGGCGCCGTCGACGGCGCCGACAGGGGACGCTTCCAGACATGACGGGGAATCAGATGGCAGGGGATCACCCTACGCCGGGGGCAGGCGAAACGCCCGGCAGCGGTCCGCAGGACAACCGGGGCGTCTCGTTCGGGCGCCCGCCGGGCGGCGGTGTGGATCCGGCCGCCGTCGCGGACCAGATGACGCAGCTCGACGGCGCGGCCGTCCCCGGCCCGGCCGCGCCCGCGGGCCCGCCGCCCGCCCAGCCGCCGGCACCGCCCGTACAGCCGCCCGCGCAGCCGCCGGCACAACCGCCCGTCGGCAGCCCGGAGTACGCGGCGTACGCGCCGACCGCGACCGGGTTCCCCACCCAGGCCCCGCCGCCGCCCGGCGCCGCACCGGTCGGCCCGTACGACCCGGTCCCCGGCGCGTACGGCGCCCCGGACTCCGGGCAGGCCTACAACGCGGGCGGCTACAACTACCAGCAGCAGCCCGGCTACAGCTACCCCGTCGCGCCCGTCGCCCCCAAGCAGCGCAACCCCGTGCTGCTGTGGGGCGGGATCATCGGCGGCGTACTGGCGATCTCGATCGTGATCGCCCTGGTCGTCCTACTCAAGGACCCCAAGCACGACCCCGACCCGACCCCTGGCCCGGTCGCCGGCGACAACGGCGGCACCGGCGACGGCGGCACCGACGACGGCGGGACCAGCAACGGCCCCACCCCCGCCCCCAAGGGCGGCACCTTCAACGTCGCCTGGAGCGCCCCCAAGCCGGCCGGCGCGGACAGCTCGCCCCAGATGCTCGGCATCTGGGGCACCGACAAGCTCGCCGTGCGCGTCGACAGTTCCGGCATCAAGGCCTACAACCTGGCCGACGGCAAGGAGGCCTGGACCATCCCCGTCCCGAGCGGCAGCAAGGAGCTGTGCACCGCCTCGTACGGCGCCAACTCCAAGGGCGTCGCCGCCGTCTCCTTCAACACCGGTGACAGCGACTGCTCCACCGTCGGCGCCGTCGACCTGGCCCAGGGCAAGCTGCTCTGGAGCGTCAAGGTCTCGGCCGACCGGATGTCCTCGCCGACCCTCAGCGTCACCGAGAACGTCGTCGCCGTCGGCGGCAACGCGGTCGGCGCCCTGAACATCGCCAACGGCCAGCCGGCCTGGCAGTACCAGCCGCGCGACAAGGACTGCGTCCTGCGCGGCAAGGCGGCCGGCGCCCAGATCGCGGTCAGCGACCGCTGCTACGGCAACAGCGGCCCGAAGTCCCAGCTGGTCATCGTCAACGCCGAGACCGGCAAGCCGGCCAGCACCCCGGTCACCCTCACCGGCAACATCGAGCAGGTCGACTCGGTCATCCAGGACAAGCCGCTGGTGCTGCTGATGTCCAGCGGCCCGCAGGGCGACTACATCCTGCCGTTCGACAAGGACAACAAGCCGGGCAACCAGATGTCCGTCAAGGAGCCCGGCGCGGACAGCCTGCGGCTCTCCGGCCAGGACGAGGCCGTCACCCACAACGTGGTCAGCGGCACCACGCTGTACGTCCAGGTCAGCGGCAGCAAGGCGGGCATCAACGCCTACGACCTGACCACCGGCAAGCGGCTGTGGGCGGCCAACTCCGGCTCGGCCGGCAACGACATGCGCCTGGTCGCCGGGACGGACAAGGACGGCAAGGTCCGCGCGATCGTCGACCAGGGCTACAACAAGCCGGCCCGACTGGTGACGCTCTCGCCGACCGACGGCTCGATGACCGACCTCGGCACCATGACCATGCCGAGCAGCATGAACATCGGCAGCAGCAGCAACGAGTACATGATCTCGGCGGACGGCGCCGCGGTCTACGCCTTCCGCCGCCTCAGCTCCAGCGACGGTCCGCTGACCAAGTGGAAGAAGTGACGCCGGGGTGACCCCGGGGGTATGACCCCACGTCGTGACCGACCCGGGCGGGGCGGGAACGGGCAGAGCGCCCGGGCCCGCCCCGCCGTGATTTTCCGGCCGCCCCGTACGTTGGACGTGCGAGGATTCGGACCATCAGTCTGACAAAGGAGTGCAGCGAGTGCCCGGCACAAACCTGACCCGTGAGGAGGCCCGCACCCGGGCCGACCTCCTCCACGTGGACGCGTACGACATCGAGCTCGACCTCGGTTCGGCCCGCGAGGGCGGCACCTTCCGGTCCACCACCGTGGTCCGGTTCACCGCCACCACCCCCGGCGCGGAGACCTTCATCGACCTCGTCGCCCCGAGCGTCGAGGAGATCACCCTCAACGGCGTGCGGCTCGACCCGGCGAGCTTCGCCGACAGCCGGATCCCGCTGCCGGGCCTGGCGGCCGAGAACGAGCTGCGGGTCGTCGCGAACTGCGAGTACACCAACACCGGTGAGGGCCTGCACCGGTTCGTCGACCCGGTCGACGGCGAGACCTACCTGTACACCCAGTTCGAGGTGCCGGACGCCCGCCGGGTCTTCGCCAACTTCGAGCAGCCCGACCTGAAGGCCGCGTTCGCGTTCACCGTGACCGCGCCCGCGGGCTGGGTCGTGGTCTCCAACTCGCCGACCCCGGAGCCGGTCGGCGAGGGCGACACCCGGGTCTGGACCTTCGAGCCCACCGGCCGGATCTCCAGCTACATCACCGCGCTCGTCGCCGGCCCGTACGTCGGGGTCTTCGACACCTACGAGAACGGCGAGCAGAAGGTGCCGCTGGGCGTCTACTGCCGGCCCTCGCTGCGCGAGTTCCTGGACCCGGAGGCCGTCTTCGAGGTCACCAAGCAGGGCTTCGACTACTTCCAGGAGAAGTTCGACTTCCCGTACCCGTTCGCCAAGTACGACCAGCTCTTCGTCCCGGAGTTCAACGCCGGCGCGATGGAGAACGCGGGCGCCGTCACCCTGCGCGACCAGTACGTGTTCCGCTCCAAGGTCACCGACGCCGCGTACGAGGCCCGCGCCGCGACGATCCTGCACGAGCTCGCCCACATGTGGTTCGGCGACCTCGTCACCATGGAGTGGTGGAACGACCTCTGGCTCAACGAGTCCTTCGCGACCTACGCCGAGGCGGTCTGCCAGGCCGAGGCCCCCGGCTCCAGGTGGCCGCACTCCTGGACCACCTTCGCCAACCAGATGAAGACCTGGGCGTACCGGCAGGACCAGCTGCCGTCCACCCACCCGATCATGGCGGACATCAACGACCTGGAGGACGTCCAGGTCAACTTCGACGGCATCACCTACGCCAAGGGCGCCTCGGTGCTCAAGCAGCTGGTGGCGTACGTCGGCCAGGACGCCTTCTTCCAGGGCGTGCAGGCGTACTTCAAGCGCCACGCCTGGGGCAACACCCGGCTCAGCGACCTGCTCGGCGCCCTGGAGGAGGCCAGCGGCCGCGACCTCAAGGCCTGGTCCAAGGCCTGGCTGGAGACCGCCGGCATCAACGTGCTGCGGCCCGCCGTCACCGTCAACACCGACGGCGAGATCGAGTCCTTCGCGGTGCTCCAGGAGGCCCCCGCGCTGCCCGCCGGCGCCAAGGGCGAGGCCGTGCTGCGCCCGCACCGCATCGCGATCGGCCTGTACGAGCTGAACGGCGACGCGCTGGTGCGCACCGACCGGATCGAGCTGGACGTCGACGGCCCGCGCACCGAGGTGCCCGAGCTGGTCGGCCGCCACCGCCCGGCCGTCGTGCTGCTGAACGACGACGACCTCTCGTACGCCAAGATCCGGCTGGACGAGGACTCGATGGCCGTCGTCACCGAGCACCTCGGCGGCTTCGCCGACTCGCTGCCGCGCGCGCTGTGCTGGGCCTCCGCCTGGGACATGACCCGCGACGGCGAGCTGGCCGCCCGCGACTACCTGTCGCTGGCGCTGTCCGGCATCGGCCGCGAGAGCGACATCGGCGTGGTGCAGTCCGTGCACCGCCAGGTCAAGCTCGCCCTCGACGCCTACGCCGACCCGCAGTGGCGCGAGCAGGGCCTCGCGCGCTGGGCCGCCGCCGCGGAGGAGCACCTGCGCGCCGCCGAGCCCGGCAGCGACCACCAGCTGGCCTGGGCCCGCGCCCTCGCCTCGGTGGCCCGTACGGACGGTCAGCTGGACCTGCTCGCCGGGCTGCTGGACGGCACGGTCGAGGTCAAGGGCCTCGCGGTGGACACCGAGCTGCGCTGGACGCTGCTGGTGCGCCTCGCGGCCACCGGGCGGGCCGACGAGGCCGCCATCGCCGCCGAGCTGGAGCGGGACAACACCGCGGCCGGCCAGGAGCACGCGGCCACCTGCCGCGCCGCCCGGCCGACCGCCGAGGCCAAGGCGCAGGCCTGGGCGTCGGTGGTGGAGTCCGACAAGCTGACGAACTATGTGCAGGAAGCGGTCATCGCGGGCTTCCAGCAGTCCGACCAGCGCGAGCTGCTCGCGCCGTACGCGGCGAAGTACTTCGCCGCGGTGAAGGGCATCTGGGAGACCCGCAGCCACGAGATCTCGCAGCAGATCATCGTCGGGCTGTACCCCGCCCTGGAGGTCACGCAGGGAACGCTGGACGCGACCGACGCGTGGCTGGCCTCGGCCGAGCCGGCGCCGGCCCTGCGGCGCCAGGTCGTCGAGTCGCGGGCGGGCGTCGAGCGCGCGCTCAAGGCCCAGGCGGTCGACCGTGCGGCGGGGGCCCGCTGACGGTGCGCGAATAGCCCGAAGGGGCGCCGGACGGGATCGTCCGGCGCCCCTTCGGGGTTGGTGCGGGTCCTGGGTGGACGCGTACGGGTTCGGTGGACGCGTGTGTCCGTGGTGGACGCGTGCTTCCGTGGCGAACGCGGGCTCAGGTGGCGGTCGCGGCGCTCGCCTCCACGCGGAGTTACTTCTTCTTGCCCTTGCCGTACGGCAGACCGGCCAGACCGGCGATCACCGCGAAGGCGACGAGCGGGAGGAACACGAACAGGCCGAGGGTCTCGCCGACGCTCAGGCCGGAACCGGGGTCGTCACCGTCGTCCCGGGTGAAGGCCATGGCGGGCGACGACAGCAGCATCATCAGCGTGACCGTTGCGCTAACCGCGCCGGCTCGCAAAGCGTTCCTCTTGTCCACGTTTCCAACTTACTCGCTGCTTATGGGAGGGCGCGCGTCGGGGTCCGCCTGACGGAGCCGGGCAGGGCGAGGAGCTGCGCGAGCAGGCCGGCGGCGGGGGCGGTGGCGAGGCGTTCGAGGGTGACCGGGTCGCCGGCGCCGTCGGCGACCGGGAGGCGCCAGTTCGGGTACTGGTCCCAGGTGCCGGGCAGGTTCTGCGGGCGCGGGTCGCCGACCAGGTCCGGCAGCCAGACCCCGACCAGCTCCGCCGGGGTGGCCCGCAGGAAGCGGTACAGCACCGGCATCGACAGCGGCTCGTCCGGGCCGATCAGCCCCAGCCGGGCCAGTTCGGCCCGCCAGTCCGCCAGCTCCGCCGCCGCCCGCTCCTGTTCCTCCCCCAGCGGCCTGGCCAGCAGGCCCAGCCGGTGCCGCAGCTCGACGTGCTCGCCGGAGAGCCGGGCCGCGGTGCTGGGCAGGTCGTGGGTGGTGAGGGTGGCCAGGCAGCCCGGCCGCCAGCGGTCCGGGTCCAGGATCGCGCCGTCGGCCTGCCAGTCCCGCTCGAACCAGAGCACCGAGGTGCCGAGCACCCCGCGCGCCGCCAGCTCCTCCCGCACACCCGGCTCCACCGTGCCGAGGTCCTCGCCGATCACCGCCGTACCGGCCCGGTGCGCCTCCAGCGCCAGCACGCCGAGCATCGCCTCCGCGTCGTAGCGCACGTACACGCCCTCGGTCGGCGGGTGGCCGTTCGGCACCCACCAGAGCCGGAACAGGCCCATCACATGGTCGATCCGCACCGCCCCGGCGTGCCGGGCGGTGGCCCGCAGCAGCTCCGCGAACGGGGCGTAGCCGGCCTCGGCGAGCGCGTCCGGGCGCCACGGCGGCAGGCCCCAGTCCTGGCCGTGGGCGTTGAAGGCGTCCGGCGGGGCGCCGACCGAGATGCCGCCGGCCAGCACGTCCTGCAGCGCCCAGGCGTCCGCGCCGTCCGGGTGGACGCCGACCGCCAGGTCGTGGATCAGCCCGACCGGCATGCCCGCCTCGCGGGCCGCGCGCTGGGCGTGGGCGAGCTGCTGGTCGACCTGCCAGGCGAGCCAGCGGTGGAACTCGACCCGCGCCCCGAGCTCCTTCTCCGCCCGCTCCACCTGTGGGCCGTCCGGGTGACGCAGGCCCTTCGGCCAGTGGTGCCACACCGGTCCGTGCTCCTCGGCCAGGGCGTTCCACAGCGCGTGCCGGCGCAGCCACTCCCCCTCGCGGCGCCGGTACGCCTCGTACTCGGCCTCCCGCCCGGGCCCGCGCGGCACCTCGTGCAGCAGCTCCAGGGCCTCGCGCTTGAGCCGCCAGACGGCGTCCCGGTCGATCAGGGCGTCGTGGCCGAGGACCTCCTCGCGCAGCCGGGCGGCGCGGCGGGTCAGCTCCTCGGCGTGGTCGCGCTGGTCGCCGCCCAGGTAGGCGTACTCGGGGACGGCCTCGATCCGCAGGTGCACCGGGTCGGCGAAGCGGCGCGAGGACGGGCGGTACGGGGAGGGGTCGGAGGGGGTGCCGGGAAGAGCCTGGTGCAGCGGATTGATCTGAACGAAGGCCGCGCCGAGCCCGGCCCCCGCCCACCGGGCCAGCTCGACGAGGTCGCCGAGGTCGCCCATGCCCCAGGAGCGCTCGGACAGCACGGAGTACAGCTGGGCGAGGAACCCCCAGCCGCGGCCAGGGAGTTGCGGCAGCCGCTCGGGGGCGACGACCAGCGCGGCCCGGGCGGTCCTGTCCGCGCTCTCCGCCGTAAGTACGTGGCGGCCCAGCGGAAGGTCCCCCGGCACCCAGTGCGAGTGCCCGCACGGCAGCTCCCAACTCCCGCCGTCCTCCAGCTCCACGAGCAGCCGGGCGTCCGCCGGCAGGTCCAGCGCCGTCCGCCTGCCCTGCCGCACCACCACGCACGGCGGCAGCAACCGGCCCCGCTGCTCGGCCCGGTGACGCTCCAGCGCCTCCCCCACCTCCTGCGGCGACCCGGCCGCCACCCCCATCGCCCCCAGCACCGCCACCAGCGTCCGCGCCCCCACCGCCTGCCCGCCCGGCCCCGGATACCGGGTGTCCACCCCGTACGCCTGCGCCAGCGCCACCAGTTCGGCGGGCGGCGGCGGGGCATCCTGCGCCGGCACCTGCTCGGCTCCGTCACTGTCGTGGTAAGCGGCCACTCGCGGCTCCTGCGATGTCTCGGCAACGCCCGGTCAGGACAGCCACAGTCCTACCCGCGTGACGCCTCGATCACCCAGCGCGACACAGCGTCAACCGCTCCGGACACGACGAAGGGCCCGGTTCGGAACAGCCGAACCGGGCCCCTGCCACTCGAACCGGACCTCCTCAGGCCTGGACCTGAGGATCACCGAACCGGTGGAACTCCACCGCGACACCCCGCCGACGGGCGAAGTTCGCGACGCCCTCCACGGCGGCCTCCAGCGCGGCTCTGAGCTTCTCGAGCTCGGAGTTCCGCTGCTCCTTGTCGGGTGCGGCCTCCAGCTCCTGCCAGGCCGCCCGACAGTCCTCTTCCAGCGGACCCATCTCCTCGTCGTACTCGATGAGGTCGTCCAGCACACAACCGGGCCGACGGCCCTGTGCGGCGGCCATGTCCAACTGGGCGGTGACGGATACGAGATCACCCACCAGCTTCACGTGAGCCGGACCGACCCTCCGGCTCACCAGAATTGCGGCCAGGACAGCGTTCCAGTGCTCTTCCTTGTCCAGCATCAGCTCCCCGACTCCCTCGCCATCCGACTGAGTCTCGCAGCTCCGGCCAGACCGAAAAGTACGCCGACCCCGCCCGGAGGGCCTGGAGCCACAGCCCCGTCTCACGTCCCTTCTTGGAACCAACGCCAGGGATCCCGCGGGCCTACGATCGATGAGCGCCGAACCTCTCGAGCAACCCGCGGAGCCTCGTCGACGGGCGAGGTCCGCGACGACTGCCGCCGCTATCGTCCGCAGGACCGCCTGGAGCTTCAAGACGTCCCGCGACCCGCGACCTCTCACCACGACGGTGCCACACCAGTGCTCGGCCCCTGGTCCCTCGGAGGGAGGGCAAGGGTTGAGGTAGAGCCTTGCGGACTGCGCTGCTCTCGCTGGTGTTGCGCGCCTGGACGGGCGGGGCCGGCGCTGAGCGGGGCGGAGACAGGAGCGGGCGGCGGCGCCGCCGGGCCGGAGCGCGCGGCCCGCGGTAGCGGGCCGCCTTGATGCAGTAGAGAAGCTTTGAACAGCTCGATCCATCATGCTCCTGCTGGCCGGTCAGGCGACGTCGCTCCGCGCGCCAACGACCGCGCACGCTGCCGTCAACTACTGCCGTCAGAACGACCAGGAGCCCCACGGGATCGTGATCCCGCGGGGCTCGGGCTCCTGACTGCAACTACTGGCTTTCTAGGTATTTGTCGATGATTTGACGGGATATTCCCATCCAGGCGGACTCCTTACGACCCTAAGGCCGCTTCCCCCTTAAGTGTCCGCCCTCTTGTTCCTCCCTTTTTCATTCCACCTCCGAAGCATCTCAGATGATGCGACATCACCCAGTTCGAATCGACCCTCCAGATCGAACCAAGCGCCAATCTTGAGGCGCAGATCTGGGTCAACCATCAGAGCCGACAAGGGTCGAAGAGCCACCAGCATCTCTTCGATTTCGACCAGGCGGAGAATGTCCTCATCCTCGGGCAATTCGCATGGCACCGTCGGGTCTCCGGGCCAGTGGACGGACTCTTCCAGGTTTCGTCCTTCCTCGCGCCTTCGGTCAGCCGCGGCCAGAGCCGTCTCCGGAGTCAAAGAGATGGCACCCAATGCCGACCTGATCACGCTGTCGACCTCGCCCTCGATGGGAATATCCAACACCCCTTTGAGCAGCGATGCCCGGACCAAGAGTCCCGCGGTCAACACGACACTCCTAGCCTCGGAGAGGCTGCCAATTGAGGCAGCGAAGACTGCCGTCTCGATGCCGCGCCCCAGCGCCTGCTCCCGTTCCTCCGGCAGAGCCTCCGAGAAGCGGCTGAGCCGAGATTCCAGCGATTCAATAACGAAGAACCACCAGTGGACAGGAGCGCCCTCCGGGAACCTCGTTTGCAGCCAGCCGGTGCGCGCATCGTGATCCAAGGCGCAAAAGTCGAGAAAATCTCGTTGGGTAAATTCCACTACTTGCCTCCCAGATTCGTGATTCCCCGACGAAGAACTGGGATTCCCGCCCTCTCGAACGCACGAACACCATTCATCAGGAACTGTTCAGAACATGCCTGACAGGGCGTGTAATGACCAGTGTGATTGTTGATGTACTCGACGATTCCACGCTCGTTGATGTGCGCTTCGCCCGCCCCAACCACCGCCCTTCCCTCCGTCAGGATAGGGTGTTTAATGCCCGGCATCGCGGGTGCTATCCGGAGAGTCCCAGCAACGTCCACCGACCAGATGTGGCGGCCACCAGCAGAGACGGATTCAGCGAAGGCGCCTGTGCCCGCAGTAGCGGGGGAAACACCTGAAAATTCCGCCTCGAGCATCTCCATCGACAGCTTCTCTGGCTGATTGTTCTCAACCGGACCACAGTTGTGGACGAGTACCGGCGTCGCACCCGCGAGCACATAGTACGTGTGACGCTGGTCGACCAGGGGGTTTAAAAGTCCCGGTGATCACGTGATTCCGCAGGCCCACACGATACAAGGAGTGTAGGCCGGACCGTCACGAGCGCGGCGAAGCTCCGCCCGACATCGCAGGCGGAGCTTCGCCGTTAGATATAGTCACCCAATCAGTTCGATGAAACGATTCACGCGCGCTTGATGCTCAGCAATCCACCCCTCCTCCAGGGCGATGGGGATGCGGACCGTCACCATGGAGATCGACTCGTCCTCCACGATAATGTCTGGGCAGTCCCGCTCACCGTCCAGCTGGACACTCACCGTTGGGCCACGATCGGTCTGCATCCAGATGATGTCATGCCCCAACTTCAAGGACTCTAGTGCCTGCTGCCAGGCTTCGAGTTTGGCCCGAGAAAGCATGAGTAGAGTACTTCCCTTGACGAACATGCTGGTCACCGCAATCTCAGCCTCCCAGAAAGCGGAGCCTTCCGATGACAGCACGGTAATCCTGACCTCATTCTCGAAGTCAGTTAGCCGCACGAGCTCGAACGGGAACATCCTTTCAACCTCTCACTCGACCAGAAATTGAGCTGCGGTGGACCATCCATTGTCATCGAAAGCTCTGATGTCTATCCGGAATGGCACGCTGGACCCGGACATGTAGCGTGGTATCGCCTGGAATAGCACGGTATTGCCCTCCCCCACATGCGCTGCGATTGAGTCACCGAACGCAGACATTGCACCATTGTCAACCTTCGACGCAGTCCTGACGATATTTGACTCGACCTTGCCGTCACCGCCGAGTACTTGAGGAAGGAGATGACCTCGCGTGTTACCGGGCACATTTTTCACGAAGCCGGGCGGTATGATCCTGCGGCCCGCCTTATTCCCAGTTCTGAGATCCGCCGGAGTGACAATGGCTGTTACTCCTGTTCGCCTGCCATCGGGGAGAACCTGACCATAGTCAACATCGCCACAGGTGTTATGCACCAGGACCGGCGTGGTACCCGCCAGCACATAGTACGTGTGCTACGCGGCCCCTCTCCACCTGCTTTTTCGCAGGTCAGCGGCGGTTTGACGGTCCGTCGGTGTCCATGGATGTGCGCCGAAGTCCGTGGTTGTTGCCGTCGCCACTGCCGTCAGAGGTATAGACCAGTAGTGCTGTCGTCGGCCGCGCGCGTGATCCTACTGCCAAGCTCCGCGCTCGGCGCGGACGATGGTGCGCGTGGTCTGCTCGTACGACTGGTGACCGGTCTGCGCGCAGTGTCCGGCGATCCAGCGCGTCAGCTCCTCGGGGGTGTGCAGCTCGCCGGACGCGGCAGCACAGTCTCGTTCTTCGCCGGTGACGCAGACAGCCTCGAAGGTCGGCAGCGCCATGGGGTCGGTCACGGCGGTCACGCTGTACTCGCGGAAGCGGTAGCGGGTGGCCTTGGCCATCAGCCTTCCTCCTGCCCAGCAAGGGGGCTGACGCTCGTAGGTTCACCCTCCTCGGCCACCTCCTCCTGCGGCGCCGGGATGCGCCCTCCGCGCGACTCGGCGACCCTGAGTGCGTCCGACAGGGCCTCGGTCAGCCGGCAGGCGAGCCAGCGGTACTCGATCGCCGACTGCGCTTCGGCTCCGGGGGCCAGGATGCCCCGGGCGTACTCCAGTAGCTCCTGGCCCATGCCGAGCTGCACGGTTTCGATGCCGTCGGCGAGTGTCGAGATGTAGCCCTTGCCGTCGGTGCTCAGGTAGCAGGGGCGCCCGTCCTCGGTGGTCCATGGCAGCAGGCGGGGTCCCGCCATGCCCGACGACGCTTCGTACAACTCCCTGCGACGCAGACGGTCCGCGTCGCTCCTCGGCATGCCCACAGTGGATCTCCGGCCTCGGTCGCTGGAACAGGACACGGCGACCGTAACGACCTGACAACCCATCAATCCACGGACCCAGCAGGTCAGATCGCAACGCAAGGTCCGCAAACTGCCACGCTACGTAGCAGCTATCCGACGACCCCCAGGTAGCCGGCCATCTCGCGCATGTCGCTGGTCAGGGTGCGCTTGCGCTTGCTCAGGATCTCCTGCATCGTCTCGGCCGCCGAGTTCTGGTGCCTCAGCCACTCGGGGGCGGCTTCACGAGCGCGGGTCAGCTCGTCCATGGCTGCCGAAAGGTCTCCGGTTCGCGTGTGGGCGCGCGCCATGTCCAGGGTGAAGCGGTTGCCGTCGTTCGTGCTGGGCCTGCCCAGTCGCTTCCACGCCTTCGGCGACAGCTCGACCTCCTCGCCCGCCTTGCGCACCACCGCGCGGGCGTCCCCGACGACCATGGAGTCTTCGAGTGCCTTGATGGCAGCGGTCACCGGTCCGAAGACGGACCAGTGCCGGGAGACGTTGCGGTGCGCCGTGCCGACGGCGGTTGCCGCCATCCGCGCCGCCCTGCGGTACTCCTTGGCCTCGTCCGGGCGGTTGTTGCGTGCCGCCGCGGCTGCGGCCTCCATGGCCAGACCGCCCCACACCGCGTAGTGGTCGGGCTCGGCGCCGGTGATCTTCGGCTCGACCACGTCCATGCTCTGGGCGGCGATTCGCTCCGCCTCCTCCAGTCGGCCTTGCCGCACCAGCAGCCAGCACATGCAGCCGACTCCGGACCCGGCGGCGAGCAGGTCCCCGCCCTCCCGGGCGTCCGCGATGGCTCCTCGCAGGGCCGTGTAGGCGATGTCGTACTGCCTCACCTGCGTGAGGTAGGTGCCAGCCAGGCGCAACGCCTCGGCGCGGGCGAGCAGGGCTTGGTGGTGCTCTTCGCCGCTGTCGTAGTGGGCGACGGCCCGCGCGGCGTCCCGCAACAGGCCGGGCAGTTGGGTGGCGACGCTCTTGTAACTGTCGGAGAAGTACAGCACCCGCGCGTCTCGAACCGTTCGCGCGTAGGCGCGCAGGTTCGGTTCCTCGCCCACGGCCTGGGCGTCCTGGTCCACGAGCCCCACCGCCGGGGTGAGCGCGGCGCGAAGCTGGATGAGGTTGAGCCGGTTCGACTCCTCCGCCCGTCCCACGGGCTCCGGTGCGTCGGACGCGACGAGTGCCGCCGTGGGGATGCCCAGAGCGCGGGCCAGAGCGTGAAGCGTCTCCATGCGGACCGTTCCGCCCTGCTCGACCTTCCGGACGGTCGCCGGGGACAGGCCCGCTGCGTGGGCAAGTTCCTCCTGGCTCATCCCGGCGCGGCGCCGGTACTTCCGTACGTTGTCCGCGAGTTCCATCGTCATCTGCTCACCACCTCCAGCGCCACGGTACGCCGGGTGGGCGAACTGACCGGGCTCTCTGGGCAGATACCCACCCGAGACGGTGACCCACCGCCACGCGCAACGTCGGGCACCCGGTTGACTGGAACGGCGCGGCGCCGGGGCCTCCGGCAGGCTGCGGGCCTGAGCGGGACGGGTCCCTCGTCGGTCGGGCAGCTTCGCCGTACCAGGGTTCTCCGGGGGCCGCCAAGGCTCACCAGGTGACGCTTGCGCTCGGCCTTGGCGGTCCCCGGGGGTTCCTGGTACGCCTCCGGGGCCCGGCCGGCGAGGGGCACGACCCGCAACCCGCGACCATTCACCACGACGGTGCCGCGCCAGTGCTCGGCCCCCGGGTCCCTCGGAGGGAGGGCCTGGGTTGAGGTAGAGCCTTGTTGATCACGCCCGCTCTCGCTGGTGTTGCGCGCCCGGTTCGGCGGGGCCGTCGCTGAGCGGGGCGGAGACAGGAGCGGGCGGCGGCCCCGCCGGGCCGGAGCGCGCGCGGCCCGCGACAGCGGGCCGCCTTGATCCAGTAAAGAAACTCTGAACAGCTCGACAGCTCAGCCGTCGGCCCTGTTCGTCCTTGGCCTGGCCTACCCTCGCTGCTCAAGTTCCTTGGTCAGACGGCTGACTTCGGCTTCCAGTTGATGGCGCGTCTTCTGGAGCTGTTCCACCTGCTTCCGCAGGCGGATGACCTCCTCGGCATCGTCTTCTGCTGTCCGGGGCTCCTTGACACGTTCGATCGGTGCGTCAGGGTCCGGGGCCTTGCCCGCCTGCGTCTTGCGGACGTAGCTGCCCCGGCCGAGGACGGAGTAAATCAGACCTTCGCCTTTGAGGAGACGCAGGGCGTTCTGGACAGTTGAGCTGGCAACTCCGAAACGCTCCTGGAGAGCTCGCGCGGCCGGCAGTTGGCTGCCTGGGGTCAGGTCTCCGTCGAGGATTTCCCGGCGCAGGATGTCGGCGACCTGGATGTAGGGCGGTCGCGAGTCCTCTTCCAGCGGCTCATCGAGTGCGTAGTCGTCGGCTAGGGCCTCTCCCTCACGCTCGGCCGCACGCCGCAGGGCCTCGACGCGCTCTCGCGCGAGCATCGTGCGCCGAAGGTCATGGCGCCCACCGATGAGGCCGACGATGAGGTTGCCTCGGGGGCCGCGGTACACGAGGCGCTCGTTCGTGAGGTGCCGCAAGGCCCGTTCGACGGTTTCGCTGTCGGTCGCGAACATCAGTTGGAGCCTGATGGGTTCGGGGATCGTGTCCTCGAACTTCAAGCGTCCTTCCATGATCGCTTCGCGAATGGCCCAGATCGCTTGGAGCACGGGCGGCTGGCCGGCCCCGGAGCCGACGGAGGCGTCCTGCGTGCCGTCCTTTGCCTGCTCCCTCTCCGCCTTGGCCTGGTCGGCGATCTGCTGGAGCTCCTCCAACAGTGCCTTCTCCCGGTACTCCTTCTCAAGGCCGCGGACGTAGCTGCCGCGCCCTTGGACGGAGTAGATGAGCCCTTCGTCCTTGAGTACGCGCAGGGCGTTCTGGACGGTTGAGCTGGCGATCCCGTACCGCTCCTGGAGCGTGCGTGTGGAGGGGAGCTTCTCCCCGGGCCGAATCCGCTCTTCGAGGATCTCGGCGCGCAGCACGTCGGCGGCCTGGAGGTACGGCGGCCGGGGGTCCTCTTCGAGCGGCAACGTCATACACCGAGGGTAGCGGCGGTTCCGCACAGATGACACGCCCGTGCGCTCGCCCGTAGCGGGTGCAGCGACCTACCCGTATCGGGCGTATCGCCTTGGCGTGCGCGCGGCCGTTGCGAGTGTGCGGGTGTAGCGCTATGGTCATGGCAGGTCGGAAACGCCGACCGAGTGAGGGGAACTCCCATGGCCATGGCCAGGATTCGCGTTGGGCTGCTGCCGTCTGCCGTCTGCATGGCGGGCACCGAGGCCACGCTGAAGATCAAGGATCCGCAGACCGGCGAGGTCGCCACCGACCGTGAGACGGGCGAGCACCTGTACACGGTCACCGTGATGCTCATGGAGGACGGGCGGGCGGACGTCCTGAAGATCACCGTCGCTCAGTCCGGCATTCCGGCCGGGCTCAAGCCGGGCGTGATGGTGCGACCGGTGGACCTGTTCGCCACCCCGTGGGCGCGGATCTTCAACGGTCAGCTCTCGGACGGCATCGCCTACCGCGCGGCCAAGTTGGAGCTCGTCAAGTGACCGGCGGATTCATCGACGACGTGAGGGGTATGAAGTGAACCCCGATCTGCTGCTGTGGGGCGGCGTCGCCCTCACCGTTCTCTGGCTCGTGGTGGCTCTCGTGCGCTACCTGCGGGTGGACCGTGAGACGCGGGCCAGTATCCGCCAGGGTGTGCGCATCCGGTTCGGGTGGGAGCGGCTGGCCAAGATGGCGGGCCTGTCGGTGACGGACCGGACGCCGACGTTCCTCGCTGAGCTGGTCAGCCGTGAAGGCGAGACGCCCAAGCCCCGGGTCCTGGTTCCTCGGATCAAGGT
Organism: Kitasatospora sp. NPDC048298; assembly: GCF_043201465.1. Taxonomy (NCBI): domain Bacteria; kingdom Bacillati; phylum Actinomycetota; class Actinomycetes; order Kitasatosporales; family Streptomycetaceae; genus Kitasatospora; species Kitasatospora sp. NPDC048298. Next base: position 254,846 of record NZ_JBICYZ010000004.1, read on the forward strand.
GAAGCCGGACCGGTTCGGCGTGGTGGTGCGGGCGAAGTGCCTGCCGAGGGTGGGCCTGGAGGAGTTCCAGCGCTCGGCGCGCTTCCTCGCCGACGCCTGGCGCTGCACACGGGTGTCCGTGCTGCCGGACGGTCCCGGGCGGGTGGTGATCCGGGCCGTGCGCCTGGACCCGCTCATCACGACGACCGAGCACGTCCCCACGGGAACGGTGCCCAAGAGCCTGGACACGTGGGGGCTCGGGCTGGACGAGTACGCCGACGACGTCAGCCTGCCCTTGGCGAACGTTCCCGGGGTGACCGTCGCCGGCCTGCCCGGCTTCGGCAAGACCTCGCTGATCAACAAGCTCATCTGCGACCTGGCACCCTCCGACGCGGTTCAGTTCGCCGTGGCGGACGGCAAGGTCTCCACCGCCCACGAAGGGGACTATGCCGATCTGACTCCCCGCCTGTTCGCCTTCGCAGGGGATGACCTGGCGGAAGCCAACGCGCTGTTCAAGCGCATGGTGAAGCTACGACGTGGCCGCTCCTCGTCCATCCGCGCCGTGCTCGGCGTGAAGAACATCTGGCACACCGGGCCGTCCCGCATCTGGCCGCTGACGATCCTGATCATCGACGAAGCGCACACCTACTTCCGCGAGTACAAGGGCAACGACGCCGAGACGAAGAAGCTGGCGGCCCTGTCGGCGGAGAACGCCCGGCTCGTCGAGGACCTGGTGAAGAAGGGCCGCAGCGTCGGAATCATGGTCATCCTGGCCACCCAGAAGGCCACCGGTGACGCCATCCCGACCTTCATCCGGGACGTGTGCCCGCTGGGGCTGTCCTTCGCGCAGAAGACGGCGGAAGCCTCCGTGGCCGCACTCGGCGACGACATCCGCAACTGGCCGGACGCGAACCCGGTCAACCTCCAGGACCCGGCCTACGTCGGCGTGGCCTCGATGGGGGTGCAGGGCCGTCCGGGCTTCACCCGCGTGCGCACCCCGTACGTGTCCGACGCCGACGCGGCCCGCATCGCCGACGACACCGCCCACCTGACCGAAGACCCGGCCGCGTACCTCGACGTCTACCCGGGCCCGGTCGACTGGAAGCCCGCCTTCATGGACGACGACGCCGGCACCCTGATCACCGAAGCGGCCTGACGCCTCCAGTAACTCGCTATCAAGAAAGGAGAGTTGGCCTGATGGCCGAAGATCGCCTCACACAGCGCACCGTGACCGTGGTCATGGCGGTCATCGCCCTGCTGGCGTTCGTCTTCTCCTTCGGCAACGTCTGGGCACTGGCCCTTCGCCTGGGGGTGCCGCACCCGGTCGCACCGCTGATCGCCCCCATGGTTGACCTGTCCGTGGTCGGCCTCCTGGTCGGTCTGCGCTTCCTGTCCCTGCGCGGCGTCCCACAGGACGAACTGACCGCCGCTACCCGCCTGATGCACCTGTGCGGCATGCTGACCCTGGCCCTGAACGTCGCCGAACCCCTGGTAGCCGGACACTACGGCCGCACCGCCGTCGATGCGGTCGCCCCGCTGCTGCTGCTCGGCTGGGGCCAGGTCGGCCCGCAGTTCCTCCGCCACTTCCACACCCTGAGCACCCCGAACCCGGCAGAGGCCCCCGTCCCGGTTCCGGCCGTGGAACACCTGCCGAACCCGCTCGCATCGCTCGACCCGACACCGGAACCGGTGCTCACCCCGTCCTCCGAGCTGGCGCCTGCCCCGGCTGTGGTCGTCACGGCTGAGCCCGCGGCTGCTCCCGTGCTGACCAAGAGGACCGCGTCCGTCGCGATCCCAGCCGTCCCCGAGGCCCTGCTGGCCGCTGCCCGGCGCATCGCCGAGACGCACCACGCCGAACAGGGCGAGCACATTACGCCCGGTCAGCTGAAGGCCCGCCTGGGCGTCACGCTGCCGCTGGCCACCGCCGCACACGCGCAGCTCTCCGCCTGAGCCCCGCCGGCCCATTCCCCACCCGACCAACCCCGCCCGACCGGGCTCGGTTCGCCATGCCCCGAGCAGCACCAACACGCCTTCCTGCCTTGCTGGTTGCTGCTCGGGGCCACCCCACCCGACAGAAGGGACACGCCCCGAATGGTCACCCTGGAGCTGCGCCACGTGGCAAGCCCCGCCCTGCGGGACCTGATCCACCTGGTCAACCTGCCCGACTTCGACCGCGCACACCAGCAGATCGACCGCCTCGGCGGCTGCACCGAACCCGTGCGCCTGCTCGGCCAGACCACCACCATCGACACGGCAACCGGTCAAGTCCTGCGCTCCTACAACACCGCCGACGAGCCCACCGGAAACCTGCTGACGGCCTGCGGCAACCGCCGCGCCTCACGCTGCCCGGCCTGCTCCCGCGTCTACGCCGCCGACACCTTCCACCTGATCCGGGCGGGCCTGACCGGCGGCAAGAGCGTGCCGGACACCGTCCGCACCCACCCCCGCGTCTTCGCCACCCTCACCGCCCCCTCCTTCGGCCCCGTCCACAACCGCCCCACCGACGCGGGCGGCGTCCTCCGGCCGTGCCGCTGCGGCAAGCGCCACGAACCCGCGGACGCGCTGCTCGGCACACCGCTGGACCCGAAGACTTACGACTACCCGGGCGCGGTGCTGTTCAACGCCCACGCCGGAGCCCTGTGGGCGCGCTTCACGATCTACCTGCGCCGCGAGATCGCCGCCCGGCTCGGCCTGACCCAGAAGGCCGCCCGCGCCGTGCTGCGCGTCTCCTTCGCCAAGGTCGCCGAGTACCAGAAACGCGGCCTGGTCCACTTCCACGCCGTCATCCGCCTCGACGGCCCCGACGGCAGCACCCAGCCCCCGCCCCCGTCCGCCACCGTGACCCTGCTCGCCGACGCCATCCGGGCCGCCGCCGCCCGCGTCTCCGTCAGCGTCGTCTCGGATGCGGTCGGGGAACGCGAACTCGCCTGGGGCGAACAGCTCGACGTGCGCGAGATCGCCGCCTTCGGCACCGACGCCGAGCTGACCGATCACGCGGTCGCCGCCTACGTGGCCAAGTACGCCACCAAGTCCGCCGACTCCTCCGGCGCTCTCGACCGCGCCCTGTTCTGCCGCCCATGCCAGGGACGCGGCATGACCCTGACCGGCCGCGGTACCCCGCTCACGTGCACTGCCTGCGGCGGCACCGGGCAGGCCCGGCCGCTGCCCCGCCTCGCCGTCGAACGCCACGTGCGGCAGATGATCCGCACCTGCTGGGAGCTGGGCAAGCGCCCGGAGTTCGCCGGCCTCAAGCTCTGGAAGTGGGCGCACATGCTCGGCTTCCGGGGCCACTTTTCCACCAAGTCCCGCTGCTACTCGGTCACCCTCGGCCAGCTGCGCGACGACCGCCGCGCCTGGCGTACCGAACAGGCCCGCGCACACGCCAGCCTGCCCGACCTCGACCCGAGCACGACCCTCGTCATCGGCCACTGGGCCTACCACGGCTCGGGCTACAGCCCCGGCGCGCAACTCCTCGCCGCTGCCGTGTGGCACCGCAGAGAACTGGAGCGGCAGTTCACCGCTGAGGGCGGCTGCTGATGACCACACGCCTCGGGCCAGGTGCGGGCGGGGACCTGTTGACGGTTCCCCAGGTCATGGCCCGCCTCCAGCTCGGCCGCTCCGCCGTCTACGACCTGCTCCGCTCCCGGCAGCTCGCCTCCATCAGCCTCGGCCGCGCACGGCGCATCCCCGTCCACGCCCTCACTGACTTCATCCGCACCCGCCTCGAACAGGAAGCCGCCTGATGACCACACCCCGCGACACCCCCGCCTCCCGCCGCGCCCGTGCCAACGGTGACGGCACCGTCTATCAGCGCAAGGACGGCCGCTGGGAAGCCGCCGGCTACGTCCTCGCCCCCGGCAACACCAGCAAGCGCGTCAGCGTCTACGGCAATACCCGCAAGGAAGCACTCGCCAAGCTCACCGAGAAGACCGCCTCCAGCAACCGTGGCGTCCCCGTCGTCACCGCCCAGGGCAGCCTGGCCGCCTATCTGACGTACTGGCTGGAGAACGTCGCCGTCCACCAGCTCCGCGAGACCACCCACACCCGCTACACCGCCTGCACCACCCAGTACCTCATCCCCGGCCTCGGCAAGAAGAAGCTCGCCAAACTCACCGCGAAGGACGTGCGCACCTGGCTCAACGGACTGCGGACCGTCTGCCAGTGCTGCGCACGCGGCATCGACGCCCGCCGCAAGCCCGACGCGCCGGCCAGCCGCCGCCCGCGCTGCTGCGCCATCGGGAAGTGCTGCCGCAAGTACCTCTCGCCGCTGACGCTCGCCTACATCCACTCCGTGCTCAAATCGGCGCTGGAGCATGCGGTGCGCGAGGAGGAGATCCCGCGCAACGTCGCCCGTAACGTCCGCACCGGCACACCCCGGCCCCGCCGCTTCACCCCCCTCACCACCCACGAGGCCCGCACCTTCCTCGCCTCTGCACGGAACCACCGCCTCCACGCACTATTCGAACTGGCCCTGCGCACCGGCCTCCGCAAGGGCGAACTCCTCGGCCTGCGCTGGGAAGACATCGACCTCGACAACGGCACCGCCAGCATCCGCCGCACCCTCCAGCGCACCCGTACCGGCGGCCTCACCACCCTGCCGACCAAGACAATCAGCTCCGAACGCCGCATCGCCCTCCCGGCCGCCTGCGTCGCCTCGCTCCACGAGCACCGTGACCAGCAGGCCGACGAGAAGCAGCAAGCCGGCGCCGAGTGGGTGGACAACGGCCTCGTCTTCACCCGCCCCGACGGCCACCCCATCGAACCCTCCACCCTCACACGACACTTCAACGCCCTGCTCCGATGCTCCCGCCTGCGAGCGATCCGATTCCACGACCTGCGGCACTCGACCGCGACGCTCCTCCTGGAACAGGGCGTCGAACTCGTCGTCATCAAGGAACTCCTCGGTCACGCCCACATCGGCGTCACCGCGGCCGTGTACGCCCACGTCCGCCTCCGCCTCCAGCGTGACGCCATCGACCTCCTCAGCCGCACTCTCGGCAAGCCCACCGTGGCCGGCACCGGCCCCGACGACAGCGACGACCCACCGCTTTGTGCAGCCCCCGTCCGCTGACGTTGCCGTCAACTACTGCCGTCAGACCGTCCAAAGAACCGCGGTGGCCCTGCCAGAATGAACTCCGTGCATCTACTATTGCCCCGGCTGTCGCACCAAAGAACTCACCGGGGCGCGTCCGAGGAAGCCGACCGTGCCGCCCCCTCGGACGCGCTACCGGCAGATAACGACGTAGTGAATGCGAAACTGTAGACGACTATGCACGTCAGGATGGCAACATGGATTTGATCAAACTGTCAGACGGGGACAACAGCGTCCGCGTGCATATTCTGGGCCGGCGAGGACCCGGGGTCCTTCCGGTGCACGACTTGCTTGATGCGGAGATCATCGTGGAGAGCAGTTTTATTAGAGGGAACCTCAGCATCTGCTTCTATCTCTCGGATCTGGAGGAGTGGTCTCTGGCGCTGGACGCCCTCAGCGCGGGTCAGAATGTCGAATGGCTGGACAGCGGCAATGGCCCAGCAATTAGGATCGAATTGCCCAGCGATGATTGCGATGTCCCGGCAGTGCTTGTCGAGGACGCGTCCGGCTCCGGCTCATCAGCAACCATCCCGATCGTCCTGGATGACGGATGGATCGAGGAACAGCGTGAGCACCTCCGCGAAGTGGTGCGAACTTGGCCAAGCGAGGTCCTGAAGACGTCACCAGGCGCTTACGAATGGCGTCGCTAAACGACCCTCTTCGAAGCCAACAGGCTTCGACTGGCCGAGACACGTACGGGCAGAGCTTCGATGAAAGCTCTGCCCGTACGTCATTTATCGGTTTGAGATTCGGACGGGCCACCCGCAGTCACTGCGCCAGCCACATTCATCATCGGTTGCCGCTATTGCATGAACGTCCTACCCATAAACCATCCTGTGTCATCGAACGCCTCAATTGACACAGCGAATGGAATATTGCTTCCTGGGCGGTAGTGCGGCGTCGCCGAGTACATGATGGTATTACCCTTTGAGACGTATTTGGCAACTTCCTTCTCGAACTCATTCATGGGACCGTTGTCGATGGCAGCTGTCGTCCTGACGAAGTTTTCCGGCGTATTTCCTGATCCGCCCAGCGCCTTCGGAAGAAGATGCCCACGCGCATCCCCGTTGGCACCGCTCACGAAACCCGGCGGCCGCATCCTGGTTGATGCTTTATTTCCAGTGTCGACCATTTGCGGCGTAACTTCTGCGACTATTCCGGAACGTCGCCCATCAGCATCGATACTTCCGTAATCGATTTCGCCGCAGTTATGCACCAGGACCGGTGTGGTACCCGCCAGCACATAGTACGTGTGGAGGAGGCTGACGGTGAGGTTGTGGGTGGTGACGGCGTAGGGGTAGTTGCGGACGGACTGGATGGTGAGGGTGGTGCCGTCGGGCTGGCGGAGCTGTTCGCCGGGGGTCAGTTCGCCGGCGTCAACCCACTGCTGGCGGGTCTCGCTCCAGTAGGGGTGGTGGTGAGTAGAGGTGATCTTCGCCTGGTCGTCGGCCGGGGGGCCGCGCGGGCTGGCGTCGTCGGTGAGGGTGAGGTCGGTGAAGTCCTTGTCGTCGGGGGTGGTGATGGTGGCGGTGACGGTCTCGGGGCGGGTCTCGCCGGTCTGGGGGTCGGTCGCCATGACGACGTCGCCCTGCTGGATGTCCTCGATCGGCTTGAGGGTGCCGTCCCCCATCAGGACCCGCGTCCCGGTCGGGAAGCTGTTCAGGCAGCTTCCGCCGACCGATTCCTCTTCCTTGGCCGCGATCCTGGAATCCGTTCCCGCAGCGTCCGCTGCTGATTCCTTTGCCGCTTTTTCTTCTGCTGCCTTGGCTGCGGCCTTCTCGGCCGCTCTGGCTTCCGCCGCGGCCGTCTTTGCGCCGACGTACGCGGCTTCGGCTTCCCTGGCCGCGCGTTCGCCGGAGCGGATGGCGGTGTAGACCTTCTCGATCTCCCGGTAGATCTTGAGGGCCTGGAGTCCGGCCTTGATGACCTTGACGACCTTGCCCCAGGGCACCACGTTGAGCGCGGTGTTGATGCAGCCCATCACGTCGCCCTTGGTGAAGCAGTCGCGGGCGTCGTTGAAGCCGATCAGGTCGCCGACGATGTCGACCACCTTGTGTACGAGCTCGTCGCGCTTGCGCTTGCTCTCGTTGAGGTTCTTGTGCGCGGTGTCGAGTGCCTGGCCCGCGGCCCGCTCTCCCGGCGTGGGCACCGGCGGCGGGGGCACCGTGGGCGGCGACCAGCTCGCGGGGGTGATCCAGGTGTAGCCGTGACCATTGTCCATTGCGGCTGTGAGGCCGTCACACTCTGCCTGAGTGTCACACGTGGGCTTCAGACCGTTGGCGTCGGACTTGTTGATCGGGCTGTTGTTGGCGTACGCGTACGCGTTCCACTGCTGGGGATCACCGGCGTCCACGATCGGGTCGGGGCTGATGAAGCGCCCCGTCCCGGGGTCGTACTCACGGGCGCCGAGAAGCGTGAAGCCGGTCGACTTCTCCTTGGTGCCGCCGACGAAGCCCTTGTCCCCGGCCCAGACGCCCGCCGCAGGCTGGGTACCGCGCTCGTTGCCGAACGGGTCGGTGGGACGGCGGACGTGGGCGAGGGTTGCCGAGTCGACCTGTACGCCGTTGGTGCCGTGTGGATCCGCCCCTTGGTACGCCAGCGTCGACGTTCCGCTGGTCGTGGTGCGCGTGATGGACAGGCCGTTGGGCGCCCCGTAGCTGCGGACGTCGGTGACGGCCTTGCTGGTGGTGTCCAGGGTGATCTGATCCGCGCCCAGGTTGAGCGTGGTCTTGCCGGGATCACGACGGATCAGCTGGTTGCCCGACACGTCGTAGAGGTAGCTGGTCGCGCCGCTCTCGCTGGTGCCGGTGATCTGGTCGAGCTTGCCCTGACCGTTCCAGGTCAGCGTCCTGGTGCCCGGGGTGTCGGTGATCGAGGTGGTGTTGCCCGCGGCGTCGTAGGTGTACGAGGTCACCGCGGTGCCGGCCGGGCCGGTCCGGGTGGACTTCATCAGCGCGTGCGGACCGCCCGTGCCGCCGCCCGTCTTCGGGTCGGTGGACGGGGTGTTGGGGCCGGTGCCGAAGGTCTGGGTGGTGGTGACGTCCTTGGCGGCGTCGCCGGTGACGTCCTTCTGGACCAGCTTCGTGCGGTTGCCGATGAGGTCGTACTCGTACTGCTGCCAGTACGGGGCCGGACCGCCGATGCTCGGCTTGCCGGCGGTGACGGCCGGGCCGTCGGTGTTGGTGCAGGCGCCGATGCCGGGAACGTTCGGCTGCGGCTTGGTGGTCTGGGTGCCGGAGTCGGTCCAGGCCTGGGTGAGCCTCCCGAGGTAGTCGTGGGTGAAGCACTGCAGGTCGGCGACCTGGCCGTCCTGCGCGTTGCGGGCCGAGGTGACCTGGCCCAGCGGGTTGTAGGTGTAGTCGACCGAGTCCACGTGAGCGGTCTCGGCGGTCTGCTTGTCCACGATCGAGCGCGTCACCCGGCCGGTGGCGTTGTCGATCACCATCGTGGCGACCACCTGCGCGCCCGCGCCACCCACTGTCGTGCGGTACGGCCGGCCGTACGGGTCGTAGCGGACGTCGGCCACGAGGGTCGACTTCGCGGCGCCGAAGCTGCTGGTGAGTCCGCCGAACTGCCCGACGGTGTCGGTGGCGAAAGTCAGCTTCTCCCTGCCCATGCCGGCCACTGCCGGCATGGTCGTGGTTGTCAGGCGGCCTGCGGCGTTGTAGGTGTTGTCGGTCTGGTAGACCCCCGCGAGTTCCTTCTCCGCCGTCGGGATGGTGACCTTGGCGCCGAGTTCGCGGTATCCGATGTCGTAGCCGGTGATCTCCGACGTGTAGGCGTCGTTGCCCACGTATCGGGTCGAGGAGGTCGGCTTGCCCTTGGCCAGGCTGTCGTAGGTCCAGGTGGCGACCTTCTTGGCCGGGTCGGCCGTCGTGCCCTCGTAGGCTGCGATGTTGCGGCCGAGCAGGTCGGTAACGCTGGTGGCGCTCTTGCCGCGGGAGTCCGTGACGGTGACGAGGCTCTTGCTGTCGTCGTACGCCGTCGTCCCGGTGCCCGAGTCCGGGTCGGTGGACTTCACCAGTCGGCCCAGAAGGTCGTACTCATACGTCCACCGGTTGCCGGCCGCGTCCTTGCGCCAGGCCTCCTTGCCCTCCGGCATGTAGCCGTAGGTGGTCTCGTCGTACGCGCCGGTCGGGGTGTTGGCCTTGTACTGGCGCAGGGCGACCGTGTTGCCGCGGGCGTCCGACACAGTCGCGGTGGCGTAGCCGCCGGCCGGCGGGGTGGTGCGGACCTCGTCGGCTCCCAGGTAGTCCGCGTGGGTGCGCCACTGCTCGATGCCGTACGACTGGAAGATCGAGTCGACGACCCGGCCGATGCCGTCGTACTTCTTGACGGTCTGGGACGGGATCTTGCTGTCCGGCTGGACCCCGCCGTTGGGTAGGAAGAGCTGACCGCTGGGCGGCGCCTGGTCGTTGTGGTAGGCGGCGCTGGTCTTGACCTGCCAGCCGTGCGAGTCGAACAGCGCGTCGGTGATCATCCGGCCGGTTGCCCCCGAGGGGGTGCTGGCCTGGGTCTGGCGGATTCGGCCGAGGCCATCGTAGATGGTGAAGCTGGAGGTGTAGGTCTCCTCCGTGCCCTCCATGTTGCCCATCAGGGCCTGGGAGAGTACCTGCGAGGGCGCGTTGGAACCGTTGACCGAGTACGAGAACTTGCGGTTGGGACGGGTGGGGTGTGTCGCGCGGTCGTTGCCGGGGCTCCAGCCCGCGACGGCGCGGCCGAGAGAGTCGAACTCCTGCTCGCTGATCCGGCCGTTCTCGTCCTTGATCTTGAGCGCCGAGCTACGGCCCACGTCGAGGGTGCTGACGGTCTGCCAGCCCATCGGGTTGGTGTGGGTCACCTGGGTCGGCAGCTGGCCGGCCGCCGGCGAGTAGGCGGTCTTGGTCTCGGCGCCGCCCGGGTGGGTGGCGTCGGTGCGGGTCGGGTCGACGGTGCTGATGACCCGGCCGTAGTCGTCGAAGCTCGCGCGGGCGGTGGCCCGGTAGACCGGCCTGCCCGCCTCGTCGTAGCGCTCCAGGACCTCGGACGAGGTCTGCTCGGCCTTGGCGCCGGCCTGGCCGAGCGACATGTTGTCGAAGTAGGACCGGGTGTCGGCGACCGTGTTGTCCTTGGTCGCGATCTGACCGCAGGCGCCCTTGAGGACCAGGGTGCGGGAGGCCAGCAGTGTCGGCGCCCCACCGGGGCCGGTGGCGTACTCGAAGGAGGTGCAGAGCAACTGCTCGGGGTGCGCGACGTCCCCGTTGTCGTAGACCGTCAGCGGACGGGCGAACGACGTCGAGTCGTACGTGGTGGAGCTCTCACGGGTGCGCCAGTCGCCGTTGGCGAGCTTCTCGCGGTTGGTCGCCTTCAGGGCGTTGACGGCCCGGGCCGTGATCGCGGGCATGCCGCCGGACTGGTTGCGGGTGGCCGTGATCGGACCGAGCCAGGGGTCGGTGACCACGGTGGAGAGCAACTCGCCGTTGTCACCGGTGTAGTTGGCGGAGTCGCGGACGAAACCGGCCAGGACGTTCTCGTCCTTGATGGTGCCGCCGTGGGCGTCCTTCACCGACACCTGGCGGGTGGTGCCGTTGGCGAGGACGTCGCCGTCCATGCCTCGCAGGAAGGTCGTCACCGACTTGGTGCGGGGCGCCTCGAGGTCGCTGCCGCTGCCGCTGCGGGTGGTGACCGTCGCGTACCCGCGGAACTGGTCCCAGGTGCGCGCCTTGGGGTCGGCCATCTCGGAGTCGTTGCGGTGCCAGGCCGCGCCGCCGCCGTACTCGTAGTCGGTGACGACCGCGGGCTGGCCGCCGGCGACCGAGTCCTCCTGGGTGACCGACTGCACGATGATCTTGTTGAACCAGTCGTTGACCGGGTCCGGCGCGGTCTGCCCGGGCAGGTACCACTTGACCGGCATGCAGGCCATCGTGTTGCTGTCCTCGGACGCCGGCATCTTCCCGCCGGCCTCGCGCGAGCACTCGGCGGCCCGGTACACGACGTTGATCAGGCCGCCGGTCTCGGTGGTGATCTTCTGGATGCGCGGACGCTTGTACGGCTCGATCGAGGCCGAGGTGCCGTCCGGCTGGACGATCCGGCCCGTGACGCGGTTGGCGATCTGCAGCGGCTGGAAGTACACCGCGGGCAGGGTGATCGGTGTGCGGTCGTTGCTGCCGGTGCGCTGGATCGAGTCCAGCCAGAGCGACGGCGAGGTGCCGTCGCCCGGTTCCTGGAAGGACTGGTTGAGGGCGTAGGAGTCGATCGGGCGGTACTTGGCGCCGTCCCAGACCTCGGTGTCGACCTTCGTCAGGCGCTTGGTGGTCCAGAAGGTCGGCGAGTAGACGGTGCAGTCACCGGTCGCGTCGCAGTTCTGGTCGACCGGGGTGTCCGGCCAGCGCTTGGCGTTGGCCTTGGTCCGCAGGGACGGATCGCAGCTGAAGTCCTTGTCCGGCAGGCAGCGTTCGGCGGCGCGGAACCACACCTGGGCGGCCGGGTTGGCCTTGCCCTTGGCCGCGATCTGGTCGGGCAGGCGCTGGCCGTAGCCGACCCAGGTCGGGTAGCTCGCCCGCTGGTACTGCGTCCGGGTGCCGTTGCCGTTGTTCTGGCCGCCGCCCCGGGCGTAGTAGTTCTGCTCCTGGTCGTACCGGTAGGTGATCAGGTTCTGGTGCGGGTCGACGACGTAGTCCAGCGACCACTGCCAGCCCATCTGGTTCCAGGAGTTGGTGGCCGGTGAACCGGTCTTCAGACACGGGTCCTGGCCGCCGGGCCAGTAGACCGGCACGGTGGAGACCGAGTTACTGGCCTGGTCGGTGCCGTCGCCGCCGGGCAGGTGGTTGGCCCCGAAGTAGTACTGGGTGCCCTCGGTGGTGGTGATCCGCCAGGCCTCGCCGTTCCAGGCACCGTTGTTCTGGCCGGTCAGCCGCTCGACCTTGGTGCCGTCCTCGCCCTGGAGGTGCCACTCACAGGACTTGTCGTCCTTGACCAGCTGGCCCGCATGGCCCGCGAGCGAGAGCTGGAGCAGGTCGCCGCCCCAGCACTGGTCGCCCGACTTGTCGATCCCCGCGTCCTTGCAGCCCTTGTAGGAGCGCACGATGGAGCCCGGGTTCCAGTCCCAGCCCTCGCCGACCCAGGACGGCTGGGCATTGGTGGAGGCGGTCTTGCCGTCCACCGCGGAGGAGTCGTAACCGAGCGAGACGTCGGGGGCCGGGCCAGCCAGCGTGGAGGGCAGTTCGGCGGTGTAGCCGTAGGTGAAGTTGCCCGCGTTACCGCCGGCCTGCCAGGAGGCGGACGGGGTGATCGGCGAGGCGCTGAAGTCACCGCCACTGCCCTTGGCCTCCGCCTCGACGGCGAGTGCCACGGCCGAAGCGGTGCCGGCCGGGCTCCCGGAGGCCCCGGAGGCGAAGGACTTGGCGGCGACGGAGGTGGTCGGCTGCGGAACGTCGACCTCGGCCACCAGACGGCCGGTCGCGGCGTCCCGATGCGACGGGACCGGGGTGCGCGTGCCGCAGCCGGCGGCTCCCGGAGTCGTCAGCGCGCAACCGGGCAGCTGGACGATCCGGGCTCGCGAGGCCCAGTTGGCGCCGGCGTTCTTCGCCCAGGCCTGGATGTCGATTCCCACCTGGACCCGACCGGCCTGAGCACCCTCACCGGTGTCGGTGACGCCCAGCAGGGCGCCGTTCACACCCGCGGCGTTGGTCCGGGCCTGGTCGGCCAGTTCGATCTGGAGCGCCGGGGATTGGGGCGCCGATGAGGCCTCCTGGGCCGCCGGCGCCGCGAGGGCGGCCGGCTTCGTGCCGGGCGCCGGGGCGACCCAGACCGGCAGCGAACCGGCCTGCACGGGGACGGAGGTCGGCGTCGTGTCGGTCGCCGACGGCGCCAAGGCGGCGCCGGCACCGGCACCGGCACCGCCGAGGACGGCGGTGGCTCGGCCGGCCGGCGGGCTGGAGTCAGCCGGCGGCGACCACTTCTTGCCCGGGTCCGGAGTGTGGCCGGCGGGCTTGCCGTCGGCGCCCTTCACCGGCTGGGCGTCCGGAACCGGCGTATTCGGTGGCACCCACACGTCGGGAGGGGCGGCCGCTTGGGCGACCGCCTCCACCGAAGGGAGTGTCACCACGGACATGGTGACGGCCAGAGCCGCCACCACGGCCACCCGCAAACTTCGCGGACGGGTGAACAGGCGGACAGAACGAGACAACTGATCCCCCCACAGATTGTCGGAGCTCGAATCGGGCCGACCGGACCGGCCCAGGCCCCCGGCACCTTAGGCGCACACGACCGATCAAAAGTAGGAAAGAAGTAAAAGCTTCCCCTGTGATCAATGTCACCCGGAGAGCAAGGCGTTACCACCCCGACAACTCGGACACCTCGTCGACAAAACGCTTTGACAGCGAAGCAAATGTGAAGGCAGCGTGCGTCCGATCTCTGCTCACATCACCAATGACGAGGGGGTCTTCATGTCGAGGTCACATCCTCCATCTCCGTCCTTTTCGCGACGACCTGCGGGAATCCGGACATTCCGAGTGGCTCTCCTGCCGCTCGCTTGCACGGCCGTCCTCTCCCTGGGCGCCGGGCTGCTGGCGGTACCCGGAATCGCGGCAGCGGCTCCCGCCGACCGCAACCACGGTCCCGCCGACGCCTCGTGGCCGACGCCACCCGCCAAGGGGCAGCCCGACTCCCGCTCGGCGCGGACCGAGGCGATACGCGCCGCCCAGGCGAAGGCGAAGAGCACCGGGAAGCCCATCGTGGTCGACTCCATGACCACGGGTGGCAGCCAGACCACGGCCAACCCGGACGGCACGCTGACCACCGACTCCTCGCCCGTGGTGGAGCGGGTCAAGAACGCCGACGGCACCTGGCGCGCCGTGGACGCGACGCTGCGGACCACCCCCGACGGGACGGTCACGCCCACCGCCGTGCCCTCCGGCCTCACCTTCTCCGGAGGCGGCACCGGCGCGCTGGCCACCATGGCCACCACGGACGGCAAGAAGCTGTCGATCAAGGCACCGTTCACTCTGCCAAAGCCCGAACTCTCCGGCAGCAGTGCCCTCTACCGCTCCGTCCTGCCCGACGTCGACCTGGAACTGAGCGCCACTCCCGCCGGTGGCTTGCGCCAGGTCCTGATCGTGCGCACCGCCCAGGCGGCGGCCGACCCGAAGATCCAGAAGCTGCACCTCGACACGGCCGTCGACGGACTGACCGTCAAGGCGGACGCCACCGGCAACCTGTCGGCCGAGGACGCCTCCGGCAAGGCCCGCTTCACGGCTCCGGCACCCGTCATGTGGGACTCGTCCACCGCTCCGGTCCCGGAGCCCAAGGCCGCGGCTCAGTCCGCCGCAGCACCCGCCGCGGACGGCACGGCGGAGGCCGTCGGGTCCGACAGCAAGGCTCCCGGCCCCGGCGCCCGGACCGCGCCGATCGCCACCTCCGTCAGCGGCGGCGGCATCGACCTGGTGCCGGACGCCTCGCTCCTCGGGCAGGGCACCGGCCCCTGGTTCATCGACCCCGGTTGGAACCCCAGTGTCGACAACGGCACCCAGGCCTGGGCCCAGGTGCAGTCGGCCTACCCGGGGACGATGGAGTACAACGGCACGCAGCTCGGCCAGGACACGCCTGCGGCCGGCTACTGCGGCTACATCGACACGAGAAACCGCTGTGAGAAGGAGGGCAAGGAACGCGCCTACTTCCAGCTGGGTCTGAACTCGGCGTTCTGGGACTCGACCGTTCTCACCGCCAAGCTCTACGCCACCGTCGCCGAGTCATCCAGCCCCTCGACCTCCACTCCGATGGGTCTGTACTCGACCGGGGCGGGCAACAGCAACCCGATCAACCAGTGGACGCGCTGGAACGCCCAGCCCTGCCCCGAGCCGTGGAACTGCTCCAAGGTCGGCATGAACTGGATCTCCGGCGGCGGCGGCAAGGAGTTCGACGTCTACAGCCAGATGGTCCAGGCCGCCCGCGAGCACTGGGACGGCTGGACCTTCATGTTCGCCCCCGACGACGAGGGCAACAAGTACTA
This sequence comes from Kitasatospora sp. NPDC048298, assembly GCF_043201465.1. NCBI lineage: Bacteria > Bacillati > Actinomycetota > Actinomycetes > Kitasatosporales > Streptomycetaceae > Kitasatospora > Kitasatospora sp. NPDC048298. The sequence continues at coordinate 269,905 of NZ_JBICYZ010000004.1, forward strand.
CCGCCAGCGGTGGGCCAACAACCCACACATCGTGGTGACCTACGACTTCACACCCCACGTCGGCGACCCCACCACCAGCCCGAACCCGGGCTTCGCGCGCGACGCGACCTCCGACCTGTGCCAGACCCGCGGCACCACCAACCCCTGGGACAACCCGGGCTGGGTCGGGATCAACACCGACATCACCCTCAGCGCGGACACCTGGTCGCCGACCGGCGAGCAGCTCTGGACCGCGTTCAAGATCTGGGATGACGACGACAACGGCTCCTCGAAGCTCTACGAGACCGGCTGGGCGGCGAGTTCGGGCCGCAAGTACGCGAGCGTCGGGTCGCTGATCGACGGCCACCAGTACGGCTGGTTCGCCGCCACCACCGACGGCACGCTCGCCAGCGGCAACAGCCGGATGTGCTTCCTGCGAGTCGACCGGACTCCGCCGACCGCCCGCATCACCTCGACGGACTTCCCCGAGTCGGGCACCCTGGGCGGGCACCCCAAGCGCGTCGGCGAGCCCGGTTCCTTCGTCCTGACCGGCACCGACCCGGCCCCGGCCACCGGTGGCCGTTCCTCCGGCCTGGCCTGCGCACGCTGGACCACCGACCCGATCCAGGCGTCGGCCACCGGCTGGAACTGCAACGACGGCGGCAACGTCGTCAAGATGAACGGCGACGGCAGCTTCGAGCTGAAGAACTTCATCGCCAACCACTGGGGGACGAACTTCCTCTACCTGCAGACCCAGGACAACGCCGGCAACATGTCCCAGCCGGTCGCGTACACCTTCTTCGTGCCGAGCAACCCCGCCGCCGGCGACCCGGTCATGGGCGACATCGACGGCGACCGGAAGGCCGACGTCCTGCTGCCCGACGGCACCGGCTCCTTGCGCCTGGTCGGCGCGAACGCCGACCCGTACGCGGCGCCGAACACCAAGCCGGCCTCGGCGCCGGGGGCGGCCGACAACCAGGACTGGAGCACCGTACAGATCACCCACCGGGGCTCGTTCAGCGACCGGAACGTCGACGATCTGATCGCCCACGCTCCCGGGGCCGGCAAGCTCTACCTGTACGCCAACGACGACACGGCCGGGCATCTCGACGGTCAGGCGGCCTTCGAGCTCTCGAAGAGCCGCGCGTGCATCCTGCCCGACTACACGCCGATCGACTGTGCGACGTACGACAACGGCGGCGACTGGTCCGCGGTGACCCAGATCGCGGCGTTCGGATCACCCACCGGCGACACTCCCAGGAACCCCGGGACCAACATGGCCGGTCTGCCGAACTCCTCGCTGCTCTTCGTCGAACACGGTCGGCTGTGGCTCGGCCAACAGGACACCAACAAGCACCTCGACGGCCCCACCATCCTGCTGTCGGAACCGGACCTGCTCAAGGACAAGCAGGACTGGGACTACTACGACCTGATCACCCCCGGTCCGGCCAAGGGGACGAACATCCCCACCCTGTGGGCCCGTTCGAAGACCGACGGCACCATCCACGCCTACCAGTTGGCGGCCGCTCCCGGGAACACCTTCGACGCTTCCGCGTTCTCCAGCCCCACCAAGGGCTGGCTGGCCAACGGCGTCGACCCCAAGCTGTACCCGAAGGTGGGTTCCAACGGCGACGTCACCGCTGACGGCGTCCCGGATCTCTGGGCCGTGGACACCAACAACCAGCTGGTCGCCTGGGCCGGCATCGGCACCAAGGCGCCCGCCGCCACCAGCGGCGCGACCGTGACCGGCCTGGAGAAGGCCCCGGTCGCGCTCGGCAACCTCAACCGCCCCGCCGGCAACTGGCTGGCCGCGCACGACGGCACCAACACCGTCCGCGACGGGCAGAAGCGCGCCGACGGGTGGGCCACGAACGTCGGCTGGGGCCCGGAGACCGTGGACGGCCGGCCGGCCACCGTGGGCTACTTCAACCCCGGCGTCGGCTCGAACGTCACCATGACGGGGCCGGTGGTCGACACCCGCAAGAGCTTCACCGTCTCCGCCTGGGCCTTGTCCGGATCGGCCGGCGGCGTGGTCGCCAGCCAGGAGACCGCGCACGGCAGCAACTTCCTGCTCTACAGCGACGGCGCGGGCAGGAACTGGCACTTCGCCCTGGCGACTTCGGACGACGACACCTGGTCGTACGACTACACCGACACGGAGAACGCCGCCGCCCAGACCCGGCTCGGTGTCTGGACGCGGCTGACCGCCTCCTACAACGCCGACACCGGGGCGATGGCGCTCTACGTCGACGGCGTCCTGGCCGGCACCAAGGTCCACCGGGCCGGCGCCAGCCCTGCGTCCTCGGGGCCGTTCACGCTGGGCCGGTACAGGTACCAGTCCAAGCCGTCCACGAGTTTCGACGGAGCCATCAGCAGCACCGCCGTCTACCCGTTCGCGGTGGCTCCGAGCGCGCCGGGCCTCACCAGCGTGGTCCGCTCGGGCGTCGACTCGAACATGTGCGTGGACGACGTCAACGCGAGCACCGCCAACGGCAACCCGATCATGCTGGTGACCTGCAACGGGAGCGAGGCGCAGCAGCTCGCCCTCGGGAACGACGGCACCGTCCGGGTCAAGGGCGGGTGCATCGCCACGGTGAACGCCGGCACGACCGACGGGACTCAGCTCGAGTACCGCACCTGCGACGGCACGGCGGCGCAGAAGTGGATCCCGCTGGCGAACGGCGCGCTGTTCCACCCGGTCTCCGGCAAGTGCTTCGAGATCCCCGGCGGGCCGGCGGCCAACGGCACACGGCTCCAGATCGCGGGCTGCGGCTACTGGGCGAACCAGCAGTGGAGCATCCCGACGCTGAAGTCGGCCGTGCTTCCCGCTCCGCCGCGCTCCTGACCTCCGGGTTCCGAGTGGGCGGCAGGGCCCGCGTCGCCGGTCGGCGGCGCGGGCCCTGCGCGTTGTCGGGTGCCCTTCGGAGAGGGAGGAATGGGGCAACTCAGGCATATCAGTCGACGGCGTTGACACCCGGGTTGGCCAGCTGGTGGGGTTGCCGGAGATGTGGTCGTGGCCTGGCGAGGAGGCTCCTGTGCAAGCCCGAGTGTCCGTTGCGGCCGGGCGGCGGCTGCGGTCGCAGTTGGAGCAGAGTCCCGCGTTGCGGGACGTCGTGCAGCACCCCGCGGCGGTGGCGGCGCGGCGGGCGACGGCGCGGACGTGCCGTCAGCTGGCGCCGCGTACGGCGGACCGGCTGATCGCCGATCTCAAGGGGACGGAGCCGTTGCTGGCGTCCGTGCGGGAGGAGCGGGCCGAGCGGGCCGCCGGGCGGCCGGGGCGGCGGGCGATACAGATAGCCGCCGGGGTCGCGGCCGCGGCGGTGGTCGGCGGGCTGCTGGCCGGCTCGGTGCCGTCGACGGCGTACGCGGCGCCCGCCGCGGCCTCGGCGCCGGACGTGGTGGGCGCCGCGCCGCAGACGCCGCTGGGCAGCGTGACCGACCCGAAGGTGTTCCCGAAGCCGCAGCAGCAGACGGTGACGGGCAGGCCCGTCGCGGTGCCGTCGGCCGTGACGCTGGTGACCGCGCCCAAGGTGGACCAGGGCGCGGTGCGGGCCGTCCACGAGGTGCTGGAGGTCGCCGGGGCGACCGAGGTGACGCCGCAGCCGGACGCCGGAACGCCGGCCGCCGGCACGCTGGTGGTGTACGTCGGCGGGCCCGCCGAGGGCGCCGGCGGCGAGACCGGCCGGGTGCTGCGGCAGTTGGCGGTCGCGGCGGGCGGCAAGGAGGATGCCGCGCCCTCGACCGCGGGGATGCCGGCCGGCGGGTACGTGCTGTCGGTCGGTCAGCTGCCCGCCCAGGGCGGCGGGACGTACGGCGTCGTGGTGCTGTCCGGCGTGGACGCCACCGGCACCTTCTACGCCGCGCAGAGCCTGCGTCAGCTGCTCGCCGCCGTACCGGCCGGGCAGGGGCAGGCGCCGGGTGCGGCCGGGCTCGGACTGCCCGGGATCACGCTGCGGGACTGGCCGACCGGCGCGCCGGTGCGCGGCACCGCCGAGGCCTTCTACGGCACCCCGTGGACCGCCCAGCAGCGGCTGGAGCAGGTCGACTTCCTGGGCCGCTCCAAGCAGAACTTCTACCTCTACGCGCCCGGTGACGACCCGTACCGGCTCTCCCGCTGGCGCAACGCCTACCCCGCGGCCCAGGCCGAGGAGCTGCGCGAGCTGGGCTTCCGGGCGCGGCAGAACCACGTCACGCTCGGCTACGCGATCGACCCGGGGCAGTCCCTCTGCTTCAGCTCCGGCAAGGACGTGGACGCGCTGGTGAACAAGCTGGACGGGCTGCGCAAGCTCGGCTTCACCGCCTTCCAGCTGCAGTTCCTGGACGTCAGCTACGACGAGTGGCACTGCGGCGACGACCGCGACGAGTACGGCACCGGGCCCGCCGCGGCCGCCAAGGCCCAGGCCGAGCTGGTGAAGAAGGTGCAGGACCGGCTGGTGGCGCGGAACCCGGGCCTGGCGCCGCTGTCCGTCGTCCCCACCGAGTACCACCAGCAGGGCGCCACCCCGTACCGCAAGGCGCTGGCGGCGGCGCTGCCGGAGGGCGTCCAGGTGGCGTGGAGCGGGGTCGGGGTGATCCCGGAGAAGATCACCGGCGCCCAGGCCTCGGACACCGCCGGGCTGTACGGGCACCCGCTGCTCACCATGGACAACTACCCGGTCAACGACGCCACCCCGGACCGGCTCTTCCTCGGCGCCTACGCCGGGCGCGACCCGGAGGTGGCCACCCGCTCGGCGGCTCTGCTGACCGGCGCGATGCAGCAGCCGGTGGCTTCCCGGATCGCCCTCTCGACGGCCGGCGACTTCGCCTGGAACCCGGCCGGGTACAAGCCGGAGGAGTCCTGGCAGGCCGCCGTGCGCTCGCTGGCCGGGCCGACCGGCGCCGCCCCGACGCCCGCCGGGACGGCGCTGTCGGCGGTCACCGCGCTGGCCGGGAACAGCACTTCGTCCCCGCTGTCCAAGCAGGAGTCCGGCTATCTGACGCCGCTGCTGGACCGCTTCTGGGCGGCCGCCGAGCCTACCTCGGGCGCCACCCCCGACGTCGCCCGACTGGTCGAGGCCGCCGCCCCGCTGCGGGAGGCCTTCGCCACCATGGCCACCGCCCAGCAGACCCTGGCCGGCACCCCGGCCACCGCCCAGCTGGCCGGCGAGGCCGCGCCCTGGCTGGGCCCGCTGCGCGACTACGGGCTGGCCGGGCAGGCCGCCCTGGACATGCTGCTGGCGCAGCGCGGCGGCGACGGCACCGCGGCCTGGAAGGCCCGGGTCGAGCTCAACCGGCTGCGCGAGCAGCTGGACCGGGCCCCGGCCACCGTCGGCGCCGGGGTGCTCGGCCCGTTCCTGGACCGCGCCGTGCGCGCCGCCGACAACTGGGCGGGCGTGGGCGGCGGCGCGCTCACCCCGACCACCACCATGGGCACCGCGCAGGACCACCTGCCCGCGCTGATGACCGACGGCGTGGCCGACACCTTCTACTGGAGCTCCGCTCCGCCGCAGCCCGGCGACGCGGTCGGCCTGGACCTCGGCGCGGGCCGCCCGGTCAGCGGCGTGACCGTGCTGATGGGCGGCTGGGGCAACGGCCCGGACGCCCGGACCGCCTCGGACGACTACATCCGCGACGGCGTGCTGGAGTACACGACCGGCGAGGGCGGCTGGAAGCAGCTCGCCGTGGTCAGGAACCAGAAGACGGTCAGCGCCCAGCTCCCGCCGGGCACCGTGGTACGGGCGGTGCGGCTGCGGGCCACCACCGCGCAGAAGACCGCCGTCGCGGTGCGCGAGTTCACCGTCACCGCCCCGGACGAGTCCCCGGCCAGCGTCAGCGGCGGTCCCGACGCGGTGCCCGGCTCCTCCGCCTCCGCCGTGCTGGACGGCAACCCGGACACCGCGTACCGGGCCGCCAAGGCACCGACGGCGATGGACGAACCGCTCGTCGTCGAGCTCGGCGCGGCCCGCCCGCTGGACCGGCTCACCGTGCTGACCGACCCGGCCGTGCACGCCACCGCCACCCTCGCGGTGCGCCGGGCCGACGGCACCTGGGCCGACCTCGGCACCGTGCAGCCCGGCTACAACGAGCTGTCGGCCGGTGGGCTGCCCGCCGACGCGTTCCGGCTGACCTGGCGGCCCGGCGGCGACCCGCCGGTGGTCAACCAGGTGATCCCGTGGTACGCGGACGCCCCGGCGGCCCGGCTCAGCCTCGCCGACCCGGCCCTGGACGTGGTCACCGGCGCCCCGGCCCCGGTGACGACCCGGGCCACCGTGGAGGCCGGCCGCCCCGAGGGCACCACCGGCGAGCTGCGCACCGAGGTGCCGGCCGCCGCCAAGGGCCTGACCGTGACCCCGGCCGGCCCGGTGAGCGTGCCGCGCGGCGGCCGGGTGGGCGTGCCGCTGCTGGTGAGCGCCGCCGCGGACACGCCGTCCGGGACGTACCAGGTGCCGGTGCAGTTCGTGGCCGGCGGCACCACCGTCCGGCAGGTCCTCCAGGTGCACGTGGTGCCGCCCACCGGCGGTCCTGACCTGGCGCCCGGCGCCAAGGCCACCTCCTCGGGCGACGAGACGGCGGCCTTCCCGGCCTCGGCGGTCAACGACGGCGATCCGAAGACCCGCTGGTCCTCGCCGGCCAAGGACGACGCCTGGGTGCGGCTGGAGCTGCCGCAGCCGACCAGGCTGGGCGCGGCGGTGCTGCACTGGCAGGCCGCGTACGCCGCCTCGTACCGGATCCAGGTCTCGACGGACGGGAACACCTGGACGAACGCGGCGACGGTGGACAACGGCAAGGGCGGCGACGAGACGGTCCGCTTCGACGCGCCCGGGGTCCGGTACGTCCGGGTGCAGGGCGTGGCGCGGGCGACCAAGTACGGCTACTCGCTGTTCGGCATCGAGCTGTACGCCGTGACCCCGCCGGCCGCGCCGCAGCCCCCGGCCGGCGGCCAGCCCGCGCAGCCCGGCGGCGTGCCGGGCGGCCCCGCGGCGCCTCCCGCGACGGCGCAGAAGCCGTAGCCGTGGCCCGTAGCCGTAGCCGTGGCCGCAGCCGTGGCCGTGGCCGGGCAGGGAGCCGGGCCGGGACCCGGAGAACGCGGCGGGCCGCCGGCTCCCCTGTGCGGGGGGCTCGGCGGCCCATGAGGCGCGTACCGACGGTGTGACGGGCGGGCCCTTGTGGAGCTGCGGTCAGGCGGAGAGCGGTTCGGGCTGCTCGCCGCGGCGGACGGGGGCTGGGTGGGCGGGGTGCGCCCGGCCGAGCGGGACGGGGTGGACCGGCTGCTCGGTATGGTCGTGGTGCTCGTACTCGCCCCACTGCGGGGCGCGCAGCTGGTCGCCGCCGCCGTAGGGCTCCAGGTAGGGCCGCCACCGCGGGTCCTTGATCCCGGTGCCGATGATGCGCCAGGCCAGGCCGCTGGGCGGCGCGGGTGGTCGCTTCATCCGCCAGCCGAGCTCGGTGAGGTGGCGGTCGGCCTTGGTGTGGTTGCAGCGGCGGCAGGCCGCCACCACGTTGTCCCACCGGTGCTGGCCACCGCGGCTGCGCGGGATGACGTGGTCGACGCTGGTGGCGGCGGCCCCGCAGTAGACGCAGCGGCCGTGGTCGCGGGCGAACAGCGCCCGGCGGGTGAGCGGGACGGGCCCGCAGAACGGGACCCGCACGAAGCGGGTCAGTCGGACGACGGACGGCGCCGGAAGGGCGCTGGTGGCGCTGTGCAGAGTGACTCCCGAGTCCTCCAGGCTGACCGCCTTGTGGTTGAGGACCAGGATGAGTGCGCGGCGCATCGATACGACGCCGAGTGGCTCGTAGGACGCGTTGAGGACCAGGACATGCGGCACGGATGCCTCCTTGGACGCCTGCGGCGCGTGGCTCGCGCCGGGACGAGCGGTTGGACCGCGCCACGCGTGCGCGATCTCCCCCAGTGTCGCCTTACGCCTTTGTACGGCGCCACCACTCCTGTGTAACGGACCTGACTTGAACTCCGGGTGTGGTCTCTGTCATAGCCGGTATGCCCGGGGGAAGGTCGGGTTGCACCCGGGTGGCGGTGCGGTGCGCCCCGGCGCCCCTGCCGGGTGGCCCTCCGAGGGCACGGTTCGGCCGTCCGGAGCAGTGCCCCGACTGCCCCGGGCGGCCTGGTGGTACTGGTGCGCGGGGAGCGTACGGGGGCGTTGACGGGGCGTTCGGAACGCTCCGTACGCCCTCGGGCACGCTCGTGGGAGGTTCCCGGCGCGTCAGGGCGGGCCGACGGTGGCGGATAGGCTGACGCTCTCGGTCCGCGGGCCGCTCGTCGGCGGTGCGGGCCGAACACGCACCCCCGTCAGGAAGGCCCGCACGTGTTCAGCTCCGGTGCAACCGGTCCGTCCGACGCGTCCTCGACGCTCTCCACCCCGACGCCGGCCCCAAGCCCCACCGCGCAGCTGCCCGAGCTCGACCTGCGGATACCGACCAGCGCGCAGGAGGTCTCGGACACCACCCGGCAGGCCGCCAGCTGGTTCGACACCCACTGGCAGGGCTGGCTCGCCGCGGGGCTGCGGATCGTCTTCATCATCATGCTGGCGCTGGTGCTGCGGGCCATGGTGCGCAAGCTCATCACCCAGCTGATCGGGCGGATGGCGCGCTCCTCGGAGAACCAGGAGGAGAGCCGGCTGGGCGGGCTGCTGGCCAACACCGGGGTGGTGAACACGGAACGGCGCCAGCAGCGCTCGGAGGCGATCGGCTCGGTACTGCGCAGCGTGGCCTCCTTCACCATCCTGGGCACGGCGGCGCTGATGGTGCTCTCCGCGCTGGGGGTGAACCTGGCGCCGCTGCTGGCGAGCGCCGGTGTGGCCGGTGTGGCGATCGGTTTCGGCGCCCGCAACCTGGTCACCGACTTCCTCTCCGGGGTCTTCATGATCATGGAGGACCAGTACGGCGTCGGCGACGAGATCGACACCGGGGTGGCCACCGGCACGGTGCTGGAGGTCGGCCTGCGGGTGACCAAGCTGCGCGGCGCCAACGGCGAGATCTGGTACATCCGCAACGGCGAGGTGAAGCGGATCGCCAACATGAGCCAGGGCTGGGCGACCGCCTCGGTGGACGTGCAGGTCGGGTACAAGGAGGACCTGGTCCGGGTCGAGGACCTGATCCTGGCGACGGCCGAGGGGATGGCCAAGGAGGCCCCGTACGACGAGCTGATCTGGGCGCCGGTGTCGATCCTGGGCGTGGAGTCGGTCGCCTCCGACTCGGTGGTGGTGCGGATCGAGGCCCGGACCGCCCCGGGCAAGGCGGCGGCCGTCTCCCGGGCGCTGCGCCAGCGGCTGAAGGTGGCCTTCGACCAGGCCGGGATCAAGGTCAAGGAGGAGGTCCCGGCAGCGACGGCCGGGGCGACCGGCGTGGTGATCGCCCCCTCGCCGGTGCCCGCCGCCGAGCAGGCCGCGCCCTCCGCACTGGCCGACCCGGGCTCACCGCGCTACCGGGCGACCGAGCCGATCCCGGTGGCGAAGGGGGCTGACGACCCCTCGAAGCCGTAGCGGTCCGGCGCCACGGACCCGTCCACGAGGCCCCGCTCCCACCCGAACACGGTGGGGGCGGGGCCTCGTGCTGTCCGGACACCGTCCGGTAACGCTTCGGCATCCTCCGCTCCGCCGACCATTGACACCCCGCTGACACGGCCCTTACGGTCCTTCCCAAGCGACTGGAAAGTTTCCTAACAGTTCTTCAAGTCTCTTCCAGGCCCCTCCCCGCCCTTCCCCGACCGTTCTCCCGACCAGCCGAACGAGGAGGATTCCGGCATGACCAAGAGCACCGCCAAGACCCCCCTCGCCGGCACCCCCAGCCTGCTGCGCGCCATCAACGACCGCGCCGCACTCGAACTGCTGCTGGAGAACGGGCCGCTGTCGCGCACCCAGATCGGCGCCCTCACCGGGCTGTCCAAGCCCACCGCCTCGCAGCTGCTGGCCCGGCTGGAGGCGGCCGGGCTGGTCCTGCCGGTGGGCACCACGGCGGGCGGCCCCGGGCCCAACGCCCGTCTGTACCAGGTGAATCCGGCCGCCGGGTACGTCGCCGGACTGGACGTCACCAACAGTGAGATCCGGGTCGCCGTCGCCGACATCACCGGCACCACGCTGGCCGAGCACGCGGTGCCGACCAAGGGGATCCCGGCGGCCGGGACCGTCCCGGCGGTCGCCGCCGCCGTCGCCGAGGCCGTGCGGGCCGCGGGGATCCCCGAGGGCGCGCTGCGCACCGCGGCGATCGGGGTCGGCGGCGCCCCCGATCCGGTCACCGGCAAGCTGCGCTACGCCTCCCACCTGCCGGGCTGGCACTCGCCGCGGCTGGTCGAGGAGCTGACCGAGGCGATCGGCGCGCCGGTGTCGATCGAGAACGACGTGAACCTGGCCGCCGTCGCCGAGCAGTCCTCGGGCGCCGCGGCCGGCTTCGAGGACTTCGTCCTGCTCTGGGCCGGGGCGGGGGTCGGCGCGGCGATCGTGATCGCCGGGCGGCTGCACCGCGGTTTCACCGGCGGCGCCGGGGAGGTCGGCTACATGCCGCTGCCCGACTCGCCGGTCGAGTGGGACGCCCGCCGCCGCAAGTTCGGCGGGTTCCAGGCCCTGGTCGGCGCACCGGCCGTGCGGGCCCTGGCCCGTGAGCACGGGCTCGGCGCGGCCACCGCGCAGGAGTCCGTCGCCAGGGCGCTGGTCACCCCCGGCACCGGCGACGCCTTCCTCGCCGAGCTGGCCGGGCGGCTCGCCGTCGGGCTGGCGGTGATCGTCGCCGTCGTCGACCCCCAGCTGGTGGTCCTCTCCGGCGTGGTGCCGAGCGCGGGCGGCGAGCGGCTGCGCGCGCTGGTCGAGGACGAGCTGGCCCGGATCTCCATCGCCCGGCCGGAGGTCCGCAGCAGCGGCCTGCCCGGGTCCCCGGTGCTGCTCGGCGCCCTGCAACGTGCCCTGTCCGACGCCCGCGAGGCGGTCTTCTCCACCCACTGACGCACCCACACTGACGCAGCCACCGACGCACCCCACTGACGCTCCCCCTGTCACCTCGCCACCTGCACCCACCTCTCCCCAACCCCCGAACGCGGGACCCGAGGCAACGAGGCCTGCCCGCGCACCCCCAGGAGGATCCCGAAGTGCACGCCACCACGTCCCGCAGAGGCCGTCGCACCATCGCCGCCGTCGCCGGCAGCGCCGTCCTGGCCCTGCTCGCCTCCGCCTGCACCGGTTCCAGCGACGCGGGCGGCAACGACGACTCGGCCAGCGGCAAGGACGTCACCATCACCTTCTGGCACGGCTGGAGCCAGGAGAACGAGGTCAAGGCGATCAACGACAGCATCGCCGCGTTCGAGAAGACCCACCCGAACATCCACGTCAAGGCGGTGGACAGCCTCTCGGACGACAAGGTCAACCAGGCCCTGCGGGCGGGCGGCGCGGACGCGCCGGACGTGGTGTCCTCCTTCACCACCAACAACGTCGGCATGTTCTGCTCGACCAAGGCCTTCGTCGACCTCAAGCCGCTGCTCCAGAAGAGCGGCATCGACCCGGCCAAGACCTTCCCGGCGACGATGCTCGACTACACCCAGTTCCAGGGCAACCAGTGCTCGCTGCCGCTGCTCGGCGACGCGTACGGCCTGTACTACAACAAGAAGGCCTTCGCCGCCGCCGGCATCGCCAACCCGCCGAAGACCTTCAGCGAGTTCGCCGACGCCGCCGCCAAGCTGACCGCCCCCGACGGCGACTCGTACAAGCAGCTGGGCTTCATGCCGCTGTACCACGGCTACGAGTCCACCACCGAGCACTACCTCGGCCAGTACGGCGCGAGCTACTTCGGCTCCGACGGCAAGTCGAACCTCGCCACCGACCCGAAGGTCGCCGCGATGCTCACGTGGCAGAAGGGCATGGTCGACCAGCTCGGCGGCTACGCCAAGCTGGAGAAGTACCGCGCCACCTTCGGTGAGGAGTTCAGCGCCAAGAACCCCTTCAACACCGGCCAGGTCGCGATGATCATGGACGGCGAGTGGCGCACCGCCTCGCTCGCCAAGGACAAGCCCGACTTCGAGTGGGCCACCGCCGCCTTCCCCGTCCCGGACGACCAGGCCGACACCTACGGCCGCGGCTACCAGACCGGCACCATCGTCGGCATCGCCGGCACCAGCAAGAAGCAGGCCGCCGCCTGGGAGTTCGTCAAGTACCTGACCACGGACACCGAAGCGGTGGTGAACTTCGCCAACGCGATCCACAACGTGCCGAGCACCTTCGCCGCGCTCGACTCGCCGAAGCTGGTCAGCGACGCGAACTTCAAGACCTTCCTGGACGTCGCCAAGAACGCCCACTCCAGCACCACCCCGCCGGCCGTCAACGGCGGCTCCTACATCACCACCCTGCAGAACCTCGGCTACGACTACGAGTCCGGCAAGCAGGGCGACCTCGCCGCGGGCCTGGCCGCCACGGCCAAGCAGATCGACACCGACATCGCCCAGGCCAAGTAAGGGCCGGGAACGGTCCACGGAGCTCCCATGTCACTCGCGTTCGGCACCCGCAAGGGCAACGGCGACCAGGCCGACGCGGGACCGACCGGCCCGGCGGCGCCCTCCACGCAGCACCTGCTGCGCCGGAAGCGCCGCCGGGCGGCGGCCCGCACCCTCGCCTTCCTCTCCCCCTGGCTGATCGGGTTCAGCGTCTTCTTCGTCTACCCGCTGGTCTCCACCGTCTACTTCTCCTTCACCTCCTACAACGGCTTCGGCAGCCCGACCTTCAGCGGCCTGAAGAACTGGGACTACGTCTTCAACCACCTGCCGACCTTCTGGCAGGGCCTGCGCAACACCCTGTGGCTGGTCGTCGTGATGGTGAGCCTGCGGGTCGCCTTCGGCCTGGGCATCGGGATGCTCATCACCAAGGTGAAGACCGGCGCCGGCTTCTTCCGCACCGCGTTCTACCTGCCGTACCTGGCCCCGCCGGTGGCCGCGACCGTCGCCTTCGCCTTCCTGTTCAACCCCGGCACCGGCCCGGTCAACCACCTGCTGGGCGAGCTCGGCCTGCCGCAGCCCGGCTGGTTCGCCTCCGAGGACTGGTCCAAGCCCGCGCTCACCCTGCTCGCCATGTGGGGCGTCGGCGACCTGATGGTCATCTTCATGGCCTCGTTGCTGGACGTCCCCAAGGAGCAGTACGAGGCGGCCGAGCTGGACGGCGCCGGCCCCTTCCAGCGGTTCCGGTACGTCACCCTGCCGAACATCTCGCCGATCATCATGTTCGCGGTGGTCACCGGGGTGATCCAGACCATGCAGTACTACACCCAGGCGATCGTCGCCGGGAAGGTCGCCAGCGGCATCGCGGGGGGCTCCGGCCAGCAGTTCGAGCCCGGCTACCCCGGCGGCTCCACCTGGACCCTGCCGCAGATGGTCTACAAGCTCGGCTTCCAGACCTACAACTACGGCGCGGCCTGCGTCGTCGCCGTGGTGCTGTTCGCCATCTCGATGGCCGTCACCTCGATCCTGCTCCGCCGCCGCTCCGGCTTCATGGCGAGCGACGACTAGCGGCCCGGGAGGACCCGATCATGACCCTTGGCACCACACTCACCAAGGGGCCGGCCACGGCCGTCCCCAACCGGTCCGGCGGCCCCGCCGCCCGGGCCGCCCGGCGCCGCGCGTTCCTCAACTGGGTGGCCGTGCACACGGTGGCGATCGCCGCCGCGCTGTTCTTCCTGCTGCCCTTCGTGTTCGTCTTCCTCACCTCGGTGATGTCGGACGGGCAGGCGCTCACCACCGACTACTGGCCGACCGACTGGAACTGGGGCAACTACGGCAAGGTCTGGGACACGCCCGGCTTCCTCACCTGGTGGCGCAACACCCTGCTGTACGCCGGTCTCGGCACCCTGCTGACCGTGGTCTCCAGCCTCCCGGTGGCCTACGCGCTCGCCAAGTTCCGCTTCCGCGGCCGCAACCTGGCGCTGATGGCGGTCATCGCGATGATGATGCTGCCCCCGCAGGTCACCGTCATCCCGATGTTCCTGTTCTGGTCCAAGCAGATGGGCATGGACGGCTCGCTGTGGCCGCTGATCATCCCGATGGCCTTCGGCGACGCGTTCTCCATCTTCCTGCTGCGCCAGTTCCTGATGACCATCCCCAAGGAGTACCTCGAGGCCGCCCGGGTGGACGGCTGCGGTGACCTGCGCACCCTGCTGCGGGTGGTCCTGCCGATGGCCAAGCCGGCCATCGCGGCGGTCGCGCTGTTCCAGTTCTTCTACTGCTGGAACGACTACTTCGGCCCGCAGATCTACGCCAGCAACAACCACCAGGCCTGGACCCTCAGTTACGGACTGGAGTCCTTCAAGGCCGCGCACCACACCAACTGGAACCTCACCATGGCCGCCACCCTGCTGGTGATGGCGCCGGTGATCGTCCTCTTCTTCTTCGCTCAGAAGGCCTTCATCGAAGGCGTGACACTGACAGGGGTCAAGGGCTGATGTCCGCACTGAAGTTGGCAATCGTCGGCGGGGGTTCGACGTACACCCCGGAGCTGATCGACGGCTTCGCCCGGCTGCGCGACTCCCTGCCGATCGGCGAGCTGGTGCTGATCGACCCGGCGGCCGAGCGCCTGGAGCTGATCGGCGGCCTCGCCCGGCGGATCTTCGCGAAGCAGGGGCACAGCGCCGTCGTCACCGTCACCACGGACCTGGCGGCGGGCGTCGCCGGCGCCGACGCCGTACTGCTCCAGCTGCGCGTCGGCGGGCAGGCGGCGCGCAACCAGGACGAGACCTGGCCGCTGGAGTGCGGCTGCGTCGGGCAGGAGACCACCGGCGCCGGCGGGCTCGCCAAGGCGCTGCGCACCGTTCCGGTGGTGCTGGACATCGCCGAGCAGGTGCGCCGGACCAACCCGGACGCCTGGATCGTGGACTTCACCAACCCGGTCGGCATCGTCACCCGCGCCCTGCAGACCGCCGGCCACAAGGCCGTCGGGCTGTGCAACGTCGCGATCGGCTTCCAGCGCAAGTTCGCCGGGCACCTGGGTGTGGACCCGGAGCTGGTCCGGCTCGACCACGTCGGGCTCAACCACCTGACCTGGGAGCGCGGGGTGACCCTGCTGGACGCCCCGGGCGCCGCGGGCGGGCGCGAGGTGCTCCCCGAGCTGCTGGCCTCGCACGGCAAGGAGATCGCCGAGGACCTCCACCTGCCGCAGGCCGTGATCGAGCGGCTCGGCGTGGTGCCGTCCTACTACCTGCGGTACTTCTACCAGCACGACGCGGTGGTGGCGGAGCTGAAGGAGCAGGGCTCGCGGGCCGCGCAGGTGGCCGAGATCGAGCGGCAGCTGCTGGAGCTGTACGCCGACCCGGCCCTGGACACCAAGCCCGAGCTGCTCGGCAAGCGCGGCGGCGCCTTCTACTCGGAGGCCGCCGTCCAGCTGATCGCCGCGCTGCTCGGCACCGGCGGCGGGACCTCCGTGCAGGTGGTGAACACCCGCAACGACGGCGTGCTGCCCTTCCTGCCGGACGACGCCGTGATCGAGGTCCCGGCGGAGGTGGACGCGCGGGGCGTGCGCCCGCTGCCGCAGCGGCCCGTCGAGCCGCTGTACGCCGGCCTGATCGCCGCCGTCACCTCGTACGAGCACCTCGCCCTGGACGCCGCCCTGCGCGGCGGCCGCGACCGGGTCTTCGACGCCCTGCTCGCCCACCCGCTGGTCGGCCAGATCGAACTCGCCGACCAGCTCACGGACCGGCTGCTCGCCCACAACCGCGAGCACCTCGCCTGGGCCTGACCTGCGCCCGCCGGCTGCCCGCCCGCCGGCCCGAGAAGGCCGCGGGCGGGCGCCGCGAGGAGACCGTCCACCCCCGGCCGGGGACCCTTCGGCCGGGCTCCCCGGCCGCGACCACGGCCGGGCACCCGGCCGACGACCACGGCCCGGGCCACGTACGAGCCGCGGGGACCTGATGACCCACCAGCCCGAACCACTCCTGCCCGGCGTCCTCGCCATAGACGCGGGGAACTCCAAGACCGACGTCGCCCTGATCGGCGCGGACGGCAGCATCCTCGGCACCGCCCGCGGCGGCGGCTTCGCACCGCAGAAGATCGGCGGCGCCGCGGCGGTCGCCGGCCTGGCCCCGCTGGTCGAGCAGGCCGCCGCCGCGGCCGGCCACCCGGCCTGGAGCGGCGTGCTCACCAGCCACGTCAGCGCCTGCCTGGCCAACGCCGACCTGCCGGTCGAGGAGGAGGCCCTGCGCGTGGCGCTGGAGTCCCACCCCTGGGGGGCCGGCAACACCGTCGTCAACGACACCTTCGGCCTGCTGCGGGCCGGCACCGACGGCCCGCTCGGGGTCGCGGTGGTCTGCGGCGCCGGGATCAACTGCGTCGGCCTGCTGCCGGACGGCCGCACCGCCCGCTTCCCCGCCCTCGGCGAACTCACCGGCGACTGGGGCGGCGGCTCCGGGCTCGCCGTCGCCAGCATGTGGCACGCCGTCCGCGCGGAGGACGGGCGCGGCGGCCCGACCGGGCTCGCCCGGGCCATCGCCGAGCACTTCGGCCTGCCCAGCGCCGGCGCCGTCGCCGAGGCCGTCCATCTCGGGCACCTGCCGAACGCCCGGCTGCACGAGATCACCCGGGTGCTGTTCGCCGTCGCGGGCGAGGGCGACGCGGTGGCGCTGAAGCTGATCGACCGCCAGGCCGACGAGATCGTCCGGCTCGCGGTGGTGGCGCTCCGGCGCCTGCAGCTGCTGGACACCCCGGCCCCGGTGGTGCTGGGCGGCGGCGTGCTCGCCTCCCGGCAACCGCTGCTGCTGGACAACCTGACCGCCCGGCTCGCCGAGGCCGCGCCGCTGGCCGAGCCGCGGGTCGTCGTCGCCCCGCCGGTGCTGGGCGCGGCGCTGCTCGGCCTGGACCACCTGGCGGCGGGCGCCGAGGCGCAGGCCCGGGTGCGGGAGGCGTACGAGGCGGGCCGGCCGGTCGCGGTCTGACACCCGCTCAACAGCTTCCCTCCCCCGCCGGATCCGCACATCCGACGGGGGAGGGAACCGCGGTCCCGGCCCCGGCGTGTCAGGTGATTACCGACCACCGCCACCGCCCGGGGAGACTGGTGCCATGGCCACGCCCCGCATGCTCCTCGCCGCCGCCCTGCTGGTCTGCGGCACCGCCGCCGCCCTCACCGGCTGCACGCCCGCCGACTCCGGCTCCACGGTGGCCGCCGCCTCCGCCGCCGCGCTGGCCGACGAGGGCGCGGACGACCTGCTGGACGAGGACGACGGGTTCCTCTTCGAGGAGGACGACGAGGAGGCCTACTCGCCCGCGGCCGGCCCGGTCGGGGGTGCCTCCTCCGCCTCCGCCGCCTCTCCCGACGGGGCCTCCGGTGGGGCCTCCGCCGCTTCGTCCGCCGCTTCGTCCGCCACTTCGTCCGCCGCGACCTCCGCCGTGGCCGAGTGCGCCGTGCCCACCGAACGCCCCGGCCACCAGGTCCTGCTCGTCGTCGCCGCCGGCCCGGCCGAACTCACCGCCGGCCCGGCCCGCTTCAGCTGCGGCTCCGCCCGCTACGAGCCCGCCGGCAGCCCCGTCCACTACGGCTTCGCGGCGGCGGGCGTGACGGCGACCCTCGTCGACGGCCCGCACGACGGCCCGCACGACGCCCCGCACGACGCCCCGGCCGCGGCCGTCCCCCTCGACGAGCTGATCGCCCACCTCGACGACTGCCTCGCCGAGCGCGAGCCGGCCGAACCGTACGGCTGCCACGGCAACGCCTACGACGTCGTACTGGACTCCCACGGCCGGATCATGCGGATCGCCGAGGTCGGAGGCCCCTCGGGCACGCCCTGACGGCGCTCCGCCGGCCCATACGGTGTAGAGCCGCCTCTCAACTGTTGGTATTCCGCTGCGCTACGCGCATCGACCGGGCCGCAACAGGGGGCTTTTGACGTTCTATACGTCCACGCGGGCCTTCCTTGGGGCTGGTCTTACCTTCTCCGTCGTTGACCCGGTTTCGGCGCCGATGCTTTGCTTCCGGCCTCGGCGGTGACCGGCCTCCGATCCCCACGCCACTGACGGTCCTTGGCGGACCGTCGGCTCGCCGGCCTGCCGCCGTCGCTCCTCCCACGTCGTCCCCCACAGTGCCGTCGCGCCGTACCCGGGCGCGGCCGACACCAGAGAGGAACCCTCACGATGGGCATCTCCACCACCTCCCGCCGGATGCGGCTGCGGGCCCTGACCGGGCTCAGTGCCCTCGCGCTGGCCGCCGCCGGCTTCGCCGCCGCCCCGGCCGCCCAGGCCGCCCAGGACGACCGGCCGGCCGGTGAGTTCGCCGGACAGCCGCACCCCTACCGGCACGGCGCGCACCCGACCAAGGAGGCCGGCAACTCGGCCAAGCCGGCGGCCGCCAACCTCCACTACGGCGGCGGCGTGGACGGCATCGGCGTCACCACCGGCGCGCCGAAGGTCTACCTGATCTTCTGGGGCTCCCAGTGGGGCACCCAGGGCACCAACTCCGCCGGCTACACCACGCTGTCGGGCGACCCGAAGGGCGAGGCCGTCCGGGCGCAGCAGCTGTTCAAGGGCCTCGGCACCAACAACGAGACCTGGTCCGGCGTCATGACCCAGTACTGCGAGGGCGTCGCCGCGGGCGCGACCAGCTGCCCGACCGGATCCACCCACGTCGGCTACCCGACCGGCGGCGCGCTGGCCGGCGTCTGGGTCGACGAGTCCGCCGCCGCGCCGAGCCAGGCCAGCGGCTTCCAGCTGGCCTCCGAGGCCGTGAAGGCCGCCGGGCACTTCGGCAACACCACCGCCGCCTCCAACCGCAACGCGCAGTACGTGGTGCTGTCGCCGACCGGCACCCACCCGGACGGCTTCAACACCCCGAACGGCGGCTTCTGCGCCTGGCACGACTACAACGGCGACACCACCCTGTCCGGCGGCGCCGCCCCCTCCCCGTACGGTGACGTGGCGTTCACCAACGACCCGTACGTGACCGACATGGGCACCTCCTGCGGCCAGAACTACGTCAACAGCGGCAGCGCGGGCACCCTGGACGGCGTGACCATCGTGTACGGCCACGAGTACTCGGAGACCATCACCGACCAGAACCCGGCGGGCGGCTGGACCGACTCGACCGGCTACGAGAACGCCGACAAGTGCTCCTGGAACGGCGTCGGCGGGACGGGCGGCGCGCAGAACATCACGTTCGCGACGGGCTCCTTCGCCATGCAGGGCACCTGGTCTAACGGCGTCAGCGGGTGCCAGGTCTCGCACGCGATCGTGCACTGACGACGCTGAGATCCTGAGCGCCGGAGATCCGGAGCGCCGGGGTGGGCCGTACGGGCCCGCCCCGGCGCTTGCCGTCACGGGGCGACCAGGCCGAACTCGTAGGCCTGGATGACCAGATGGACCCGGTCGCGGGCACCGAGCTTGGTGAACAGCCGGGCGACGTGGGCCTTGGCGGTGGCCACGCTGATGGTGAGCTCCGCGGCGATCTCGGCGTTGGACAGGCCCCGGCCGACCAGGGTGAGCACCTCGCGCTCGCGCTCGGTGACGGCCTCGGCGACGGGCCTGCGGGGCCGGGCCGGGCCCTGCGGGCGGGCGGCGAACTCGCCGATCAGCCGACGGGTGATGCCGGGGGCCAGCAGGGCGTCCCCGGCGGCGACCACCCGGATGCCGTCCAGGATGGTCTCCAGGGAGAGGTCCTTGACCAGGAAGCCGCTCGCCCCGGCGCGCAGCGCGCCGTACACGTAGTCGTCGTCGTCGAAGGTGGTGAGGACGAGGACGTGGGTGGGCAGGTCCGGGTCGGCGGTGATCCGGCGGGTGGCCTCGATGCCGTCCGTGCCTGGCATCCGGATGTCCATGACGGCGACGTCGGGGCACAGCCGGGCCACCAGTTCGACGGCCTCGGCGCCGTCGCCGGCCTCGCCGACCACCTCCAGGTCGGGGGCGTCGGCGATCAGCACCCGCAGGCCGGTGCGGATGAGCGGCTGGTCGTCGGCCAGGACGACGCGGATCACGGCGCCACCTCCAGGGCGGTCTCGGCGGGGGTCTCGGCGGGGGTCTCGGCGGGCCTCTCAGCGGGGGTCCCGCCGCGGGTCTCGGGCGTCCCACCGGGCGCCTCGGCGGGCACCTGCTCGGGGAGCGGCAGTCGGGCGGCGACCAGGAAGCCGCCCCCGGAGCGCGGGCCGGCGCTGAACTCGCCGTGCAGCAGGGCGACCCGCTCGCGCATGCCGGCCAGGCCGTAGCCGCTGCCGGGGGTCGTGGTGGGCACCCCGGCGCCCTGGTCGACGACGGTGACGGCGAGTTCCCGGGATCCGTACTCGACGGTGACGTGGCAGTCGCGGGTGCCGGCGTGCTTGACCACGTTGGTGACCGCCTCCTGGACGATCCGGTAGGCGGCCAGGTCCACCTCGGGCGGCAGGGTACGGGCCGCGCCGCGCCGGGTGAGCGCCACCCGCACCCCGGCGCCCGCCGCCCTCGCGACCAGCCGGTCCAACTCGCCCAGCCCGGGCGCGACTTCGAGTGGCGCGGACTCCCCCTCGCCCTCCCGCAGCGCGCCGAGCATCCGGCGCAGCCCGGCCAGGGTCTCCCGGCTGGTGGCCTCGATCGCGGTGAGCGCGTTGCGGGTCTCGGCGGGCTGGGTGTCCATGACCCGGCTGCCCATGCCGGCCTGGATCGCGATGATGCCGATGTTGTGGGCCACCATGTCGTGCAACTCGCGGGCGATCCGCAGCCGTTCGGCGGTGATGGCCTGCTCGGCGGCCCGGCCGCGCAGCGCCTCGGTGTGGGCGCGGCCCTGGTGCACGGTGTTGCCGACCAGCCAGGCGATCAGCACGGTCGCGGCGAAGCCCGCGTAGGCGAGCGGGTTGACGGGGTAGCCCTCGACGGCGCCCCAGGCCAGCAGTCCGGCGAGGGTGGCGAGCGGCAGGGCCAGGGCGCTCAGCGAGACCCGCCGGGAGCGGGTGGCCGCGCAGTAGCCGACCACCGAGTCGGCGATCAGGAACTGGAGCGGCCCGGTCTCCGGGACGCCCCACATCCCGAACGCGAAGACGGCACCCGCGAGCGCCACCGCGATGGCCAGCAGCGGCAGCCGGACCAGCAGCGCCGCGACCAGGGTGGTGACCACCGCGGTGACCACCAGTGGCATGTCCTCGGGGTTGCCGTGGTAGTCGAACAGGTGGCGCAGCTCGTCCTCGCGCGTGAAGAACCGGAACACCACCAGGGACGTCCACAGCGCACCCACCCACACGCCCGCGGGCAGGCGCCTGAGCAGCGGCGGACGGTGTTCGGTGATCATGACGCGATGGTAGCGGCGGGCCGGGAGACGGCACATCGGCCCGGGGGCGTAATCCCCGGGGCCAGTGCGGTGGCCCGCGGTTGTGTCCCGCGGCCCGATGTCCGGGGCGGGGCGCGGGCGGCAGCGTTGTCGCCGTGATCGAGATCGAGCGACTGACCAAGCGGTACGGCGCCACCACGGCCGTCGACCGGCTGACCTTCACCGTACGACCGGGTACGGTGACCGGCTTCCTCGGCCCCAACGGTGCCGGCAAGTCCACCACCCTGCGGATGATCCTGGGCCTCAACGCCCCCACCGCGGGCACCGTCACCGTGGCCGGGGTGCCCTTCGCCGGCCTACCGCGCGGCCTGCGGCACGTCGGCGCCCTGCTGGACGCGGGCGACGTGCACGGCGGACGCAGCGCCCGGGCGCACCTGTCGGCGCTGGCCAGGAGCAACCGCATCCCGCTCGGGCGGGTGGACGAGGTGCTGGCCGAGGTCGGCCTCGGCAAGGCCGCCGGGCGGCGGATCGGCGGCTACTCGCTGGGCATGAAGCAGCGCCTGGGCATCGCCGGCGCGCTGCTCGGCGACCCTCCGGTGCTGCTGTTCGACGAGCCGCTGAACGGGCTGGACCCGGAGGGCGTGCTCTGGGTGCGCGGGCTGTTCCGGCGGCTCGCGGACGAGGGGCGCACGGTGTTCGTCTCCAGCCACATGATGGCGGAGATGGAACACACCGCGGACCGGCTGGTGGTGATCGGCCGCGGCCGCCTCATCGCGGACGAGGGCCTGGCGGATTTCTCGGCCCGCGACGCGGCCTCCTCGGTGGCCGTACGGGCACCCGAACTCCCCTCGCTGGCCGAGGCGTTGCGCGCCGAGGGAGCGGAAGTACGGCTGACGGAGCCGCGGTTCGGGATCGTCACGGGGATGCCGGCCGCGCGGATCGGCGAACTCGCGCTGCGGCACGGCGTGGTGCTGCACGAACTGGCCGCCCGGACGTCGTCGCTGGAGTCGGCGTTCATGTCCCTGACCGCCGACAGTGTCGAGTACCCGGCTGGAGACGCCCGATGAGCACCACGACCCCTGGCCGCACCGCCGGTTCCACCGCGGACCCGGCGCCGCGTTTCCTCGACCTGCTCGCCGCCGAGTGGATCAAGCTGCGCTCGCTGCGCTCCACCTACTGGGTGCTGGCGCTGGCCTCGCTGGTGGCGATCGCGGTCGACGTGAACGCCGTCCACACCGACCTGACGTACATCGACCACCCGCCGCCGCGGATGCCCGGCCAGCCGCCGTACACGTACGACCCGCTGTTCCACGGCCTCAGCGGCATCGCGAGCGACCTGATGGCAATCGCGGCCGGCAGCCTCGGGGCGATCACCGTGTTCGGCGAGTACACCACCGGCCTGATCCGCACCACCTTCGCCGCCGTGCCGGACCGGCGTGCCGTGATCGCGGCCAAGGTGCTGCTGATCGGCGGGATCACCGCGCTCGCCGGGCTGGTGGTCTCGACGGTGTCCTTCTTCACCGTCAACGCGATGCTGGCCTCCCGGCACGTCGGCCTCTCCATCACCGACGACGGCTGCCTGCGGGCCGTGCTCGGCTTCGCGGCGATCGTGCCGGTCTGCGCGCTGATCGGGATGGCGCTGGGCGCGCTGCTGCGGCACGCCACCGCCTCGATCGTCTCGCTGGTGCTGGTGCTGTTCATCCTGCCGATGCTGTTCGGCGGGGACCGCTACCGGTGGCTGAAGGAGATCGGCACCCACCTGCCGACGGCCACCGTGCAGCGGCTCACCATCAACCCCGCCTCCACGGCCACGATGGGGAAGTACGCGCCGAGCGTGCTGGACTCGTGGATCACCATGGGGGCGTGGGGCGTGGCCGCGGTGGTGGTGACGGTGGCCGTGGTGCGGCGCCGGGACGTGTGAATCCGCCTGCTTGGCCCGGGTCGAGGCCTGCTTGGCCAAGGCCGAGCCGCCCTCAGCCCAGGCCGAGCCGCCGCGCGGTCGCGGCGGGCAGCCGGTACGGGCGCTCGGGCGGCAGCAGCCGCTGCGCCTTCGCCGCCTGCCCGCCGTGGACCAGCGCGGCGATCCGCCGCACCTGCGGGGTGAGGTCGGTGAGCCCGACGACCCACTCCTCGGCGTAGGCGCGGATCAGCCCACGGCCGATGCCCACCTGGATGCTGTAGTGGTTCAGCGCCGCCCCGCGCAGCGACCGCTCCGGGTCCCACTGCACGTGGACCTCGGCGCGGGCCACCTCGTCCGGGTGCGCGGTGGTCAGGACGGCGCGGGCGAGCGCCTCCTCCCAGCCCTCCCGGGTGATCCGGACGGCCAGCACCCTGGTCTGGCCGGACTTCTGCGCCCAGTTGCCGCAGTGCATCAGCCAGCGGAACGAGGGCTTGATCCACGTCATCCGGTGGAAGCCGAACGGCGCCACGAACCGGCCCGCCGCCAGCGCCGCGTCGGCGACGGCCGGCGGGTAGGCCTGGTAGAGCACGATCGTCCGCTCGTCGTGGTCGGCGCGGATCTCCCGCAGCACGGTCATCCCCCGGCACCCCCTTCGCCTCGCCGGCCCCTCCCCCGGCACGCTGCCAGCGCGGGGCGGGGCGGCACAACGGGATTACGGGGCGGCATGGGAGGCTGCCGGGCGGTGCGAGGGGCGCCGGGCGACGCAGGGGCTGCCGGGCGGTGCGGGGTGCGGGGCGCGCTGCCGCGCGATGGGGACCGCCAGCGGGCGCTACGGCAGGCCCTGGGCGCCGATCAGCCCGTGCCCGGCTCCGGGGAGGGCCCGCCGGAGCGGGAGAACGGCGTCGGAGAGGCCCCCGAGGTCCGCCGTCCTCAGCACCCGGCCGGTCCGCACCCGGGCCGACTGCCGCTGGGCCCCGTTCGGGCCGTCCGGGGCGTCCGGGTCGTCCCCGACAAGCCGACCGCCGGCCCCTCCAGTTCCTGCCCGTCCCGCTCCCGGCGCCGCCGCGGCTCCCGGTCGGCCGGTTCCGCGGCGTGCGCGTCGAGCGGCGCCCGCAGCCGCGGCCGTGCCGCTCGACGGCGCCGATGGGCACGGGGACCGGAAACCACATCGCGCGCCCGCCGACGTACGGCTCGGCAGGCAGCGGCGGGCCCTCGGCTCAGGCGGCGGCCGCCTTGGCGCGGAAGGCGCCGAGGGTGGCGGCCGGGACGCCGCAGCCGGGGAGGAACGACGCGGCGCCGCCGTGGTGGGTGCGGACGCGGTCGAGGAACACCGACATGGCCTCGGCCGGGGCCTCCAGGAGGGGCGCGGGGATGGTGAGGTTGCGGCCCTGGGAGTCGGTGACGCGGGAGGTGGTGTGGTTGTTGAGGGCGGTGCGGTGGCGCTCGGCGAGGCCGGCGAAGATCTGCGGGAGGGCGTCGGCGGTGCGGGTGTAGTCCGCGACGATGTGCTCGGCGGGGACGTCGAGGAGGTCCAGCAGCAGGGCGGTCAGCAGTCCGGTGCGGTCCTTGCCGGCGGCGCAGTGCAGCAGGACGGCGCCGGGACGGACGGTGGCGTCGACGGCGGCGGCCACCGCGTCGGGCGCGGACTCGGCCAGCAGGACGTAGAAGTCGCCCAGGTCGGCGGCCGTGGCCATGGTGCTCATCCGCGCGGTGAGGGCGTCGGTGGCGGGGTTCACCGGGGCGGCGACGACGGCTATGCCGGCGGCCTCGGCGGCGGCCCAGTCGGCGGGGTCGGTCTCCCGCGGGTCCCGCAGGTCCACGATGGTGCGGATGTCGCAGCCGCGCAGCTGGGTGACGGTGGCCTCGTCGGCGGCCGGGAACGGCTGGGCGGAGCGGTACAGCACACCGGGACGGACCCGCCGGCCCTCGGGGTCGCCGAGGGTGGCGGCGTCGCGGAAGTTGACCAGGGACATGCGGGGCCTTTCGGTGGGGCCGCACCCGGGCTCTGGACGGGGCTCCGGAGACGGGGGCTCCGGAGGCGGGGGCTCCGGAGGCGGCACGGCGGCGACGTCTGGATGTGTAACCCCTCCGGGGGCCGCCCGGCAAGCCCGGACCGGTACATCCCTCCATCCCACCCCCGTAGGCGGGCCACGGCGACCCGGCGCCGTACGGGCTGCGGCGGATCGACGGCGGATCGACGGCGGTGGCGCGCGCTCCGGCCGGGCCGTCCGGGACCGTTCGCCCGGGCCGCCCACGACCGGCCGCGGGGGCCGCCGCAGCCGTCCCGACCTGGGGCGTCCCTGATAAGTTCAGCGCCGAAACACCAGGCCGTACGGGGGATGGCAGGACACGGTGATCGAGGGTAACGACCACGACATACCCACCGAGCTGGCCGAGGTCTACCTCGTCCTGCTCGCCGACGTCTCCAGAACCGGCCGGCTGCTGCGCCGCGAGGAGCTGGAGCGCCTGCGCAAGCTGGGCGAGCACTGCGCGGAGGCCGGGTACGGGCTGCGTGAGGTGGTCGCGCACTGCCTGGCCGCGGCCCGGCGAGCCTGGCAGACCCTGCCCGGGACGACCGCCGCGAGCAGCGTCACCGAGCTGCGCCGGATGGGCGACGCGGTGCTCGGCGCCACCGACGCCGCGCTGGCCGCGCTGGGCGAGGGCCACGAGCGGGCGCAGCGCCTGGCCGTCCGCCAGGAGGAGGCGGCGCGGCGGGAGTTCATCGACGACCTGCTGTTCGGTCGCAGTGACCTCGGACTGCTCGCGGAGCGCGCGGAGCGCTTCGGGCTGCGGCTGGCGGGTGCGTACACGGTGGCCGTCGCGGTGGGCGACGAGCCGTTCGCGGACGTGCATCCGCTGGTGCACCGGGTGGAGCGGGAGCTGAGCGGGCGGTTCGGCGAGCGGGACGTGCTGCTGGCCAGCAAGGACGGCCGGCTGGTCTGCATCGCCCCCGACGCCGAGCGGGCCGTACTGGAGGCCTTCGCCGAGCTGGCGCTGCGCCCCGGGCCGGGCTACCGGCCGGTGCGCCGGGTGGCGACCGGCCGCCGGCACTCGGGGCCCAGCGGGGTGCCGCGCAGCTACGAGGAGGCGCTGGACGCACTGGACTACGCGCACCGGCTGGACCTGCCGGCCCGGCAGCTGCGGGCCGAGGAACTGCTGGTCTTCCCGGTGCTGATGCGCGACCGGGCCGCCATGGCCGACCTGGTGCGCAGCGTGCTCGGCCCGCTGACCGAGGCGCGTGGCGGCGCCCGGCCGCTGCTGGACACCATCGTGGTGCACGCGGAGGCGGCGTACGTGAACGCGGAGGCGGCCCGCCGGCTGGGCCTGAGCGTGCGCACCCTGGGCTACCGGCTGGAGCGGATCAAGACGCTCACCGGGTACGACCCGGCGGACGCACTCCAGCGCTTCACCCTGGAGACGGCGGCCATGGGGGCGCGGCTGCTGAACTGGCCGGAACGACCGCTGTAGTTCCGGCGCGGTCCGGAGACTACGGCTGTAGTACCACCCACTACGGTTGCAGTGTCGCTCACTACGGTTGCAGTCCCGCCGTCCTGCGGCACCGCCACCGCGGTTGCGGTACCGCCACTGCGCCCCCGCGGCGCCAAACCCGCGGGGCCCCGTTGCGGCCGTCCGACGGTCGTCCTGTTGCCCGGTTGTTGCAGTGTCACGCGGGCCGTGCGTACCAGGGTGTCAAGAGGGCGTAAAGATTGCCGGATCCTGGCAATGTGCGGCCGCGCCCGGCACTGCCATGATCTCCCCGGCGCCGAAGCGCGGTGCCGTCGGAAGGGCGGGGGAGGGCGGCCGGGATGGGGGGATTCTTCGCGGCCGCGCTGGCCTTTCCGACGGCGCTGTTCAGCTTCGCGCTGGTGGTGGTGGTCGGGTACTGGTTGCTGATGCTGTTCGGCGGTCTGGTGCCCGGCGCCGTGCACGGGGGGCACGGCGGCGGGCACCACGTGGACGTCGGGCACGCGGGGCACCACCTGGGTGCCGGGCACGGGGGACACGCCGGACACGCCGCGGACGCCGGTCACGGGGGACACGGTCACGGTGGGCACGGTGCCGGGGGGCACGATGCCGACGGGGGATCCGACCGGAGCGGCTCCGGCCACCACGCGGGCGTGCTGGACAGGCTGGGGCTGGGCGGGGTGCCCGTGACGGTGGCGGTGTCGCTGCTGGTCGCGCTCGCCTGGTTCGTCAGCCTGGCCGGCACCGTCCTCACCTCGGGGGCACCGGCGCGCGGCGGCGTGTTCGTCGTCGCGCTGGTCGCCTCCTGGGCGGGAACCCGGGCGCTCGTCCGGCCGCTGTCGCGGCTGTTCCCGCAGGACCGGCCGGCCACCCGGGGGGACTTCGTCGGCCGGGTCTGCGTGATCCGGACCGGCCGGGTGACTGCCGACTTCGGGCAGGCCGAGGTCACCGCGGAGGACGGCTCCACCGCGACCGTCCAGGTCCGCACGGCGGAGCCCGAACCGGCTCTGACGGCCGGGCGGACCGCCCTGATCTTCGACTACGACGCCGAGGGCGAGCACTTCCTGGTGGCGCCCTTCGATCCGCCGTCCGTCACCTGACGCCTCACCGGTTCACCGGTTCACCCTCCCCCTTCACCTCCGCCTTCAACGCACCTCTCTTCTTTTTTCTTCTCTTCGCACCAACTCGCCATCTCGTCAAAGGACTCCGTGATGGACACCATCGCCGTGGGTTTCGGCGTGCTCGTCGCCGTCGTGCTGCTCATCCTGCTCGCCATGCTGCTGTTCGTGGGCCGCCTGTTCCAGAAGGTCGAGCAGGGCAAGGCACTGATCGTCTCCCGGACGAAGAAGGTGGACGTGACCTTCACCGGCGCGATCGTCCTCCCGGTGCTCCACAAGGCCGAGTTGATGGACATCACCGCCAAGACGGTGGAGATCCACCGGGCCGGCCGGGACGGCCTGATCTGCCGCGACAACATCCGCGCGGACATCCGGATCTCGTTCTTCGTCCGGGTCAACAAGACCGTCGAGGACGTCATCAAGGTCGCGCAGTCGATCGGCACCGCCCGGGCCAGCGACCCGCAGGCGATCCAGGAGTTCTTCGCGGTCAAGTTCGCCGAGGCGCTCAAGACCGTCGGCAAGCAGCTGGACTTCACCGACCTGTACACCCACCGGCACGAGTTCCGGGACCAGATCATCGCGGTCATCGGCACCGACCTCAACGGCTACACCCTTGAGGACGCGGCCATCGACCACCTGGAACAGACCCCGATGAGCCAGCTGGACTCAGACAACATCCTGGACGCCCAGGGCATCCGCAAGATCACCGAACTGACCGCGATCGAGCACGTGCGCACCAACGAGTACCAGCGCAACGAGCAGAAGGAGATCACCCGGCAGAACGTGGACGCCCGGGAGGCCGTCCTGGAGCTGGAGCGCCGGCAGGCCGACGCCGAGATCCGCCAGCGCCGCGAGATCGAGACCCTGCGGGCCAAGGAGGACGCGGTGATCGCCCGGGTGCAGGAGGAGGAGCGGCTCAACGCCCAGACCGCCTTCCTGCGCACCGAGGAGCTGCTCGGGGTGCAGCGGGAGAACCAGGCCCGCGAGGTCGCGGTGGCGCAGAAGAACCGCGAGCGGGTGATCGCGGTGGAGAACGAGCGGATCGAGAAGGACCGTCTGCTGGAGGTCGTCGGCCGCGAGCGGGAGACCGAACTGGCCACGATCGCCAAGGCGAAGGAGGTCGAGTCCGCCAAGCGCGAGGTCGCCGACGTGGTCCGCGAGCGGGTCGCGGTGGACCGCACCGTCGCCGAGCAGGAGGAGGCCGTCAAGACCCTGCGCGCCACCGAGGAGGCCGAGCGCGTCCGCAAGGCCGTGGTGATCCAGGCCGAGGCCGAGGCGCAGGAGAAGCTCGTCAAGGACATCAAGGCCGCCGAGGCCGCCGAGCAGGCCGCCGCGCACAAGGCCCGCGAGGCGCTGGTGATGGCCGAGGCCCGGCAGCAGGCCGCCGAGCTGGACGCGGCCGCCAAGATCCGGATGGCCGAGGGCGTCCGGGCGGAGGCCGCCGCCGAGGGGCTGGCCCGGGTCCAGGTCCGCGAGCAGGAGGCCGCGGCGGTGGAGAAGGTCGGCCGCGCCGAGGCCGTCGTCCAGGCCGAGAAGGCGAAGGCCGCCGCGCTGGAGATCGGCGGGAAGCTGAAGGCCGAGGCCGAGGGCCTGACCGAGAAGGCCGCGGCGATGGCCAAGCTGGACGAGGCCTCGCGCGGGCACGAGGAGTACCGCCTGCGGCTGGCCGCCGAGAAGGACGTCCGGCTGGCCGGGCTGGACGCCCAGCGGCAGATCGCCGAGGCCCAGGCGGCGCTGGTCGCGGCCGGGCTGGAGAAGGCGAAGATCGACATCGTCGGCGGGGACTCGGTGTTCTTCGACCGGCTGGTGCAGTCGGTGACGGCCGGCAAGAGCGTGGACGCCTTCGTCGGCCACTCGCAGACCGCGCAGACCCTGGCCGGCCCCTGGCTGGACGGGCGGGCGAGCTTCACCGAGGACCTCACCCGGGTACTCTCCTCGGTCTCCACGGCGGACGTGCAGAACCTGACGGTGTCCGCCCTGCTGATGAAGCTGATCGGCTCCGGGGCCGGCGACCAGGCCGGTCAGCTGCGCCAACTGCTCGACTCGGCACGGAAGCTGGGCGTCGCGGAGACCCCGATCGGGGCACTGGCCGGCGGCCTCGCCGCGGCCAACGGCTCCAAGTGACCGGCCGAGCGGCCGCGTCAGCCGACCCACCCGAGCCGAGCGGCTCACCCGGGCCGACCGTTTCGCCCGAGCCGACCGTCTCAGCCGAGCCGACCGACTCGCCCAATCCGACCGACTCACCCGACTCAACCCGCTTCAACCGAGGAACGTGACCGTGACCGTGGACGCCCTCGACGCCCGGCTCGACGCCGGCACCTACGAGGTCCTGCGTGACCGGCTCGCCCGAGCCGCCGCCGAACTCGCCGACCGGGCCCAGGCGTTGAACGCCCGCCGGGTCGCCGAGTTCGGCGGCGGGGAGCTGCGGCTGGCCGGCACCGGGCGGCTCACCACCGCCCGGGCCTGCCTGCCGCAGGACCTCACCGCCGCCGGCGGGCAGCTGCTGCTCGGCACCCGCCCGGCCCAACCCACCGACGGCGACGAGGACTTCACCGATGTCCTCGGCCTGCACCACCCGGACCTCTCCCCCGCGCCCGCCGAGGGCACCCTGCTGGACGACCCCCGGCTGCGCCAGGACCTCGCCGACCTGCGCCGCTACTTCCGCGACGCCCGGCTGGAGCGGCTGCGCCCGGTGGACGGCCGGCTGCTCGCCGTCTTCCGCACCGGCCCGGCCGCCACCGACGTCCGGGTGCTGCGCTGGCGCCTGGACGGCGGCCTCACCGAGGGCGCCCGGCCGTCCTACCTGGACGGGCGCGGCGAGCGCGACCACACCCCCGCCGACGGCCGACAGCTGCCCTGGACCGCGCTCACCCGGGACGACCAGCTGCCCGCCGGCCCGGGCCGCCCGCCCCGCGCCGACCTGGCCGGCGAGCTGCTGGTCGGCGTCGACGGCGGCCGACTGACCATCACCACCCCGGACGGCCGGGAGTTGCACCGCGAGCCGCTCGCCGAGGCCCTCCAGACCCTTGCCGACGCCCGGATCGCCCATGCCCGGATCGGCACCCTGCTGCTGGTGCGCGTGCGCCCGTACCAGGAGGAGACCGAGCGGCACCTGGTGGTCCACCTGCCCACCGGCACCGTCACCCGGATCGACGCGCTCGGCCAGGCCTGCCTGCGGCTGCCCGCCGACCAGGGCGTCGCCTTCCCCGGCGGCTGCCACCTGGTGGACGGCACCGTGCGCACCTTCGACCAGCCGGTCGACGGCCTGGTGTACGAGCGCACCGTCCTGTCGCCCAACGGCGAGGACGTGCTGTACGAGTTCCGCTCCCCCGTCGACGGCCGCGCCCTGCTCCAGCCGTACAACAGCGTCCGCCAGGAGGCCGCCGCCCCGCTGCCGTGCCAGGGCTACGCGCTGCTCGCCGACGGCACCCTGATCGCCCTGCGCCCGGCCGAGGACGGGCCGAGCCGGCTGCACACCGTCCAGCTCTGGCAGACCCCGTTCACCAGCGAGCGCTTCGCCGCCGAACAGCCGTCCGGCAGCGGCCCGTTGGCCCGGATCGGCAACGCCGACCTGGTCCGCGGCCTGGCCGACTGCCTGGCCCTGGCCCGGCTGGCCGCGGCCGGCGCCGACACCCCGGCCGGCCACCAGGCCGTCCTCGCCGCCTGCACCCGCACCGCCGACCGGCACCACTGGCTCGGCCAGAGCGGCCTCGGCGACCTCGCCGCGCCGCTCGCCGAGATCCGCGACACCGCCCGGCAGGTCGTCGCCGAATACGAGGCCGTCGCCCAGCTCACCGCGCACGCCGCCCGGCGGACCGACGAGGCCGCCGAGCACGTCGAGGGCCTGCTGCGCACCGCCCGCGGCGAGACGCTGGCCGACGCCGCCGAGTGGGTCGACCGGCTGGCCGCTCTGCGTCGCGCCCAGGGGCGCGTCGAGGCGCTGCGCGAGCTGCCGCGCGCCGACGTCCAGCGGATCGACGCGCTCGCCGCGCACCTCGCCGAGGGGCTGGCCGAGGCCGCCGACCGCGCCGTCGTCCAACTCGCCGAACCGACCGCCTTCGAGCCGCACCGGCGTCGGGCCGGCGAACTAGCCGAGCGCTGCTCCGCCATCGCCACCGCCGCCGAGGCCGAGCCGCTGGGGCTCGAACTCGGCTCCCAGAGCGAGGCGTTGCAGACCGTCTCGGAGCTGGTCGGCACCCTCGACCTGGCCGACGCCACCACCCGCACCGCGATCCTCGACCGGCTCGCCGACGTCCTCGGCCTGCTCAACCGGGCCCGGTCCGTGCTGACCGTGCGCCGCCGCGAGCTGCGCACCCGCGAGGCCGCCGCCGAGTTCGCCGCCGAGACCGCCCTGCTCGGCCAGGCCACCACCGCCGCGCTCGCCGCCGCCGACACCCCCGAGGCCTGCGACGAGCAGCTCGGTCGACTGCTGCTGCGGATCGAGCAGTTGGAGACCCGCTTCGCCGACGCCGACCCGGCCCTCGGCGAGCAGCTCACCGCCCGGCGCACCGAGATCCACGACGCGCTCACCGCCCGCCGCCAGCACCTGCTGGAGGAGCGGGCCCGGCGCGCCGACCGGCTGGCCGGCTCCGCCGAACGCATCCTCGACACCCTGCACCGCCGACTGGCCGCACTGGACTCCGCCGAGGAGATCGAGGCGGCCTTCGCCGCCGACCCGACGGCCGTCAAACTCCGCGACCTCGCAGGGCAGTTGACCGCACTCGGCGACCGGGTCCGGGCCGAGGAGCTGACCGGCCGGCTGCGCGCCGCCCGCAGCCGCGCCCACCGGGCCCTGCGCGACCGCGCCGAACTCGCCGGAGACGGCCCCGGCACCCTGCGACTGGGCCGGCACCTGTTCGCCGTCACCACCCAGCGGCCCGAACTCGCCCTGGTGCCCTGGCGCGGGCGCCCAGCCTTCACCCTCACCGGCACCGACTACCGCTCCCCCGTCACCGACCCGGCCTTCGCCGCCACCGAGCGGTACTGGGACCGCCCGCTGCCCTCGGAGACCCCGCGGCTGTACCGCGCCGAGTACCTCGCGGCGAGCCTGCTGTCGGCCGCCGAGGCCGGGTCGCCGCCCGCGGACGGCGACCTGCTGGAGTACGTCCGGCGGGCTGCCGAGCAACGCCCGGACGAGGGCTACCAGCGCGGCGTGCACGACCACGACGCCGCGCTGCTGCTCCGCGCCCTGCTCCGGCTCGACGCCGAGGCCGGACTGCTGCGCCACCCGGCGGCCGCCCGGGCGGCCGCGCAGCTGTACTGGGCCCACGGCACCGACGAACGGCAGCGGCTGCTCTGGCACACCCGGGCCCGCTCGCTGGGCCTCGCCCGGGACGCCTTCGGCGGCGCCCCGGCGGCGGCCGCGCTGGACGCGCTGGCCTCGCTCGCCGACGAACTCACCGCCGCCGTCGCCGACTTCGTCCCGGGAGCGGAGCCCGCCGGGCCCTACCTGGTGGCCGAACTGGCCGCCGCCGCACCCAGCTTCGCCCACTCGGCGGGCGCCGCCGCACTGCTCGACAAGTTCCGCGCCGCCCCCGAGTCGGCCGGCCTCACCGAGGCGCTGGCCGCACTGCCCGAGGAGCCCGCGCTGCTGCCCGTACGGCGCCAACTCGCCACCACCTGGCTGGAGTCCGGATCCTCCGACGCCAATCCGGCCGACCTCGCCGAGGCCGCCGCAGCGCTGCTCTGCCCGTCCCTGCCGCGCCGGCCCGCCGAGGGGGCCGTGGGCGCCCGGGTCACCGGGCTGCTCGGCGACCACCCGCGAGTCACGGGCGGGGCGCTCGACCTGCGCCTGGACGAACTACTCGCCCGGGTAGCGGAGTTCGAGCAGGTCGAGATGCCCGGCTACCGGGCCTACCAGCGGCTGCGCGGCGACCTGCTGGCCGCCGAGCACGCCCGGCTGCGGCTCGACCAGTACCGGCCCGCCCCGCTCAACGGCTTCGTCCGCAACCGGCTCATCGACCAGGTGTACCTGCCGCTGGTCGGCGACAACCTCGCCAAGCAGCTCGGCACCGCCGAGTCCGGCGGGCCGGTCGACCGCAGCGGCCTGCTGCTGCTGGTCTCCCCGCCCGGCTACGGCAAGACCACCCTGGTCGAGTACCTCGCCGAGCGGCTCGGCCTGCTGCTGGTCTCCGTCAGCGGCCCCGCGCTCGGCCACCGGGTCACCTCGCTGGACCCGGCCGAGGCCCCCGACGCCACCTCCCGGCGCGAGCTCGAGAAGCTCAACTTCGCCCTGCACGCGGGCGACAACGTGCTGCTCTACCTGGACGACGTCCAGCACACCTCGCCCGAGTTCCTCCAGCGCTTCATCCCGCTGTGCGACGCCCAGCGCCGGATCGACGGCGTCTGGGACGGCGAGGCCCGCGAGTGGGACCTGCGCGGCAAGCGCTTCGCCGTGGTCATGGCCGCCAACCCGTACACCGAGTCCGGCCGCCTCTTCCGGCTGCCCGACATGCTCGCCAACCGCGCCGACGTGTGGAACCTGGGCGACGCCGTCGCCGGACGCGAGGACCTCTTCGCGCTCAGCTTCGTCGAGAACGCCCTGCCCGCCAACCCCCACCTCGCCCCGCTCGCCACCGCCGAGCGCACCGACCTGGACACCCTGCTCGCCCGCGCCCGCGGCCTGCCCGGCGGCACCCTGGCCGGCGCCTGGCCCGCCGCCGAGGCCGAGCGGATGACCGCCGTCCTGGCCGGCCTGCTCCACCTGCGCTCCACCGTCCTGGCCGTCAACCGCGCCTACCTCGCCTCCGCCGCCCAGGACGACCGCGCCCGCACCGAGCCCCCCTTCCTCCTCCAGGGCTCCTACCGCAACATGGCCAAGCTCGCCCAACGCCTCGACCCCGCCCTCACCCGCCCCGAACTCGACGCCCTCCTCACCGACCACTACCGCGCCGAGGCCCAGCCCCTGGGCGCCGACGCCGAGGCCCAACTCCTCAAGCTGGCCGAGCTCCGGGGCGTCCTCACCGAGGAACAGGAGGCCCGCTGGGCGCAGCTGAAGCGCTCCTGGCGGTCACGTCCGGACACGGGTGCCATCCACAAGTTCGAGCCATAGGTCGAGGCTTGGCGCTTCGCGCTTGAACAGTCGGGGCGATCCGACCGATCTTTCGCGAGCCATCTTCATCACATGACCACATGATTCCCTCCATCGGGGAGTCCGCCCCTGTCGTCGGATAGCGAGGCCGCTGGGCGGGTAGCCAGGTGCCATGGGTGCTGAGGGGCTCGATCTGGCCGGGCTGCGCAGGGTGTACGGGCGGGCGGGGAGTCGGTGGTTCTACACCCGGGTGGCGCGCAACGCGCGGCACTGGGGGTGGACGGAGCCGGGGCAGTCGAAGTGGCGGCTGTGGCGGGCGCAGCGGCAGTTGCAGGACGTGCTGGGGCGCAAGCTGGCGCTGCCCGCGGGGGCGCGGGTGCTGGACGCCGGGTGCGGGGCCGGGGTGGTGGCGCGGGCGATGGCCGTGCGGTTCGGGCTGGAGGTGACCGGGGTCGACGTCCTGGACTTCCACCTCGCCGAGGCCCGCCGGCTCAGCGCGCGGGCGCGGACGGGCGGGCGGACGGCGTTCCGCTTCGGGGACTTCCATCGACTCCCGTTCGGCGACGGGGAGTTCGACGGCGCGTACTCGATGGAGACGCTGGTCCACTCCTACGACCCGTCCCGGGCGCTGGCCGAGCTCCACCGGGTGCTGCGCCCGGGCGGCCGGCTGGTGCTGCTCGGCCCGATGAGCACCGGCCCGCTGGAGAAACTGGAGCCTGCGGCAAGGGCGTTGATCGAGCCGTTCCTGGACGCGATGACGATGACCGGCGCCAGGATCTACCACGCCGGCAACCTCCCCCGGCTGCTCGCCGGGGCCGGGTTCGAGGTCGAGGAGGCACTGGACGCGACGCCGCACTACCTGCCGACCTCGGAGGCGGTGCACGCGTACTTCCGACTGCCGTGGGAGCTGGTGCGGCGCTTCGGCGATCCCGCCAAGTGGATCAATCTCCGCTCCACGGTGGAGATGTACGCCGTGCGCGAGCACGTCGCCTGGTACGTTCACACGGCTGTCAAGCCATCGAGGTGAACTCCGCATGGACGAGCACGCCGCCCCGTTGCCGTACCCCACCGGCTGGTTCTGCGTCGGCCGGGCCCGGGACCTGCCGCCCGGGCGGGTGCGCACCGTCCGGCTGATGGGCGAGGACGTGGTGCTGTACCGGACGCGCCGGGGCGCGGTCCGCGCGGTCGGCCCGCACTGCCCTCACCTGGGCGCGCACTTCGGGGCGGGCGGGACGGTCCGGGGCGAGGAGCTGGTCTGCCCGTTCCACGGCTTCGCGTTCGGCCCGGACGGCTCGTGCACCGGTTCGCCGGACGGCGTCCGGTTCCGGGCCTCGCTGGCGCGGCGCCACCTGTGCGAGCGGGACGGCGCGTTGTTCGTCTGGTGCGGCCCTGACGGCGGCCCTGACGGCGGGCTGAACGGCGGACCGGACGGTGGCCGGGACACCGGTTCGCCCACCTGGGAGCTGCCGCCGGCTCTCGGGGTGCGGCCGCTGGCGTGGTGGAGCGGAGAGGTGGCCTCCCACCCCCAGGAGGTGATGGAGAACAGCGTCGACTTCCGGCACGTGCGGGTGCTGCACGGCCTGGACACCCGGGAGACCGCCCCGCCGGAGGTGGCCGGCCCGCTGTTCACCGTCCACCAGCGCACCACCACCCGGTTCCCGGGGCTGGGCGCGGTGAACCTGGAGCAGCCGGTGACGCTCGCCGGGCTCGGGATGAGCCGGCTGGAGGTGGAACTGCCGCAGGTGGGCGGCACCTTGTGGGTGTGGGTGCTGCCGACGCCGATCGCGCCGTGGCGGACCAGGGTGCGGTTCGCGGTGACCGCCACGGTGCCGGTGCCGGGGGTCGGCGCGGCGCGGGCCGTCGACCGGGCGGCTTCCTGGGCGGCGCTGCGGGCCTCGGTGCGGATCATCAAGCAGGACCGGCCGGTGCTGGCCCACAAGCGGTACCTGGCGCAGCCCCGGCTCGTGCCCGGGGAGCGTTCGATCGGGCTGTTCCGCCGCTGGACGCGGCAGTTCTATCCGGGGTTCCACCCCGAGCCCGCCGCCGGGGTCCTCCGCTCCGAACTCCAGGGCGAACCCCAGGCCGGACCTTCGAACGGTCTCCGGCCCGAGCCGGACACCGCCGACTGAGCCCTGGCCGGGGCGGCCAGCGACTCCCAGACCGGATCGGGCAGTCCGGGGACGGCTCGCCCCTCGGCCTGCCAGCGCCGGGCCAGCTCGGCGTAGATGGGCGCCTCCGGCGCCTCCGGCGCCTCCGGTGCGTCCGGTGCATCGGGTGCATCGGGTGCGTCCGGCCCGTCGGGGGCGTCGGGCACCTCCGGCGCCCGCGACACCTCCGCCCCCTTCGGGACCTCCGGCGGCCGGTCCGGGGCGCCGCGCAGGATCGTTTCCTCACCCGGTTGCCACTCCGGCCCCGGCAGCCGCCCAAAACCACTCACGCTCAACCAACGCCCCCGGCCGTACCGGGTCACGCTCCCGTCAACCCGGCGCGACGCAGGTCAGCCCTCTGCGGGGAGCGGCCGGGTGCGCAGGAAGTCGGCCCACCGACTCTGCTGGCGAAGTATTTGATCTGGGTCAGGCCGCTGCTGCGATGGCGTGTTGGGTGCAGAGTGTGTGGATGCGGGTGGGGTGGCGGTCTGGTCGGGTGGTGGTGTCGTAGTGGGTGCCGAGTCGGCGGATGTTGATCGCGATGCCGGTGAGGACGTTTTGCAGGTGGGTTTTGGTGAGCCCTCGGTAGCGGGATCGTCGCAGGCCGGGGCCTCGGACCGCTTGTGAGATGGTGCCTTCGATCCCGGCGCGGGCCCGGTATGCCTGGCGCCACTCGGGGGTGTCTTGTTCGGCCTGTATCCGTGTGCGGGCGGTGTGGACGGGTTCGGGGTGGATCTGCAGGGTCCGGCTCACGTGGGGGGCGGAGGTGGTGCACTGGGCGCGGATGGGGCAGGGCCGGCAGTCGGCGCGGGAGAAGCCGACGTGGATCAGGCCGTTCTTCTTCGGTCGCATGGAGATGCTGGTGGCTCCG